>DATGHS010000514.1:0-6320 GCA_035307785.1 Gemmataceae bacterium
CCGCGCTTCTGCACCAGCAAGTTGATGGCGAACAGGCGGCACGCATTGCCGGGCGGTTGAAGCTCTCTAATGCGGAACGCGACCGGATCTGCTGGCTCATTGAGAAGCATTATGTTTTGCACGATGCCCCAACCATGCGCAAGAGCGAGCTGAAGCAGATTCTTATTCATCCCGGAATTGAGGACTTGTTTTTGCTGCACCGGGCCATTGCTTCGGCCTTCGGCGTGAGTGCCGCCCACGTGGGCTTCGCCGAAGAGCGCTTGCGAGAATGGACCGCCAATGGGGAACTCAATCCGCCGTTTCTGATCACCGGCGACGACCTGAAACAGCTTGGCATTCCACCGGGCCCGCAATACAAGCGGCTGCTCGACGCGGTGCGCGAGGCGCAACTGGATGGCACGATTTCCACCAAGGAACAGGCATTGGAACTGGTGCAGAAACTGCGAGGCACTTCCGAACAGGCCCACGGATGAACACGGACTGCGTATCACGGATTTGCACGGATCAATAGAAAAGTCTTTAAATCCGTGTTTTTCCGTGTTATGAAATCCGTGTTCATCCGTGGGCAAATTCTTCTCTCCTTCACAAAATCTTCCTCCCTGCGCTTGCGAAAACGGCCTTGGCCTCGATAAAATGCTACATAAGTTGAACCCGCACTGACCTTGCAGCGTCGTTACAGCAAGGAGTCCCGGTTGGCGGCCAGCGTGGCCCGCCGGACTGCAAGGCCCTGGAAAAGGGAGCGTTATGATCGCAAGCCCACACACGGCCCTCGACGCCAGCGTGCTCGTCTTGAACAAGGTGTTCATGGCGGTGCACGTGATCTCGGTGCGACGGGCCTTCTGTCTGCTCTGCAAGGAACTGGCCGAGGTCGTCGCTCTTGAAGACGGTGTGTACGCCACCTACGATTTCGCCACCTGGCGAGAGTTGAGCGAATACCGCGCCAAGAACTTCCGCCAGGAGGACGACGACTGGGTGCGCACGGCCAGCAGCGAAATCCAGGTCCCGCGCGTGATCCGCCTGCTCGACTACGACAAGGTGCCGAAGCAGACGGTGAAGTTCAACCGCCGCAACATCTTCGCCCGCGACAGCAACCAGTGCCAGTACTGCGGCCGGAAGTTCCCGACCAGCGAACTGAGCCTGGATCACGTCGTGCCGCGCAGCCAGGGCGGCCAGACCACGTGGGAAAACATCGTGTGCGCCTGTGTGGGCTGCAACGTGAAGAAGGGCGGTCGTACGCCGAAGCAAGCGCACATGGGCCTGGTTCGCAAGGCGGAGAAGCCGAAGCGCAGCCCGCTCTTAAACCTGAAGCTGACGCAACGCAAGTACCAGTCCTGGCAGGCGTTTCTCGATAACGCGTACTGGGATGTGGAATTGAAGTAACCGATAGGGGCCCACGGACTTCCGTCCGTGGGCTTTCGTTTGTTCATATCCGATCCAGCGAATCAATCCAGCGCACCAATTCCTCGAGCACCGGCTTCGTGAGGTACTCCTTCCCCATCTCCTGAATCAGCCGGAAGTTTACGGGGAACTTCTTCTCCGTCAGCGTCTTGGAACTGAGTTCGATCTGCTTGGCCATGGGGTCTTTGCCGCCGGCGATGATGAAGAACGCCAGCCGCTGGCCGCCCACGGTGTCTTTCGGGCTGGTGCCGAGGATGGCCGAGGTGGTGGCCACGCCGCGGATCAGGTCGCGGGCATGGAAGCCGATGTAAAACGCCATCTGCCCGCCGACGCCCATGCCGTGCGCGACCACGCGCTGGCGGTCGATGGTGTATTCATTCAGCATTGCCCGGGCGGTCTGCTCGATGAATTGCGATTCGCTGGCCACCCAGCCGGAGTCGTTCTCCGCCTTTGGCCCCACGATTATGAAGTGGTGCTTTTCGCAGAAATCCTCCCAGATATCCACCACGGCCTTGGAATCTTTGCCCCGATCCTGGGCCGCGTGCAGCCAGATGATCAGGCCGTGGGCGATGTTCGGGTCGTAATTCTCCGGCACAAAAACCCAGTATTCGTGATCGCGTGATTCCGTCGTCCGCTTGAGCAGGCCTTTCTCCACCTTCTTCGCATCTTTCTCCTTGGGCGGAGTGGTGGCGTCTTTTTCCTTGGGAGCGTCCTTCCCCTTCGGGACCATGGGATCCTTCGGCAACTTCGGCAGATCTTTCTTTGGTTGCGATGGATCGGGCATGGGCGCAGGTGCAGGAACGACGCCTGGCCCCATTCCCATCGGCGGGCCGGCCGGCTTTTGCGGCGTCAGCGCTTTCTTGGCCGTGGAATCGTCGGGCAGGCTTTCGGGGACGGATGTGTCCATCGCGGCCAGGCGGGCGGTGACGACTTCGAGCTTGCCGCCGTCTTTGCGCTTCACTTCCAGGCGCAGGTCGGTTCCGGGGAGCATGTTGCCGATGGCGGCGCTCAGTTGCGCCCGGCCGGAGAACGGCACGAGTGGCGGCTGCTTATCACCGGGCACGTGTTGGCCGATCTTCATGATCCGGTCGCCCGGCTTGATTTTCGCTTGCTCGGCCGGGCTATTCGGAAACACGTAGCGAACTTCGACGCCGATTTCCGGGTCGTCGCGGATCGGCAAAATGCCCAGGAACGGCGCCACATAAGCCGTCAGCGAGCCGGAAAGCACCAGGTTCTTGAATTCCTTGGTCTCCGATCCGCGCTTCACCTTCAAACTCACCAGGTCGCCTTCGTATTTAGGCCCCAGGGCGTGCAGCATCTGGGCGTGGTTGTTCACCGGCCTGCCGTCCACTTCTATGATCTCGTCGCCCGATTTGATGCCGGCCTTATCGGCAGTGGAGTCGAGGGCCACGGTTTGCACCTTGGAATAGCCGGTGTACCAGTCGCGGCTTACCGGCGTGATGCCGAGCAGGCCGCGGTACAAATCCTTGCCCTTCTTCAAGCGCGGCAACGTGGCCAGCACATCTTCAAACGGGATGGCGAAACCGATGCCCGAGTCGTACCACTCGACGCCCGCCGTGTCACCCTCGGCAAACGGCGAGGCCGGCACGAGAATGCCGAAGACGCGCCCCTCCACATCGACGAGCGGCCCGCCGTAATTCACCGGCGAAATCTTGGCATCGGTCTGTACCGCCTTGCCCCAGATGCGGTTGAGGGCGCTGATGATGCCCACGCTTACCGACGGCGGGTTGTCCACTACCGGGTCCAGCGTGCGGCCCAGGCCGATAGCCCACTGGCCAATTTGCATCTCGCTTTTCGGCACCGCCGTAGGCACCTTCAGGCCGGTCGCCTCTACCTTGATGAGCGTGAGCATGCGGGTGTGATCGGTGGCGATGGTCTTGGCCACAAGCCGCTCGCTGCGGCCGGGAATGGTCACGAACACGGCCGTGGGCTTGTTGGCGAAGTTGAAGGCGCTGGTGATGATGTAGCCATCCGGCGATACGACCACGCCGGTAGTCGGCCCCATGCCCTTGCGCACGGTTTCGCCCACGCCAACGGCTCCCAGGATATCGGTGCCGCCGCTGGTTTCAATCTGCACCACGGAAGGCGCGACCTTCATGGTCGCGTCGCGGAAGGCCTTCTCGGTGGCTTCGTTGACCTCCTGGGCGGGGAGACGGGGAAGCGCGAAGGCGAATAAGACAAAGGCAAAACCGATTACGATTCGTGGGAACATAATATCAGCTCTCGTGAGATGGCACCGTGGTTCCTAGACTCTCCGTCGGAAACAGCGTGACGCCTATAACTCCCGACCACTGCTGGTTGCGCGCACGCGACCCATTTCGAACCCACATACCCTACAAGTCATGCGCCAGTTCGGTGCCGGGTATTGGCATTTGGGGCAGCAACGCGATGAGGTGGTTGCGTTCCGGATCGAGTCGTCGATCGCGCGCTCCCGCTGTTTCCGGCGGCTCGCTTCTTCCTGTTCTCGAGTAACAGAAGGTAATTCCAATGGTTGGCCGAGATAAATGTGCGGAAGCTCTGACTCGTCCGGCAATTCTCTGGCAATGCAATGGCCTCCCCGCGCGTGCTTAATTGTTTCACAGTCCGTCGTGCAGAAATACACTATTTGGTCGCAATGCGAACAATGCCGTGCCTTATCTTCATGGGTTGGCGTAAGTTCCGCCCATAGCTTCGGGCACTGGAAGCGAAACACGGGCAGGCAATTCCGAATGGTTATTTTCGTCTTCATTGCAGAGCCAAACCGCAACAGAAAGTGTACGTGTCATCGATCTACTTCTTCGGCTTCGGCACTTCTTCCAGCTTCAAATCCACAGCCATCAGCTTGTCGCCACGGCGTACTTCGATCTTGATCGTTTCGCCCGGTCGGGTCCTCGCAATGAGGTCGTGGAAATTCTTGATGCTCACCACCGGTTCACCTTCCACGTACACGATCAGGTCATCGGGCAGCAGGCCGGCCTTCTCGGCCGGGGAGCCGGGGCGAACGCCATCGACAAACGGCGGCGTGCGCTCGACCACGTTCGGCACCAGCACGATGCCGTGGTAGCCGCCGGGGCCTTCCTTCGGCTTCTCGATCTTGGTCGGGTTCCATTTGCCGGCCGGGCCAAGAGTGACGAAGTCTTCCATCGTGATTTTCTTCACCTGCTCGCCCTCACGGACTTCCACCTTGGCATTCATCGGCACGGCGTAGTTGATCCAGGTTTCGGAGAGCGTATTCCGCAGCTCCTTGCCGATGATGCCGAGCAGGTCGCCCTTGCGGTTGACGATGGCGCCGCCGGCGGCGCCGGGGTTGCAAATGATTGCTTCCGTCACGTACACCTCGCCCGTGTAGGTGGCATCAAAGATGCCGCGACGGCCATGAAGTTTCGTGAAACTGGCGATGGTCCCATGCTGCACGCTCATGGGCTCATCGCGCGATGCCACTTCGTATTCATTGCTGAGCGCCATGATCCACGTGCCCGGAGGGGACAGCGGCATCTTGCTGGCGGCCACGGCATCGAAGAAGGGCAGTTCGAGTTCCTTTTCCGCTTCCGGGTTGCCGCCGGTGTCGATCTTCAGAATGGCCGCGTCGAGGGCCGGCTCGATGACCACGACTTTCGCTCGCATCTTCCGGCCATCCCACAGGTGCACGCGGAGGTCTTGCGTGTCGAGAATGTGGTTGGCAATGGTGAGGATGTGCCCCTTGTTCGAAATCAGCATGCCGCTGCCATAGGCCGGCAAGCCGCGATAGCCGCCGGAGCCATACAGCTTCACCATCTTCTTATTGGTTTCCTTGGCGACTTCGCTCAGGGGGGCTTGGGCTGGTGCCAATGTCGTGAGAGACAACAATGCCAACGCAATTAGACAACTTCGGAGCATGCATAGACTCTCAAATTAGGCCACGGATAAACACGGATTGAAACGGATTAACACGGATCAGATTTAACTTAAAGCCTTTTACGTTTGATCCGTGTACATCCGTGTTACGAAGTCCGTGTTCATCCGTGGGCTCATTTCTTCCTATTTCGCATCCATCTTGAAGCTCTTCACCGTCAGCACCGCGAATTGGCCGTCGCCATATCTTACCTCTATGCGGTGCGGCAACTGCTTGCCGTCTGCTTCCTTGTAGTCGGCCAGGTATACCTCGCACGGGTCGGCGTTGGGCTCGGTGAAGACCTCGAAGCCGATGAGTTTGCCGTCTTTCTTCGAGAAATACCACTTGGCCGGCACGCTGGCGTATTCGGTGTGAAGCACGTCGGCATCCACGCGCAGGTCCAGCAGGCTCTTCGGTTTCGAACCGTCGGCCGGGTAGGGGTAGAACGGTTCGGTGCCGCCGTGCGAGACCTCGCGAAAGGCGCCCAGACCTTCCTTGAGCAGCCGGTTGTAATGGTACATGGCCATGAGGAAGCCGCCGCTGCCAGTGGGGGCCGTGCGCTCTTCCTGCGTGAGACTGCCCTTCAGCGGATCGAGTTCATAGTCGGTCACGTTGGTGATGTTCATCTTCACGGCTGTGTGCAGGCTGCCGTCGTCACCCTTCTGGTCGCCGATCCAGATCTTGCTGTCGGTCTTGTTGTTCTTCAGTTGCATGTCGGCCTGAATAACCCACTCGCCCTTCAAATCGGTGAACTTGCCGAATTTCTCGAATCCATCCCAAACGCGCTTCTGCGCCATCTCGTTGAAGTAATAGTTCACGAAGCCCTTTTTCGGCTTGTACATTTTCTTGGCGGGCCCATCCGGAATCGGCGGGGGAGCGGGGCGCAGCGGTTGCGGGCCCATCGGCTGATCTGGTTGTGGCTCTTTTTGCTGCACGCCGGTGAGGCGGACCAGCGTTTCCTTGCGCTGGTTTTCGTGCCGGAAGCTGAGCGGCAAACGCCAGCCCTTCGGGAAGATCCCCAAGACGTTTTTGAATTCGTTGGTGCTGCCCA
>DATGHS010000515.1:0-15253 GCA_035307785.1 Gemmataceae bacterium
GCCGGTCGGCGAGTTTGCGCGTACGCTCCGCCTTCACTGCCTCGACGGTCGATTCCAGGCTCGACAGAATGAGGAAGATGAAATCGCCGCGCTCATCGCGGATGATGTAGGAGCGCAGGCCGTGCGTGAGAAATTTCGGCAAGGCCATCATTTCCGACATGCGGCAGGCGAGGACAACGGGCACGTCGGGCAGCAATTGTGTGAGTTGGGTGAAGGCAGCGAAACTATCCTCCGTGGTGGGAAACGTTTGCGAAAGTAAGACAATGTCCCAGCGATCCTGGGCGGCCACGGCCAGAAGCTCGTTCGCGTTGGTGCAAGTTCGGGCTTCATTGCCCCCTATCGTGAGATAGAGTTGGAGCAAATCTGCTTCCGATTCACTGTCCCATCCAACCAAGGTTCGCACCGGTCTGTCCTTTCGATCAATCGAAGCCCGGCAAGGAATGCCGGAGATGTCCATTCAGCGGAGCGGGTCAAAAGAATGAAGATCGGCGGGGTAATCAAGCGGGGAGCCCAAGCGACCAGATGGAGCCCGTCGCTTGCGCCCCCGGGGCTCCATCCGCGGTTGCTTGAGCCGCGATCCAGTTCACTTCCCATCCGGATGAGAACATTATGAGGAATCAAGTGCCTGACTGCAACGGTATGGCCGCCAGCATTTGGCGAAAGGCAACGGCGACCGGTTGCGGCTCGTCGGCCCTGCAAATGGGCGAGCTGATGGCAATGCGCTTGGCCCCGGCCGCCAATACGGCCGACACATTGTCAAGCGTGATGCCGCCCAACGCAAAGGCGGGAAGACAGGTTTCGGCCGTCGCCTGATGCACAAACTCCAGACCGGGAAATTCGTCGAACGATTTGGTATGTGACGGAAAGACCGGGCCAATGCCAATGTAACTGGCACCGTCGCGAACGGCCCGCCGCACCTGATCGAGACCGTGCGTACTGACGCCGATCAGCGCAGTGCTGCCGAGAATCCGCCGAGCGTTCTGCACCGGCATGTCGTCCTGACCTAAGTGAACGCCGTCGGCTTCCACGAGCCGGGCGATGTCCGGCCGGTCGTTTATGATCATGAGGACGCCGGCTTGCCTGGTCCAGCGGCGCACGTTGTGGGCGCGCTCCAAGAGTTGCCGGTCGTCGAGTTCCTTTTCCCGCAGTTGAATAATGTCCACGCCGCCCGCAGCCGCTTCCGCAATCACAAATTCGAGCGAGGCCACGCACTGGGACGCACTCAGCAGCGCATAGAGCCGCGCGTGTTGCAAACGTTGCTGGGCGTGCTTTGCCAAGACCGTTGCTTTCTCCAGTGTGTAGCTGCGATACCGAAGTTGCTCCAATGCCGAGGCCAGCTCCGGCCGAATACATTTGCTGTATTCCTCCAGACTGCGGAGCGCTTCCTGAAGCCGCTTCCAGTTGACCTGAGCGATATGCTGCGGCGAGTCGCGCTCCATTTCGCTTTCGGTGGTGATCGCGGTTCCCACGTCGCCGGTCGTATCACGAGCTTCCGCCAGGTGGATTGGAGTGAATTGTTCCAGATTGGCGACCAGTTCGTGACGGAATGTCTTAACCTCCCGGCTCAGATACGCGTCGTTCAGCGCGAAGCGGCAGAAGTCCTCGATCACGCGCAGGGCTTCGCGGCAGCGGTTGGCGTTTACATCGAAGATCCGCGCTGTTTCGATCCATTCCGGCGGTTCCGCGAGATCCAATGTCTCTTCGAGTTGCAGTGCTGAGCCCGATGGAGCGCGAAACAAGTCTTCCAAACCACCCAAGTCCAAGCCGGCCGCACGCAATTGAGCCTGTATGGCGTTGGTCCCGAGCAAGGCGAGCATGACATGCTCGCTGTCTACGGCGCGCTCGCCGGACCTTTCCAGCGCCATGGCGCGGGCCTGGCCAAGCAACGCCGTGACCGTCGGCATCGCGCCGAAGCTGATCGCCTGGAAGCATACCGCAGCGCGTGCTTGCTCCGTCTGGACGCCGGCTCGACGAAGTAGCTCGGCGGCCCGGCTCTCCTCTTCCTCAAGCAGAGCCAGGAATAGATCGGTGATGGTCGGCGCCGAGCCGGCTTGCTCGGCCTGTTGCTGAGCCAGTTCGAGCGCCCGCTCCACGGCAGGCGTGTACTCCAAGCGCATTCGCGGTCCCTCAATTTCTGAATTCCCGGTCAATCTATGCAGCCGTGAAGAATCGGACCATCCGACAACGTCGTTAGGCCGGTAGGAAACTGAACTGAAATCACGGCGAAATCTTCAAATTGCAACGAGAGCTATTGCAGTTACCCCCTGCCCCAGTCGATGCTGAAAGAGTCCGGCCCGGCCGCTCGTGGAGCGTACTGTCCGCAGGCAGCATCCCCTCTCGGGTCAGAGAGTAACATGGTTTTACCACTTGCTGAGCACCCGAGCTTCTTCTGCTGCTTGCCGCAAAAGCTCCTCGCCACGTTGATTTGCTTTTTGATTATTTCGGCGACTGCTGTCGCCCAGACACCGGGCGTCAACGGGCCGGACGTCCCAGCCGCCCCTGCCGTTCCCGTCCTAACTCTGTCCGATTGTTTGACGATTGGTCGCGCACAACAGCCGGCGATTCAGGCCGCACAAGACAGCCTCGGCGCTGCACAGATGGCGCAGAAGGGTTTAAACGAACTCAAATTCGGCACCCGCACGTTTGCCAAGGCGGTGCCCGTTCGCCGGCAACAGGCGGCCTGGGGCGTCAATGCCGCCGCCGCAAACCTGCTTCAAGTGCAGTGCGACATGGATGCCGCCGTGGCGCGCATGTATTTCTCGGTCCAGTATGCTCGCATTCAAACAGCGTTGATTGACGACATTGTAAAGCAACTCACGGCCACCGTAAACACCGGCGAAGCGCTGCTCGGCAAGGAAGGCGCGCCACCGGACCTTACTCCGGTTTCTTTGGCGAAGGCCAAGTTGTTCCTTAGTCTGGCCAAGACCAAACAAGCCGAGGCACACAAGGGTTCGCAACTGGCCATGGAAGGCTTGCGCGAGGCCATGGGCATTGGCCCCGAATGTCCATTTGCGGTCGGCATCGACAAGCTCCCTGAGCCGATACGCGCCGTGGACAGGAAACAGTTGGTTTGTCTGGCAATCTCGCGCCGGGGCGAGGTCATTCAGGCCGACAGCGCCGTGAACATCACCGCCCTGGAAATCAAAGCGCAATCACTTACCCGCATGGCCAAAGGCCACACGTCAGCAGCCGGCGGCGACTTCCACGCCAAGCCGATTCCTACCGGCTCCTTCGGCGATGAGTACAAGCCCGGCGCCATCGGGCTCGACTTCCCCACCCTCTTCGTCGGCCCGAAAGAGACGCGCATGGATCGGGCTGCCTTCGTGAATGGCCGGGCCGGCGCCGTGGCCGAAAAGACGCGCAATCTAGTAGCCCTGGAAGCCGACGCCGCGTTTCTGAAATGGGAAGAAGCCATCGCCAAATTGGACGAGACCCGCCCGTCGGCCGACGAGGGCGAAAAGATGCTCGTGAAGCTAAAGGCCGCGCTGGAAGGCAACGTGTTGCAGAGCTACAAGGATTACCTCGAAATGGTCGTGATCGTGGGCCAGGTGAAAGCCCAGTACAACGAGGCCCTCTACAACCATGCAGTCGCGCTGACCGAATTTGAACGCGTGACCGCGGGCGGCTTTCCGGCGGGAATAACGTGTGCGGCAACGCAACCGTGAGCGTGCGTGCAGCGGTTCGCGAGCCGAAGTTGAAACATTGGTTGCCGATTGCCGCTGATGCAATTGGCCATTCGACTTCTGATTGACAACGTTAGAGACCTTTTGTATTCGCCCGGCACTGAGGGGAGTTTGGAATGCGCGCGCACTTCGGTCGTCGTTTTGGCCTGGCGTTCGCCCTGGCCATGGGAATGATACTAGTCGGATTCGGCCGCGCGACGGCCGATGAACCGGCTGGAACACCGATCAAGATCGGTCTTCCAGCCAACCTTTTCCGCGATATTCCCCGGGCCACCGCGGTGGCGCTACTGCCGACGTTCGGCAAGCTGATGGAAGGGCAAACGGGTTTGAAGGGGCAGCCAATCCTGCTCGCCGATTCCGAGGAAGTCGCCCAGCAACTGGCCGACGGCAAGGTGCAAATTGGCGTATTTCATGGCTTCGAATATGCCTGGGCCCAAACCAAGCGTCCAGAACTGAAACCGCTGGTCATCGCCATCAGCCAAAATAACCCGTATTTAACGGCCCAGATTGTCGTGCCGGCCGACTCGTCGATCCAGAAGCTCGAAGACTTGAAGGATCAGCAATTCGCCATTCCCAAGGGCACCCGCGAACACTGCAGGCTATTCACTTTTCGCAACATTCGCCAGTTGGGCCACAAACAAGACAAATTCTTCAGCAATGTCAGCAACCCGGCCAACGTCACCGCCGCCTTGGATGCCGTGGCTGATGGCAAGGTCCAAGGCGCGGTCGTGGACGGGACGGCTCTCGAGAATTATCGCTGGCTCAATCCAGGCAAGGCCAACAAGCTGCGCACTTTGATGAAGTCGGAGACCTTCCCGACCGGTGCTATCGTGTACAAGGAAGGCGGCTTGCCGGAGGCCGAGCTGCAAAAATACAAGACCGGCCTGGTCACGGCCCACCAAACCGCAACCGGCATGCAATTGATGATGCTTTGGAAGATGTCGCGCTTTGAGGTGGTGCCGGCCGACTATCACCAACTGCTCACGAGCATTGCGAAAGCCTACCCGCCGCCGGCCGGCGAGGAGCCATAATCAGTCTTCAATACCTCGTCTCAATCGAACTCTCGCGGTTCATGCCGCGAGAGTTTTGCATTAACTCCTCTTGCCGAAACTGACCTTGGCCGGATACCAAGGGTTTATAGAATGATTTGATATAGTGTACATATGTTCCAGGAGCGGACGGAATGAGTGAAACGATTCACCAGGTTTCCATCACCGAGGAGACGCGGCGGCGCTATCTGAATTATGCCATGTCGGTGATCACCGCGCGCGCCTTGCCCGATGTGCGCGATGGTCTGAAGCCGGTGCAGCGGCGCATCCTGTACACGATGTACCACGACTTGCACCTGGAATTCGACAGCCGGCCGCGCAAATGTGCGAAGATCGTCGGCGATGTAACAGGCAATTACCATCCCCACGGCACCGACCCCGCTTACGATTCACTAGTCCGCCTTGCTCAGCCCTGGATGATGCGCTTGCCGCTTGTGATCGGCCAGGGCAATTTCGGCTCCGTCGATGGCGACCCGCCGGCGGCCGAGCGGTATACGGAGGCCCGGCTCTCTGCGGTGTCCTCGAATCTCATGTTGGAATTGCGGCAGCGCACCGTGGACATGCGGCCCAACTATGACAACACCCGCGAAGAGCCCGTCGTCCTGCCGGCGCAGTTTCCAAACCTGTTGGTCAACGGCAGCACTGGCATCGCCGTCGGCTTGGCCACGAACATACCGCCGCACAATCTGGCTGACACAATCAAGGCTTGCGTCCATCTCGTCGATCATCCCGACGCCAGCACCGCGGAACTGCTCGACCGAATCAAAGGCCCGGACTTTCCCCTCGGCGGCAAGATCATCACCGACCGCAAGACGCTGCGGCACATCTACGAAGACGGCAGCGGCGGCATCAAAATCCAGGGCGAGTGGAAGCTCGAACATCGGAATAAGAAAGACTTTCTCGTCATTACCTCGATCCCTTACGGCGTAGACAAGGGGAAGCTCGAACAGGACATGGGCGCCATCATCGCCGAGCGCAAGCTGCCGCAGGTGCTCTCACTGGCCAACGAATCCAACGAGAAAGACGGTCTTCGGATCGTGCTGGAAATCAAGGTCGATGCCGATCCCGATATGATTATGGCCTACTTCTACAAGCACACGGCCCTGCAGCAGACCTATTCCTACAACCTCACCTGCCTGGTGCCGGAAGCCGATGGAAGTTTGAAGCCCGAGCGCATCGGCCTGAAGGAGATGCTGCGCTATTTCCTTGATTTTCGCTTTGGCACCGTCAAGCGACGATTTGAATTCGACCTCGAACAGTTGAAACGCCGGATTCATATTCTTCAGGGTTTCAAAATCATCTTCGACGCCCTGGATAAGGCGATCAAGATGATCCGCGAGAGCGAGGGCAAGCAAGACGCGGCCGAAAAACTGATGAAGGCATTCAAGCTTGATGAGGAACAAACCAACGCCATCCTGGAAGTGCAGCTCTACAAGATCGCGCAAATGGAGATCCGCAAAATCCTGGAGGAATTGCGCGAAAAGAAAAAGCAGGCCGAGCAGATGGAAGAGATTCTGGCCTCGAAGAAGAAGCTCTGGGCGGTGGTCAAGGATGAGATGAATGCGCTGAGTGAGAAATACGGCGACAAGCGCCGCACGCGCATGGCGACTGACGAAGACGTTTTGGAATTCGATGAGGAAGCGTACATCGTGCGCGAGAATTCGAATGTAGTGCTCACCCGCGATGGCTGGATCAAGCGCGTGGGTCAACTCACATCGCTGGAGAAAACCCGCACCCGTGAGGGCGATGAGATCATCGCCGTGGCTCCCGGCAGCACGCTCGACAATGTCGCCTTCTTCGCCGACGACGGCACGGCGTACACCATGCGCATCAACGAAGTGCCGGCTAGTTCCGGGTACGGCGAGCCGATTACGAAGTTCTTCAAGCTCGACGACAACGTGAAAATGGTCACGGCCATTACTTGCGACGAGCGCTTTATCCCTGCAAACGAAAAACCGAAAAACGGCGACGGGCCGGGGCCGCACGTTTTTGTTGTCACGTCCGATGGTCAGGTCTTGCGGACGCCGTTGGCCCCCTTCCGCATGGCGTCGACGAAGGCGGGCCGGCGCTACGCGCGCTTGAATGAAGGCGAGCGCGTGATGTTCGTCAAAGTTCCGCTGGGCGAAACCAGTGTCATGCTGGCGTCGGCCAATGGCCGCATGGTGCATTTCGCGCTGGAAGAAGTGAACATTCTCGCCGGCGTGGGCAAGGGCGTGATGGGCATCAAGCTCGAAGACGGCGACAGTTGTTTGGGCGGCGCGCTTCTGGGCGAAGACTTGAAAGCGCTGACAGTGGAAGTCTCCAATGGCGAGAGCAAGAGCTTGAGCGCTCGCAGCTATCAGATAACCTCCCGCGGCGGCAAAGGGCACGAAATTGTGAAGCGCTTGAGCTTCATTCGCGTGGTCCCGCCGCCAATCAATCTGGTAAACTGGGAGGAGATGGATATGGGATACGGAATCGATGAATTGAACAAAAAAGGCACCAAGAATGGTCGCGAGAAATCGCTGTTCGAAGAATGAAGACTCGGAGGGAGGCAACAACAATGGCAACCGTTGAGCAACGTGCCACCATCGATGATTTGATGCGAACCGAAGGAAAGGCGGAACTCATCAAAGGGAGGATCGTTCATTTCATGCCTACAGGATTTCGGCCTGGCATCGTCGGCGCTAACATCTTCATGAGCTTGCGCATGTACCGCCGCGCAGGCCATCCCGGCAATGCAACGCCCGACAACGTTGGCTATGCGGTGCCTGAGTTGCCGTCTGGTCGAGAATCTTTCAGTCCCGACGTTGGTTATTTTCTGGGTAAGTTGCCGGCCAATCCAATGCGGTTCATCGAGGGCGCGCCTACTTTTAGTGCCGAGGTTCGCAGTGAAAACGACTATGGCCGTGTTGCGGAAGAAGAAATGGCCGCCAAGCGGGATGATTACTTCCAAGCTGGAACGCTAGTGGTTTGGGATGTGGATCCCATCGCGGAGAGCATCACGATTTACCGTCGTGACAATCCAACGAAGCCGCTTATGGTTCGCCGCGGTGAGGTTGCCGATGCGGAACCAGCTGTTCCTGGCTGGCGTATCCGCGTGGATGAAGTTTTCTCGCAAGAATGATTTTGAAATAGATTGAATTAGAACAGGATGTATCTGCATGTCTGCCCCCGCGACTCGTGAATATACCACCGCCAAATCCATCACCGTTCTTGAAGGACTGGAAGCGGTGCGCCGCCGGCCGTCGATGTACATCGGCAGCGTCGATGGCAAAGGCTTGCACCACCTCGTCTGGGAAATCGTCGATAACGCGGTCGACGAATACTTGAATGGCTTTGCCGATAGCATCACCGTCACGCTACATAAGTCCGGCGACGCTGTAACCATCACCGATAATGGCCGTGGCATTCCGGTCGACCTGCATCCCAAGTACAAGAAGCCCGGCGTGGAGCTGGTACTCACAGTCTTACATTCCGGCGCGAAATTCGGCGACAACGAATCGTATTTCCATTCCGGCGGTTTGCACGGGGTGGGCTCGTCCGTTGTGAATGCGCTATCGCGCAAGCTCGTGGCCACGATTCACCGCGATGGCCACGAGTGGGAGCAAACCTTTGCGCGCGGCAACGCAACTGGCAAGTTGCAAAAGGTGCAGCCCTTCCGCGGGCATGGCACCACGATTTATTTCGAGCCGGATGAGAAGATCTTCAAGACCACGCGCTTCGACCCGGAATTGATTCGTTCCCGGCTTGAGGACATGTCGTACATCCACAGCGGCCTCAAGATCACCTTCAAGAACGAGATCACGAAAGAGACATTCGATCTCAGCCATCCCGGCGGCATTCCGGATTATCTGGAACGGCTCATCAAGGACAGCCAAAAGCCGAAGGTCACCGAAGCGCCGTTTTTGCTTGCTCGGCAGAACGGCGAAAAGATGGAGATCGCCCTGCAATGGACGCAATCGACCGAAGAAACCATCCGCTCGTACGTCAACGGCATCCGCACGGCCGACGGCGGCACCCACGAAAACGGCTTCAAGAGCGCCATTCTGAAGGCGATTCGCAATTTCATGGAAACGCACGACGTGAAGCAGAAGGGTCTTGAAATCACCGCAAACGATATTCGCGAAGGCATTGTCGGCGTGCTTTCGGTCTTCGTGCGCGACCCGATGTTTCAGGGGCAAACGAAAGAGAAACTGAACAACCCGGACATGATTTCAGCAGTCGATAACTATGTGCGCCCTGCCCTGGAGGCGTGGCTCAATGCCAATATGAGCGCGGCCGACCAGATTGTTGGCCGCATCGTGCTGGCAGCGCGGGCGCGCCTTGCCTCCCGGGAAGCAGCCAATGAGGTCAAACGCAAATCGGCCACGAATCGGCGGTTGAGCCTCCCCGGCAAGCTGGCCGATTGCCGCTCGACCGATCTCGAGGAATCGGAGTTATTCATCGTCGAAGGCGAGTCGGCCGGCGGCTCGGCCAAGCAAGGCCGCGACAACCGCTTCCAGGCGGTGCTGCCGCTGCGCGGCAAAATCCTGAATGCCGAAGGCCTGGCGACCAATAAAGCGCTCGCCAATCAGGAATTGAATGACCTCGTGTCCGCTTTGGGCACCGGCGCCGGCGAAAAGTTCGACTACAGTGGCCTGCGCTATGGAAAGGTGATCCTGCTCATGGATGCCGACTCCGACGGTTACCATATCTCGACGCTGCTCCTCGCCTTCTTCTTCCGCCATATGCCGGAGTTAATTCGCAAAGGCCACGTCTACCTCGGCCATCCGCCGCTCTACAAGATCGAAGTCGGCAAGGAGACTCACTGGGCCCGCGACGATGGCCATAAGGAGGAAATCCTGGCCAATCAGCGCGCGAATGCGAAGATCGAAATCTCGCGCTTTAAAGGCCTCGGTGAAATGGACGCCAAGGTGCTGGGCGAAACCACGCTCGATCCCAACAAGCGCACGCTGCTCCAGGTGCACATCGATTCCAATCTCGAAGCCGACAAGACCTTCGTAGAACTCCTTGGCAAAGACCCAGCTCAACGCTATCGTTTCATTATGGACTCCGCCGCCCTCGCGGTGGCGGAGGAACTCGACGTTTAACAAGCCCGCGGGCGAGTCTTCGAGCCTGCGGGGTCCTTTCCCCGGGGCGTTGCCATGGCCCGCGATGCCTTTAATTTCCTCCCGCTGTTTTTGCCGGCTGGAGCGGTGGCGCGCCAGCCCGACTGGCAGCCTTCGGCCGATATTTACCGCACGCGCAAGGGCTGGCTCGTGAAATTCGACCTGGCCGGTGTCCGCCCGCAAGACATGGAGTTAAGCGTTCAGGACAACACGCTCATCGTCCGCGGCGTTCGGCGCGACTGCCTGACCGAAGAAGGTTGCCGCCACTACCGCATGGAAATCACCTATGCCCATTTCGAGCGAGCGATTGAACTGCCCGGCGATTTGACCACGGCCAAAATAACCACGGAACACCGCGAAGGAATGCTCATCGTGCGCATCGTGTGGGAGTAACTTCGTGAGCGACGAATCCGCCGCCCCCCCTGCCGAACAAGTCCTGCCCGTCTTGCCGCTGAAGAACACAGTGCTGTTCCCGTTTTTGTTTGCGCCTTATTCGGTGGGCCGGCCGCAATCCGTCGCCGCGGTCGAAGCCGCGCTCGCCGAAGAAGAGAAGACCATCGTGGTCGTTGCGCAGCGTCCCACGGAGGCCGAGCAACCCGGTATCAATGATCTTTATTCCGTCGGCACGCGGGCCGTGATCAAGAAGATGGCCCGCGCTTCGGAAGAGACGCTCGAATTGCTGGTGCAAGGCATTGAACGCGTCAATCTGACCCGCGTCGAATTGCGCGATTCCTACCTCGAAGCGCACGTTCAAGCCTCACCCTTGCCCAATGATAGCAGCACCGAGGTGGATGCGCTTTATCGCTCGGTCATCGACCTGGCGACGAAGGCAATCCAGATTGTGCAGCCGCAAGCGCTCGAAAACTTTCAGCAGATGTTAGCCGGCACTCCCGACGCGTTGCGGCTTGTCTTCCTGCTTGGTTCAATGCTCAGCCTCGACGTGGAAAAAGAGCAGTCGCTGCTGGAATGCAAGACCCGACTTGAGGGGCTCCAATTGCTGCACGGCTATCTGGCGCATGAAGTGCAAGTGCTCGAACTTCGGCAAAAGATCACCACTCAAGCACAGACCGAAATCTCGAAGGAGCAACGCGATTATTTGCTCCGCCAACAACTGCGTGCCATTCAGGAAGAATTGGGCGAAAAGAGCCCCGAACAGGCGGAGGTGGACGACCTGCGCCGTCAGCTGAAAGAAGCCGAATTGCCCGAGGAAGTTCGCAAAGAGGCGGAACGCAGCCTCGGCCGGTTGGAGCGCCTGCCACCGCAAGCGCCGGATTATCAAGTCGCGCGCTCGCACCTGGAGCTGATCCTGGAATTACCGTGGCGCAAGAGCAGCACCGACGAACTCGATCTGGACCGTACCCGCAAGATTCTCGACGAAGACCACTTCGACCTGGCCGACATTAAGCAGCGCATTCTCGAGCACTTGGCGGTGCTGAAGTTGAATCCGAAGGCCAAGGCGCCGATCCTGTGCTTTGTCGGCCCGCCCGGAGTTGGCAAGACCTCACTGGGCCAGTCCATTGCTCGCTCGATGGGCCGCAAATTCGAGCGCATGAGCCTCGGCGGCATGCACGACGAGGCCGAACTGCGGGGCCACCGCCGCACTTACATTGGCGCCATGCCGGGCCGGATTATTCAGGCGATCCGTCGGGCCGGTGTCAACAACCCGATGCTGATGCTCGACGAGGTGGACAAGCTTGGCCGCGATTTTCGGGGTGACCCGGCTTCTGCTCTGCTCGAAATCCTCGACCCGGCTCAGAACCACACGTTCCGCGACAATTATCTCGATTTGCCCTTTGACCTGTCGCATGTGTTCTTCATTACCACGGCCAACTCGCTCGATCCTGTTCCTGGCCCGCTGCGCGACCGGCTCGAAATCCTTCGCCTTTCCGGTTACACCGAAGAAGAAAAGCTCGAAATCGCCAAACGCTATCTCGTTCCCCGCGTGTACCAGGAGACGGGTATCAAGCCGGAGCAAGTGACTATTCCCGACGAAACAATTCGCCGCGTCATCCAGCAATACACGCGCGAAGCCGGCTGCCGGCAACTGGAGCGCACGCTGGCCCGGCTCATGCGCAAGGCAGCGGTGCGCTTTGCTCAGGGGCCGGCCGAGCCGGTAACGATCACGCCCGACAAACTTGCCGAAGACTTGGGTCCCGAGATTTTTCTGCCCGAAACGGTGCGCCGGCAATTGCCAGCCGGTGTAGCGACCGGCCTGGCATGGACGGAAGCCGGCGGCGACGTGCTGTACATTGAGACCACGCTCCTGCCGCACTCACACCGCCTGCGGCTTACCGGCCATCTCGGGGCGGTGATGCGCGAATCGGCGCGCACAGCCCAGAGCTTCGTCTGGTCACACGCGGCGGAACTTGGCATCGCCCCGCAACTGCTGCGCACTTCCGGTGTTCATATTCATGTGCCCGCCGGGGCCGTGCCCAAAGACGGCCCATCGGCCGGCGTGGCCTTGGTCACTGCCCTCACTTCGCTTTACACGGGATTCCCCGTTCGCTCCGACACCGCCATGACCGGGGAAATCTCTCTTTCCGGTCTGGTTCTTCCGGTTGGCGGCATAAAGGAAAAGACTCTGGCCGCACGTCGGGCCGGCCTGAAGCGCGTGATCCTGCCGCGCGACAACCAAAAAGACATGCGCGACTTGCCGGAGCAAGTTCGCCATGATCTGCAACTCATCTTTGCCGAGCGCATCGAAGAAGTGCTGGCCGCTGCCATTCCTGATTTGCACCTCGCGGCAACCGCTGCGCCGGCAGACCGGTAGTCTTGTCGCATCCAAATCGGCAAATCCGACCGCCTGCCTTAGCCCGGTTGCGCCGGGGCAACTCGTTGCCACAACTTTGGCTAGCGTCGGCTGTCACGGGCAAGCGCAACGAAAGCCGGTTCCAGCGGTTGGTGCTGGATTGCTAGCGCAAGTCCTTATCCATTAAACGCTTAAGACATCTTCCCGGCAGGGATGACCAACTCGTTGCCACGTTGCCGTTGTTGCCGCGCACCGTGAACCTGCCGCCCGATTTCGGCAACGAGTTGGGCAGCAAGCCTGTATTAGCCTAGCTAGGCGCACAGAAATGCTGACCTAATAGGCCCGCCGAAGACGGGTAGACGTTCTGTTAATATGAATCTAATCCAACCTTGGTTTGCGCGCGGAAATCTGCGCTCCTTCGGTGCAACTCGATGTTTGGTAGCCAGTCCAACCGAGGATGCGATTATCGACGAATCCTGCTTGGGCGAGCATCTCGAGGAGCGACCGCCCCCAAATCGCACCCGATATTCAGTCGGACCAGGCACCTTTGCTAGTGACTTCCTCTGGGCTTACGTTGTCGTGAAGCAAGACGTCGGCCATTTGCAGCCGTCCGCCGGGCCGCAGCACGCGGAACGCCTCGGCGAGAACTCGCGGCTTGTCCGGGCAAAGGTTGAAGACGCCGTTGGAGATGACGACGTCAATCGAAGCGTCCGGCAGCGGCAGATTCTCGATTTCCGCAAGCACAAAGTCGATGTTGTGCAGCAGCAGCCATGAAGCGTTTCGCCGGGCCTTATCCAACATATCGCGGCACATGTCGATGCCGATAACTTTGCCGGCCGGTCCAACCATCCGGGCTGCGAGAACGCTGTCGAGCCCTGGCCCACAACCAAGTTCCAGTACGACGTCACCGGCGTGAATCTCTCCGAGCCCCAGCGGATTGCCCACGCCGCAGAACGACTCCGTGAGCGATTCCGGCAGCGCGTCAATTGTCGGCGGATGATAACCGAGCTTCTTCGCGCTTTCCGGACCGACGGGAAACTTCTTCTCCGATTCCGGTTGGCGGGCAACCTGCGAAAAGCGCTGCAGCACCGATGCGCGAATGTCGCCGCCTTCCGGCATGATTTGCTCCCTGCGAAGATAACGGACACGTTGATCCATTATCGTTGAAGCCGAGCAGGTCGCAAGGGGCCTATTGAATGCGACCAGATTGCCCAGAATGCCTCTCATGATTGCCGACTGTTCCAATCTTAATCGCGGCTCGCAGGGACTTTGCCGAAGATAGGGGCACGGTCGGACAGAAGCGATTTTATCTCATGGAAGCCCGGCAGCGCGGGTGCAGGCCAATGCATTTGCTCCTCCCCTTTCTCTGTCTTGCCATCGGCGCTGATTCCGCACCGAACAGCGACCGGATATTTCCATCGACGGAATTGCCGGCGACCCGAGTTTTCCTGGCGCAATCCAGCAGTCCGATGCCTGGCATGACAATGGGGAACATGCCGATCGGCGACATGGCCGGAATGAACATGGGCGGAACGGGTGGAATGAGCGGAATGGATATGGCCGGCATAGTCATGCCGCCGAGCGATATCGCCATGGGCCGGATGGCCTTCATGAACGTCATGGGCTCACGGGCCGAGCCCGGCATCCTCATGAAATTGTTGCACGGCTTCGAACCGCAAAAAGACAACATGGGCTCCATGAACGGCATCTCGATGGGAAACATGGACTCAATGCCCGGCATGTCAATGAACAAGAAGCTTTCGAGCGATGTTGCCGCTGAGCGCGCCAAGCTGTCGCCGGAAGACCGCCGACTCGTGAATGCTCAAGACCGTTGCCCGATCACCAGGATGCAGCTTGGCACCATGGGACCACCCATCAAGATGACGCTAAATAATCAGATCGTGTTCCTTTGCTGCAAGGAATGCGTCGCCAAGGCCCAGGCCGACCCGCAAGGCACGCTGGCCGAGCTGGCCAAGATGAATGAGAACAAGAGCCAAGGCGGCATGGACATGCCCGGCATGGACTCGATGAACGGCATGCCGATGGGCAACATGGGCTCGATGGATAACATGAAGCGCGACCGCTTCAGCCTCAGCGGCTGGACCGACATGTCGTTTACAGCCAGCACGGCCACGACCAGTAACTTGCCGATGGGTTTTAATTTTGCCGCGAATCGCTTTCTCTTGCAGCAGAACTGGCTGCGCGCGGACTGGGCTGTTGATGAGCAAGCAACTCGGCCGAGTTTCGGATTTCGTTCCGACTGGGTTCTGCCGGGTACCGATTACGTCTTCACGCTGCCCCGGGATCTGCTGAACGCCCAATTAACGGCCAGCGGCGGCGCTCCGAATCTGTATGGCATCGACCCCTTTCAGTTCTACGGGGAAGTCTATCTTCCGAATATTCTGCACGGAATGGACATCAAGGTCGGCCGGTTTTGCATGCTAAACGGCGTGGAAATGAGTGAAGCTACGATGAACCTCTTGCCGTCGCACTCGTACTTGTTTTTGGCCGATCCATTCACCCATACCGGCATCTTGACGACCACGCGAGTGACCAACCAATTCGTCGTGCAAGCGGCAATCACCGCCGGCAGCGACGTCTTTTTTGGCCCATCGGCAGAGCCCACGTTCGCTGGCGCCGTTAAATGGTTCAGCGCCAACGAGCACACTAACATCGCGTTTA
>DATGHS010000516.1:0-22396 GCA_035307785.1 Gemmataceae bacterium
AACCAGCATGTCGTCGGTGAGGTAGAGCGTTTGCAAGATTCCAATGAACGCAAAGAATTCGAAGAAAGGAACAAGGTCAAGATCACTCCCAAGGTTTGGGTATTCTTCACGCGCGAAGAGAAATACGAAGCGACTATTGAATACATCAGTCATGACTACGACATGGCCATACTGAAAATTGACCGCAAGAACGACCGCAAGAAACCCCGATGTCTGGCGTTATCCAACAAGAACCCCGAAGAATTGCCGCGCGGGACCGCGGTAATGTGTTGCGGATTTCCGGCGATCGACCGGCAACCCACTACCGTCCGAGAAGCCGTGAATGCCATTTTGGCCAAGGAAGTTGGGGGCCGATACATTGAACAGCAACTCGCCGCCAAGGCCTTCGATTTTTCGCTGCGCCGGGGCTTTGTCAATGTTCGGGCCCATGACTACCGCTACATGAAGGTGGATCCAGAAACCAACAAGATCCTGGAAGCCTGGCCCAAGGACGCGTTGTGCATTCAGCACGATGCGGAGATCTTTGGCGGGAACTCCGGTGGCCCGCTTTTGCTCGAGGACGGAACCGTGGTTGGCATCAACGCGATCAAGGTGACCGGCGGCGCCGAGCAAGCCCGTTTGAACTACGCCATTACGTTGCCCCAACTTCGGAAGGACATTGAGAAAATCGTGCCGGGGGCAATTTGGAGATGACGGAGCGTCTTGGCGCCTCCGTTCGGACACATGTTCCGGTGCATTCCTTCGCCAAGGGACCTCGCAACGGCTCCATTCGATTCTGAAACAGCTTAGAACGAGCCGGGGGCAGCGCGATGATTTTCATTTCCTATCGGCGTGAAGACAGCAAGTCCATCACCGGACAGATTTATGATCGGCTGGTCGCGCACTTTGGCGCCAAATCGGTATTTAAGGACGTCGATTCGATCCCCTTGGGAGTTGACTTTCGACGCGCATTACAACGAGCAGTGGGCCAGTGTGCGATCGTCGTCGTGGTGATCGGTGATTCCTGGCTCCAGTGCAAGGATGACTTCGGCCGCCGCCGGCTGGACCAGGCGGATGATTTCGTTCGCCTTGAGATCGAAACGGCCCTTCAGCGCAACATCCCGGTGATTCCGCTTCTGGTTGGCCATGCCCCCATTCCGAACGCCATGCAGCTGCCGAAGTCGCTGCAGGATCTCTCTTTCCGAAACGGCTTGCAGATTCGCTCAACCACAGATTTTGATGAAGATATTCGGCAGCTGATCCGGTATTGCAAAAAGACAATGAGCGCCCGCTCGGCCGGGGAACCGAACATCCAATCACGCTCGACCAAATCTCCTGGGCTTTCAACCAGCGAGCCAGACGGTAATCGTGCTGCCGATGATCGGCCGCGTGCGCCGCGCACGGAAAAGCTTCCCAATTCCGGCTTGGGAATCATTTCGATGATCATTGGCGTCGCAGTTGGTGTATTGGCACTGATGAATTTGCTGGTAGCGGCCCTGCTGGCACAGCAAGGAGTCAGTTACCTGGCGGCGAGTGTCATTGGTGTGATTGGACTAACTCTGAATCTGGTCGGTGCGGGATTCGGCCTGGTAGGGCTAATGCGGTCCAATCAAAAGAAGCAATTTGCCATTGCCGGTCTGAGCATAAACGGTTTGCTCTTTGTGGGGACGATTCTCTTGTTTTGCTGTGGCGGATTGGCAATGAAGTAATCGTCGATCTACTCGACGGTCCAATCTTAGCGGTGGGCTAGCCCGAAGCGCAAGCGAGGGCTACCGGCCTGTTCGCTTGCGCTTCGGGCTAACGGGCTCTACTACCAATTCTCAAGCGAGTATTTCCCGCACCACATTTCCATGCACATCGGTCAATCGGTAATCGCGGCCCTGGAAGCGGTACGTTAACCGCGTGTGGTCGAAGCCGAGCAAATGCATGATCGTGGCTTGAAGATCGTGCACGTGAACTGGGTTCTGGGCCACATAGAAGCCCAGGTCATCGGAAGCGCCGTACGAGATGCCGGGCTTCAAACCGGCGCCGGTCATGAACATGGTGTAACAATGCGGATGGTGATCGCGGCCCAGGTTGGCACTGGCCGCCGTGCGGCCTTCACGGAACGGGGTACGCCCAAATTCGCCGGTCCAAATCACCAGCGTTTCATCGAGCATGCCGCGCGCTTTCAGATCCTTGATAAGCGCGGTCACCGGTTGATCCATCTTCTTGGCGCGGCCGGGCAAACCGGTCTTGATGTCTTCACCGGGGTTCGTGCCGTGGAAATCCCAACCCCAGTCGAATAGCTGCACGAAGCGCACACCTTTTTCGATGAGCCGACGAGCCAGCAAGCAGTTGTTGGCGAAGCTCGCGGCGCCGGGTTGGGCGCCGTAGGTGTCGAGAATCTGTTTCGGCTCGCGCGAAATGTCCATCACTTCCGGCACCGCGATCTGCATGCGGAAGGCCATCTCATATTGAGCGATTCGCGTTTCGGTTTCCGGATGATGAGTTTCCTTTGCCTGCATCTCGTTCAAGTCGCGGATGGCATCGAGGCTTAGCCGGCGCATCGAGCGATCCATACCTTCGGGGTCGCTTACATAGAGCACCGGGTCGCCGCCGGTACGGCACTGCACGCCCTGGAAGACCGAAGGCAGAAACCCGCTGCCCCACAGGCTCTTGCCGCCGCTGGGCAACACGCCGCCGGAGACAAGGACGATGAAGCCGGGCAAATCCTTGCTTTCCGAGCCCAAGCCATAAGTGACCCAGGTGCCCATCGACGGCCGGCCCTGTCGGGCCGAGCCGGTGTAAAGCAGCAATTCCGCCGGGGCATGGTTGAACTGCTCGGTGTACATCGATTTCACGAACGTGAGATCGTCGGCAATGCCGGCGATGCCGGGCAGCACGTCGGAGACCCAGGCCCCGCCCTTGCCGCGCCGCGAAAATTTCTGCGGCGTGCCCAGCAACTTTGGCACTCCGGAAGTGAAGGCGAACGTCTTGCCCTTGATGAGCGATTCCGGACATGGCTGGTCGTTGTGCTTGATCAGCTCCGGCTTGTAGTCAAACATGTCGAGATGCGGCGGCGCGCCGGACATGCTCAGCACGATGATGTTCTTCACTTTCGGAGTGTAATGCGGCTTGCGCACGGCCAGTGGATCTGCTGAAGGAGCCGCGCCGGCATCATCGGCAAGCAAGCCGGCAAGCGCGAGACCGCCGAGGCCCAGCGAGCTGCTGCGCAGGAAATGGCGGCGGGTTTGGAGGGAGAGGGAGTTCATGGAACAACCTATCGTGGTATCTACAGCAGTTATCGGCTACTCTTACTCTTTTGCTTGCGCTTGGCCCGCTTCTGTTTTAGGCGCCGACGATGAGCGCGGTCCACCTTCTCGACATACTCCATGTAACCCTCTATCCCGCCGTGCTTCTTGACTAGTTCTTCGCGCACGCGCCAGATTTCATCGAGAATGGTATCCGGCATGTTATCCTCCAATTTTCACCTTAACAAGTCCCTCGACGAGGAGTTCCCATTTGTCGCGATGTGGCGCTATTTCTTTCGGTTGCAGTGCCACATGGTACGAATCGAACTTTTTCGGGCGAATGCCGCCGCACTTGGCCAGGTAATCGCGATAATGGCCGATGATGATCGCCCGCAGATCTTCCCAGGTCATGATGTAGAATTCGTCCGTTCCATGTTTTTCCCCTATCCGGACCAATACGCAGATCAAACCGGGGCAGGGAGGCGTCGCGGGTCGTCCAATAATCTGGGATTTTCCCTCGAGCTGGACGTCGGCGAACTGACGAACATCAAACTGCCACGCACTTCGGCGAATAGCTTTCACCTGAATTGTTCGGTGCGCGCCTTTTAGGTTGCAAGCTAAGATGTCAAAATGCGGGACGTTGCCAGTAAAGGTAGTCGCGATTAGTCCGAGCCTCGCCGCCTCGGCCGCGACGAGATACTCGCCGACCTGCTTTGCCAACTGATTATCACGGCCTGTTGCCATTGTTCACCTCCGCCGAAGCCTCTTCCACCAGTTTTCGGCGCGCTCGACGCTCATTCAATATGAAACGCAGCAGCTCATCCGGATCATCATCCTTCGGCCACAAGCTGATCACTTCATCCAGATCATGTATGGGCTTAACACCCTGCTGCTTCGCCAACTCTTCGAGCGAGAGCGACTTCTTTGCAAATCGGCGTTTGGTTCGTCTCATGGCGAAAATTACCTTCTCACCGGCGGCTAAACATCCCCGCGCAACAGTGTGTGAAAACCGCACTGCTGGAAATGCTCATCAGCCGTCAATGCCTTCTTCATCCCGCGCTCCGACATTACCACGAATGACGCGCAATCGATCAGGCCCCATTCCTTATCCGTCCGAGACGAGTACAACTCGAACGCCTTGCTGTAAAGGTCGTCGGTTAACGGTATGATCTCAACATTCGCATCCGCTTCAAGAGATCGGAGCAGTGAAACCGCGGCAGGTCGATAACGTTGTCGCGACAACGCGTTGCCAATTTCCAAGAGAACTGCGCGCGTCGTAATCAATTTTGCCTTTTTCGCCTCCAGCTCGTCCGCCAACTCTTCGGCTCGCTCGTGGAGCTGGTCGGTCGGCGCGGACAATGCCAGCGCGAATGAGGTGTCCAAGAACACCTTATCTCCCGGTTGAATCGGCGTCGCCATAAAGATAGTTATCGAGGTTGGTGGACCAATCCGCTGGCCCCGACAAATCTAGCGACCGGGCCGTGCGAAGGAAGGACGCTTGCGCCTCCCCATTCTTCTGAACGGGCTCTACCGTTATCCGAACTCTAGTGTTCGGCTCCAGGCTAAGCGCGGTTTCTGGTCGCAATACTTTGCCGTCGTAGACAGCTTCCACAGTTTGAATCATGGAATTCTCCCAAAAACCACGCCATATTGTATCACACGGGCGCAAAGAAACTCATCTCTTCGCCAGCGTCTCATCCAGGTTCAAAAGCACGTTGCTGACGACCGTCCACGCCGCGAGTTCCTCGACCTTCACTCCCGCCGGCGGCGGGCCGAGCGGCTTGCTCACCATCACGGTTGCCTTCGCCGGCTCTTTCGTAAACTCCGCTTTCGCTTGTTCGAACAACTCGGTCAGTCGCTTCACTTCGACTTCCGTCGGCGGTCGCGTCAAACAGCGCCGGAAAGCATACGTGACTCGCTGCTCCGTCGTTTGGCCGCCTTCCACCATCGTCTTTCGCGCCAACGCCTGAGCCGCCTCTACATACACCGGGTCATTCAATGTCACCAGCGCTTGCAGCGGCGTGTTGGTACGTAGACGACGGATGTTGCAATAGGTACGCTCCGGTGCATCGAACGTGGTCATCGACGGGTAGGGTGCATTGCGGCGAATGCGGATGTAAAGCGCCCGGCGGTATTTGTCTTCGCCGTTGCTGGTTTGCCAGTCGGTGGTGCTGCCGAAAGCGGCGCTCAGGCCGAAATTCGGCCGCGGCGGCTGCACCGGCGGGCCGTACATCTTCGGGCTCAGCAAACCGGAGGCGAACAGGGCCTGATCGCGGACATCCTCAGCAGACAGCCTTACTCTGGGTCCACGGAAGAGCAGGCGGTTGTTGGGATCTTCATTCCGCATTCCGAGTTCTGCATTCCGCATTTGCGAGCTTTGGCGATAGGTTGCTGATTTGACAATGAGCCGAAGCATCGCCTTCGTGTCCCAGCCCAGCCGCACGTACTCCGTCGCCAGCCAGTCGAGCAGTTCGGGATGTGTCGGCAATTCGCCCTGCATGCCGAATTCTTCGCTCGTTTCCACGATGCCGATGCCGAAAATTTCCTCCCAGAGCCGGTTGACCGCCACGCGGGCGGTGAGCGGGTTCTCCGGTGACACCAGCCAGCGGGCCAGGGTGAGGCGATTCATTGGTTCGCCCTTGGGTGGTTGCGGGAAGGCCGACGGCAACCCCGGCCTTACTTCGTCGCCTTTGTTTTGGAAGTTGCCGCGAATGTGAATGTTGGTCACGCGACCCTTGCCTTCCTTCAGAATCGGCACGGTTGTGGAAATCTTCTGCACGCGCCCAGTGAGTTCACGCACTTCGGCATCCAATGCCTTCCATTCCGGCGAGAGCGAGCGGAAGTGGCTCGTAAGTCTCTCTTTTTCCTTTGCATCGCGCTTATCGGCGGCTTTCGCCAAAATCGCGGCGATTTCCTTCGCCTGCGTGTCCGGTTTCACGCTCTTTTCCCATTCGGCCCGCTTGGCATCGATCTGCTTCGTCAATTCATCGAGCTTCTTTTTCAGGCCATCCAGCTTCGCCTGCAATTCGCGATACTCGGCATCACGCCCCACAATTGCGGCATTGACTGTTGGCGCGTCATTCCCGCCGTTGGCGTCTTCGCTCTGATTCAAAATCGCGTAGAGCTGGTAGAACTCTTTCTGCGAAATCGGATCGTATTTGTGGTTATGGCACTGGCAGCAGTTGATCGTCGTGCCCATCCAGACCTGCATCGTGGTGTTGACGCGGTCCACCACGGCAGCGGAGCGGAACTCTTCCGGATTCGTGCCGCCCTCCGTGTTGGTGAGCGTGTTGCGGTGGAAGCCGGTGGCGATTAGTTGCGACGTCGTGGCGTTCGGCAGCAGGTCGCCGGCCAACTGCTCGATCGTGAATTCATCGAACGGCATGTCGTGATTGAGGGCTTCAATCACCCAGTCGCGCCAGCGCCAGATAGTCCGGTCCGGGTCGTTGGCGTAGCCTTGCGAATCAGCATAGCGGGCCAGGTCGAGCCAGACTGCTGCCCAGCGCTCGCCGAAAGCCGGCGAAGCAAGAAGGTGGTCCACGGCTTTCTCATAAGCATCAGGACTCGCATCATTGACGAAGCGGTCGGCATCTTCGATCGTCGGCGGCAAACCGGTGAGATCGATGGATACCCTGCGAATAAGGGCATACTTGTCGGCCGGCGAATTCGGCTGCAAGCCCTCGCGTTCCAGGCGGGCCAGAATGAAGTAATCGATCGGATTGAGGGGCCAAGTTCGATTTCGCACCGCCGGCAGCAGCGGCCGCACCGGTTTTACATAGGACCAGTGCGTTTTGTATTTGGCGCCCTGTTCGATCCAGGCGCGCAGCCTAGCGATGGCATCCGGCGTTAAGCGCGGTCCTGTCTTGGCAGGCGGCATCCGGTTCTCTTCGTCCCTCCGCGTGATCCGCGCCAGCAATTCGCTCTTCGCGGGATCGCCAGGGACAATCGCGCGATGGCCGCTTCTTAGCTCTTTCAATGCTTCATTCTGCATGTCCAGGCGCAGGCCAGCCTTCCGAGCCCCGTCGTCCGGCCCGTGGCACTGAAAACAGCGGCTCAGAATCGGCCGAATGTCACGGTTGAAATCGACGTCCTTCTCGCCGGCGTGCGCGGTCGGGAGCAGCACCATCGAGAAGAGGCAAGCGGAAAGTAGACATCGCCAGTGGCAAATCACGGAAAGCCCTCGAAGGCGGGAAAATCAGGCAGGAAGGGCAAAGTGGCGGCGTTGGGCCGGTTTCCATTAAGTTAACCTGCCGGAACGACTTCGTCAACGAATCCAAGTCGCATTGCATCATGACGCGGAATCGCTATGGTTCGCGGCAACTGAAGGAGAGAACCGGTATGCTCGAATACCTCCTCATTGGCGTGGGCTTCACGGGGGCGTTTACCCTGCGCTTTGTCGCCCGCTGGCTCGGTCGGCATTTATACACGGTGCCCACCATCCATGCGTCGTTTTCGCCAAAGGGCGGCTGCACCGAAATCATTGTCAATGAACTCCGTAAGGCGCGGCGCGAGATTCTGGTGCAGGCGTATTCCTTTACTTGTCCCGACATCGCCAAAGCGCTGATCGACGCCAAGAAACGCGGCGTCAAAGTCACGATCTTGCTGGACCGGTCGAACGAAAAGGAAACGCACTCGGAACTCGCCATTCTGGCCGAGCACGACCTCTGGCCGTTGATCGATGCCCATCACGCCATTGCCCACAACAAGATCATGATCATCGACCGGCGCACGCTGCTCACCGGCAGCTTCAATTTCACGCGCCAGGCAGAACATGAGAATGCCGAGAATCTGCTTGTCCTGCGCGGCCACTGGGAGCTGATTGAAGAGTACCGCAAGAATTTCCTGGCGCATCAGGAGCATTGCCAGGCGCCGGGAACGGCCAAGGTTCCTGATCCGCCGAAGCGCTTTGCGAAGGCTGCGGCTTAAGGTAGCGGAATTCGCAAGAATTCCGCGGCGCTGCAACGGAATTCTTGCGAATTCCGCTACCCGATGAACCCCACGATTGCGACACTTTACTAAAGACCAATACTGCAAGCTTCCGAATATTGATGAGCTTTCATGGATATCGCCCAACTCATCGAAGCGCTCAAGGATCCGCGCGCCTATCCACATCCGGTGGACCAGGTCGAGGTTTGTCAAACGCATATTTCCGTGGTCTTCCTGGCCGGGCCGTTTGCCTACAAGGTAAAGAAGCCGGTGCACTTCGACTTCGTTGATTTCAGTACGCTGGATCGTCGCCGATTTTATTGCGAAGAAGAAATCCGGCTGAACCGCCGCCTGGCCGGGGAAATCTACCACGATGTTGTGCCGATCGCGGCGGACGGGCAATTGCACGTGGACGGTGACGGCGACGTCGTCGAATGGGCCGTGCAGATGGATCGATTGCCGGCTGAGCGCACGCTGCTTGCTTTGGTCAAGTCGGGCCAGGCATCGCCGGACCGAGTTTGCTCCCTGGCTCAGCGGGTCGCCGCGTTCCATTCGAAAGCCGATAGCAGAAGTGAGATCGCCGCTTACGGCCGCTACGAGGTGGTGGCCGATAACGCCCGCGACAATCTCAAGCAAGCGGCCAGCCAGATCGGGCAGGCGATCAGCGGTGCGGTTTTCGATCGGCTGCACGGCCTCACCACTTCAGTGCTGGCTCGCTTACGCTCTAGCATCGAAAAGCGCGCGGCGAATGGCCTGACCCGCGACACGCATGGCGATTTGCGCTTGGAACATGTCTACTTTCTTCCGGACCAGGCGCCGCCGAACGACTTGGTGATGATCGATTGCATCGAATTCAACGAGCGCTTTCGTTATGCCGATCCGGTGAGTGACATGGCGTTTCTGGTCATGGATTTGATCGTTCATGGCCGGCGCGATCTGGCCGGCGTGTTTGCCGAGACCTATTTCCTGGCCACCGGTGATGTGGAAGGCCGTACCCTGCTGCCGTATTACACGTCATATCGCGCTGCCGTTCGGGCCAAAGTGGCCGGCATCAAAGCGCAGGAGCCCGAAATCCCAGAGGCCGAGCGCGCCGAAGCATTGGCGAAAACGCGTGCCCGCTGGCTCTTAGCTTTAGCAGAGCTCGAAGAAGCCGGACGCAAGCCGTGCCTTCTGTTGGTAGGTGGCTTGCCCGGCACCGGCAAGTCCACTCTGGCCCGTGGTTTGGCGGAACAGGCAAACGCCCAAATCGTTCGTTCGGACCTCGTCCGCAAGGAACTTGCCGGACAGTCGGGGACGCCATCCAAGTCCACCGAATTCGAAGGCGGCATCTATTCCGCCGAATGGACCGAGCGCACATACACCGAATGCTTGCGTCGTGCCGAGGCGCTGCTATTTGAAGGGAGCCGCGTGATTGTCGATGCCACGTTTGCCCGAGAAGTCTGGCGGCAGGCTTTTATGGACTTGGCGCAGCGCTGGAGTGTGCCGGTTTTATTCTTTTTATGCCGGGCGGAGCCGGAAGTGGTCAAAGCCCGTCTGGCCAATCGAAGCAACGACGCGTCCGATGCGGACTGGTTGGTACATGTTCAAGCCGCCGCACGATGGGAACAAGTGGGCGAACACACTCGAGAGGTGTTGCGGGAAATCGCGACCGAAGGTGTTGCCGACAGCAGCGTCGTTTTGGCGTTGCAGCATCTGCGCTCCCAAGGATTGCAGAATTAGCCGAAGGTCAATTCGGTGTGGCCAGAATTTCTGGAGGCTTTGCTGACCGCCGATATTGAGTGTGGCGCGCGCAATCATCATCGCTTGCGGTTGTTGCTGATCATTGGCCGCTGCGCGCGGGCCGCAGTGTACGATCCGATTGGTGGAAAGTCATTGAATAATGCGTTTGATTTCACGAAATCGCGTTTCGTTTCAGGGGGGGTGTCTTTCATTTGGTGAAACGGAAACGAAAGCCTCCGCCTACCCCTCACTCGCCCTCCCCATACCGCGACGCCATCGCCCCAGCCATCCTGGTTACACTCGGTCAATTTGGGAATCATAGCTGCACTGTCATTCTGGCAGTATGGTTTCTTGCCAAGAGCGCTCCATTTTTGGGAGATCGTCTTGCCCTAAGTCTTTAGCTTCAATCAAGTTGCAAATCGGACTCTTTCGCCAGAAGTCGAATCAGAATTGTTTGGCACGCGGTTTGTATAATAACAGCATTGGTATAAGCGTATTCTCGCTTCAATTTGGAGCGGTCTCAACAATTACGGATTTCAGCGGCTCCCATCTTCCTTTTCGCAAAGGGAGCCGCAGAGAGTGTCTCTAACAATGAGAGGAGGAGATCATGACGCAAGTACGCTTTGGCGATTTGTGGAGCGAAATGGGCCGGGTGAATGAAGAGTTGAATCGGCTCTTTGGCCGGTTCAACGGTTCGGCGCGAACATTTCCGCCGCAAGGTCCGGCCATCAATGTCTGGGAAGATGAGCAAAACGTTTATGCAGAAGCCGATCTACCCGGCATGGACATGAAGAAACTCGAAGTGCTCGTGGTCGAGGGCAATGTGCTGACCATTCAGGGCGAGCGAAGCGTCGAACCGCCAGAAGGCGCGGTTTGGCATCGGCAAGAACGTGGCTTCGGCCAGTTCATGCGGCAGATTACACTACCGGCGATGATCGATGCGGACAAGGTCGAGGCCAAGTACGAAAACGGTGTGCTGTTATTGACTTTGCCCAAGAGCGAGGCAGCCAAGCCGAAGAAGATCAATGTCGTCAGCGCGTGAAAGGCAGGTCAGGCTTTCCACCCTGACTTGATGCCCCAGCGGTCAAGCTAAAAAGCCTGACCTACTCGAGTGAAAACAAGTTGCTTTTCTTAAGGAGACATAACCATGGCCGACACTGCTCTGGAACGTGAAAAGCCGGGTGAAGTAGCTCAGGTCGAGAAAGACCGCGGGCTGACGCTGACCCCGCGTGTAGACATTCTGGAAACCGATGATGAATTGCTGTTGTACGTGGATCTGCCGGGCGTGAAACCTGACGGAGTGGACATTCGCTTCGAAAACGGCGAATTGTTCCTGCATGGCCGGCGTGCCCAGCGGCACGCGGGCAAACCGTGGCTCTGGGAATATGAAACCGCCAGCTTCCAGCGTGTTTTCCGCGTGGCGGAGAACATTGCCGCCGACAAGATTAGCGCGGAGCTGAAGAACGGCGTGCTGACGGTTCGCCTGCCGAAGGTGGAAGCAGCCAAACCGCGGCGGATCGCGGTAAAAGGCGAGTAAGCTTTGGTGCGATCCGCGCGTGCCGCCGGGTTGTTCCCGGCGGCTTTTTTTGTTGCCTCAAATTCGCAGGAACACCCGTTGCCGGTAGAGCCACCAGCAGATGAGCCAGAACACGAGCAGCACACTAAGCGATTGCATGATGGGCGAATAATCGCCACTGCGCAACACGAAGCCGTAGCTGTCGCCGAGACTATGGCTCCAGGCCACGAAGCGGTCGGACATGTTTTTGAAGACGTTTTCGCCGGCATGAATCTGAATTTGTTTCGCGGTCCAGCCGCGCAATAACTGGCCCATCAGGTATATCAGGATGGAATTCATGCCGAAGACCCGCAGCGGGTAAATCCAGAAGCGAAGGTTAATCACATCCACCACCAGGAAAAATGCGCCGAGAATCCAGAAGCAATAGGCGCCGCTAAAAAGCACCCATGACGGGGTCCATATGCGCTTGATGATGGGGCATAGCGTGAATTTATCGGGAATGGGTTGACCGATGGCGTCGCCGAGTTGGCCGAGACCGCCAGTGGCGATGGCGAGCACCATGCAAATAATGCCGCTGCCGAAGAGCATCGCAGTTTTGCGCCCCAGCGACCGTTCACTTTGCAGCAACTCTCCGGCCATCACGCCAAAGAGCATCGTTACCATGGATGGCACGAAATTCAATGTGGCATAATGACCCTTGTTCCCCGGGTAACCATAATTGGGCGGAAACTTACTTAAGAACAGAATGTCAATCCGTTCCGCAAAGTTGGAATCAGGCCGGAAATGATCCACAAACGTGGTCGCGTCTTGAACCTGATGGAAAACGAACAACATCCAGTAACACACAAGGATGGCCGCCGCCGCGAATAGTTGAACCAACTTCGGCCGGCCCATTAACAAGAACACAAAGAAGTAGCCGAGTCCGATTTGCGCCAGGACGTTGAAGAACTCCCAACGGGTGCGATCACCTTTGGAGGGATTTCCCCACGCGGAAGCGAGGAAGACACCTAGGAGCACCAGTACGATGGAACGAATCTCCGCGTGCATGGCCATGTTCATGAAGCCGTCGCCGCGGTTTCGCCGGGCCGCATAGGAGAACGGCATCGACACGCCGACCATGAACATGAACGAAGGCTGAATCAAGTCCCAGTAGGAACAACCGACGACCCAATTCTGGCTAATCCATTTCGGATGATCAAAGTGATACGCCAGCAGCCGCCAGGTTTGGCTCGTGGATTCGAACTGCTTCGCCACTTCGGGAAGCCCGAAGCCCGCCGCAGCCAGCGTAAGCATAATGAGCCCGCGGTACGCATCCAGCGACGCCAATCGTTGCAATGGTGGGGGCATAGGATCCTCGTATTCCTACGAGCCGGACGCGTAAGCGACCGATCGAAGCGATCGGTCGCTTACGCGTCCGGCTCGTAATTACTCTTCGAGGCGCAGTGCATAGAAGCCGCCCTCGCGGTCTTCTATCTTGCTGGTGCCAGCAATGGCTTTGCCGTCGCCGGTGAACATGTAGCCTTCAAACGCTTCTTCCGTCCGCGGGAACTTGATCGTGAACAGAATCTTATGGTTCGGCTTCGACACCGAACCGCTCACGTCGTATTCGCGCTTATCGAGGTCGGTCACGAAAGTGCCGGTGATGTCGTTTTCGTCATTCACTTTGATGCGCAGCGTTCCCGAGCGCCGGCCGTCATCGTAGAACTTGTAGGTGCCGTTGAAGGATTTCGAATCGAACTTGCCGGTGCTGAAGTCCATCTTTTCGCCTTTGGCCGGCTTGGCATCGGGAAGCTGCTTGGTGAGCAGATACATCTTCGCCTTGCCCACGGGCTTGACGACGAGTTGCTTCGGCTGCGGTTCGCTCACCACGAGATCGCCGCCTAGCTTGGCCGGCACCACCTGGCCCAGGTCGAGATGGAAGTGAAAATCGGGAAATAGGCTGATGTTCTTTCCTTCAGCCAGAATCGCGCGTTCGCTGGCCTCGCGCATGGTCGCGAAACGCTCGATGCGCAGGATCGGCACTACCACCGGCTCGCTACCCGGCGGACCGGGGATCTTTTGCCTCGCGGCGGTCACTAGAAGTTTCGCCCAGCGAGCTTCGTTCGTGTAGACGACGATCATGGCCGCTTTCACGTTCGGCAGCACCTGATCGTTGTCGAGAATCATTTCGGCTGTCAATTCGGTGATTGGCTTGGCCTCGGCGGCTTCGGGGACTTTGGCGAGCACCGGGTTCGTGTAATTATCGAAGGCATCCGCGCGCGCGCTTGCGGTGATGCAGAACAAACAAAGGAGCGCCAGCCATCGCATGGTTTGATCTCCAGCCACGGCCCAGGGACTTCCGTCCCTGGGCTTTCGCTTATACGATTTCCACCCGGCTATGTTCGTCGAGCGTAATGCTGCTCAGTTCCCCGTTGTCCTTGGTGAAGTGGATCGTGGGCACAATGATGTCGTCTTCGGGCACGCGCTGCGTCGAAAGGCCGGTGGCAAGGTAGTTGATGTCACGGAATACACCTTCCACGGTCGCAGGCCAGCTGCGGCTGCCAACGCGCACCGTTTGCGTAATGCGAATGCGCGTGCCCGGCTTCAGACTCATCAACAAATCCTTCAGCGCTGGGTCGAGTTGGCGCGTGGGCAAAACAATGTCATTCATGTCGCGGCTCCTTGACTCGATATGCCGCGCACCAGCGCGATTCGGCCGGTGCGGGCCAGTTCGCGGATGCCGTAGGGCCGCATGAGTTCGATGAAGGCTTCGATCTTCCGCTCGTTGCCGCTGATCTCGATCATCAACGAATCCGGGGCGATATCGACGACCCGTGCCCGGAACATATCGACCAGGTAAGAGATCTCGACGCGCTTCTCCGGCTGGGCCGTCACCTTGATCAACATCAAATCGCGCTCGACGTAGTCCTCGCTCGAAATGTCCATCACCTTCACGACGGTGACGATTTTGCCCAGTTGTTTGCGCACCTGATCGAGTTCGGCATCGTCGCCGTGGACCACGAAGGTCATGCGCGACAGTTCCGGCGACTCGGTTTCACCTACGGCCAGGCTGTCGATATTGAAGCCGCGCGACGCCAGCATGCCGGAGACATGCGCGAGCACGCCCGGTTGATTCTGCACCAGCGCCGACAAAACATGCCGCATGAATTCGATTCTCCACGAGTTGAGTCTGTGGGGAATCATAGAAATGCGCACGCTTGGCCGCAAGCGAACTGGGAACGTAGAACGGAATTTATTCCGTTCGCGAATTCACCGGAACGGAATAAATTCCGTTCCACGTTGACTCGCTTCGGCAAGCGGCTCAGCCCCAGCCAAGAGCTTGTTTCAGTTCCTCCAAGCCGCCTTGAACCGCGGCCTCGGCAGTGGGATAAACGGTGGCTTTGTCCAGGCGCTTGCCGTTGTTGCGCTGCGTGACGGCACAGGTGAACTTGCCGGCCGCGGGAGTGACCATGGCGGCGTATTCCTGCATGTTGCTGAGCAGGATGAGCCAGGTGTTGGCGCTGATGCCGGGGCGAATCTGGCCGCCACGTTGGGAGAGCCATTCGGGGGTGGGGATTGTGGTCATTCAGGGAGTGGTTTGCCTTTCGTTTCCGGCAGGAACGGCAGCACCAATAGGCCAAGCAGGAACACCGTGCACATGGCCAAACCTGCATAGCGAAACGGCTCGGTATATCCCTTAAAGACATCGTTCGTGAGGATGGCCAGCGCAATTGGCCCACTAGCCGCGACAAATCGACCGACATTGTAGCAGAACGATGTGCCCGTTGCGCGCAGCCGGGTCGGAAACAACTCCGGCAAATAGATGGCATAGCCGCCAAACAGGGCCAACTGGCAGAAGCCCATCAATGGCGTCATCCACAAGATGTCGCTGCGGGTCTTCATGAACAAGAAGAACCCGCCCGTGCTTATCGCCGCAAGGACAAAGAAGATCGCGAACGTTATTCGACGACCGAGCCATTGGGTGACCACGCTAAATGCCGACATACCGAAGAATGCGCCGATATTCATCATGAGCGAGGTCACGCCGGCCCAGATGATGGTCTGGCCTTTGATGTATTGGGCCGCTTCATCTCCAGACATTCCGAGTTGTCTAGCCTCGGTCCTAAAGGTTGGCGGCAGAATGGTCTGCTGCAGATCGTAACTAAAAAAACCGATGCCCCATAGACCTACGACGCCGGCGAACGACAATAACATGCCGAGCAACGCATGCCGACGGATTTCACTGGCGCCTAGCAATTCGGCATAGGAACCGAGCTTTTTGCCCACTCCGGCCGCTGCCGCCTTGCGAGCCTGTTGCCAGGAATCCGGTTCCGCCAGCCTGCGCTGGATCAAGATCACCAGCATGGCCGGCGCAATCCCGATGAGAAACATCATCCTCCAAGAATTAAGCGGCTTGAGGCCATTCAGGCGTCCATTGAGTTCCAGTAAGCCGAACAAAATAAACAAGCCGGCCGCAGTACAGTTGCCGATGGCCGATAACGCTTGCATCATTCCCAGCGAGTAGGGCCGAGCCCGCGCTGGCATTGTCTCTGCCAACAGGGCGACGGCCGCGCCAAATACGCCGCCAACGCCCAGCCCAGTCAGAAACCGGTAGGCGCAGAAGTCATAGACCGACATCGACAAGGCGCTCAAGCCAGTGAAAACCGAGTACAGCAAGATCGTGAGCGTCAGCGTGCGCACCCGGCCCAAGCGGTCGCCGAATATGCCAAACACCAATCCCCCAAAGGCCCAACCAATCAAAAAGATTGACGTCGATGCCGTGGACCACCATGTTACCGTTTCCGGTGGGGCCGCGCTACCGAGCAAATGGGTCACCGCTGTCTTACGCGCCAGTGTAAACAACTGCTGATCCATGCAGTCGGCCATCCAAGCGATGGCGGCCACGGCGAACACGATCCAATGGTAACCGGTGAGTTCGCCTAACCACGATTTGCTGTTGGGCGCAGGCGATTCGGCAACCGGTTCCCGGATTTGCATGACGAGCCTCGGCGGGAGACTATCGGCGGGGGGATGGTGGTGGTATAGGGAAATGGTGAGTGGAGAGTAGTGAATGGCGAGTGGTACGAATGCCCAGGGACGGAAATCCGTAGGCCGTCTATTCCACGATCCCAAGCACTTGCCCCGGCGCAACGCGCTCATTCACGAACGCGCGTTTCTCCGCTAAGGTCCCGCTGGCCGGCGCAACCACATCAAAGGTTGCGCCGTTGCCCAGCACTTCGACCACCTTTTCCCCTTCGAGAATCGGGTCGCCCACGTCGGCGTACCAGATGCTCAAGGTTACCGGCTCGATGCCGAGTTCAGGAAGAATGATGGGCGTTGGCATGCGGCGACACCATTTCGTCGGCGTGATAACTGGAGCGAACAAATGGGCCGGCCACCACTTGCTGGAAGCCGAGCTTGCGAGCGAGCGCTGCCAGCGCGTCGAACTCGCTCGGCGGCAAGTAGCGTGCAACCGGAATGTGCTTGAGCGTGGGCGTGAGGTATTGGCCCATCGTCAGCACGTCGCAGCCGGCTGCGCGCAGATCGGCGAAAACGCCGAGCAATTCATCCCAGGTTTCGCCGAGGCCGAGCATCAGGCCGCTTTTCGTGACCATATTGGGCGCTAGCCGCTTGACGCGCGCCAATAGATCGAGACTGCGCTGATAGTCGGCCCGGCCCCGGACTTTGCGGTAAAATCTCGGCACCGTCTCGGTATTGTGGTTGAAGACTTCCGGTTTCGCTTCGATCACGCGGTCGATGGCGGCCGTATCGCCGAGAAAATCGGGGGTCAGCACTTCGATGGCGGCTTCGGTGCGCTTCCGCACGGCCAACACGCAGCGGTAAAAATGCTCCGCTCCACCGTCGGGCAGATCATCGCGCGTCACAGAGGTAATCACAACGTGCTTGAGCCCGAGGCGAACGGCCGCTTCGGCCACGCGCTCGGGTTCGTCGTCTTCCACTTCGAGCGGTTCGCCGCGCGGCACCGAGCAGAAGCCGCAGGGGCGGGTGCAGATATTGCCCAGGATCATGAAGGTAGCCGTCCGGCGCGAATAGCATTCCGGCCGGTTGGGGCAGCGGGCGTTTTCGCAGACAGTTTCCAGGTGCAGATCGCGCAGGAGATGCTGCGTAAAGAAGTTCTCGTTGCCGCAGGGCAGGGGCTTTTTCAGCCAGTCGGGCAAGCGGCGGCGCGGTTCGGCCGGAGTTTCAGTCACCAACGGCAATGACTGCATGCGAATGGTCCTTCGACACAACACTGTCGCCGTTGCGGCTGCCAAACTCGACCGGAGCGGGAAGAACCGGTAGACTTTCGCCCATGATCACCCGCTCGCACGGGAACTGTTCGAGAAAACGATCGATGAGGAATTGTCGGACGAGTTCCGGATTCACGGCCAGATGCCGTTCGCGCACAATCGAGGTCATCGGCAATGTTGAGCCACCGCAATTCACCTTGCGGAAGTGTTCCAGGTCCGGGTTGACGTTCAGGGCGACGCCGTAATACGAAACCCAGTCGCGCACGGCTACGCCCACATGGGCCAGCAAGCGCTGGCTCGCCCAAACACCGAGCTGGCCGGGGATTTCGGCGGCTTCGCGCACCATGCAATCCTTGGCCGTTTCCAGCAGCATGCGTTGCAAGCGATTGAGGTATTCTTGCAAACCGATTTGCAGCCGGTCAAGCGGCAGGATGGGGTAGATGGACCACTGGCCGGGCAGGTGGAGCAGGCAACCGCCGCCGCGGTTCACCCAGCGAATGCTCCAGCCGCGCAATTGCAATTCGCGTGGATCAAAGTGAATGTGCGTCCGGCTACCTTGTCGGCCCACCGTGATCACCGGATGATGCTCGCAGATCAGGAGCACGCCCTGGCTGCGGTCGCCGGATACTTCGAAAACGAGCCGGCGCTGCAGCGCGAGCATCTCTTCGAAATCCACTAAGCCGAGCGGATAGATTTGCAAGGTGATCTTCGACGATTGGTTGGAACCAGCCAGCATCGTTTCCATCTCAATAGTTGCATCGTTCCTCTGGTGGACTTATATATTCTAACCTCTCCCGTGACAATGGCCAAAAAGTTCCAGATGCCGTGAACATTCGCCGAATCTTCTTGCCGTTACTTCTGGCCGCTGCGTGCACCGCGCTCAATGCATGCAAGGCGCCGCTCGTCGACGACACGGCCTATCTCACGCTGGCCCGCCACATCGCACAGCATCCGCTTGACCCATATGGCTTTAAGCAATTCTGGTATCAGTGGCCGCAGCCGGCGAACGAGATCCTCGCGCCCCCGGTGCAGCCGTACTGGCTAGCGCTGGGAATGCGCATCTGTGGGGATGAACCGGTTGCGTGGAAATTATGGCTTTTTCCGGAAATACTGCTGCTGGCTGTCGCGCTTCAGGCGTTGTTTCATCGTTTTGCGCGCGGGATGGAAGCGCCGCTGCTTATTCTCGCGATGTTATCGCCGAGTATGTTGCCGGCCTGGAACTTCATGCTCGACCTGCCCGCGTTAACACTATGTATGACGGCGCTGGTCTTGTTCTTACGAGCATTGGAACGAAAATCCCTGCTTGGCGCGCTGGCGGCTGGAGTCGTGGCCGGCCTGGCAACACAGACAAAATACACAGGGTTGCTGATGCCACCGGTGCTGGTGGGGGCGGCCATCCTGGCGCCGATTCGTTGCCGGAAGAGCTGGCCATCTCTGATCTGGCGCGTGCTTTTTGCCGCGCTGGCCTGTGCTGCAGCGGCAATCATCTTCATCGGTTGGGAGGAATTCGTCCAGTGGAAATATGGCGAATCGCATTTCCTTTTTGCGCTGGGTCCGTCGCCGGAGTCGTGGAAAAAGAAACTGGACGTGTACCTCGCGAAGTGGCGGCTATTGCTGCCGATGCTCATCTTGCTGGGCGGCTTGCTGCCGCCAGCGGCGCTTCTGGCTTGCGCGGGTCTTGTGAAGGAGTGGCGATGGCTGCTTGTGCCGATCGAAATCATCGTCGCCTCCTACGCGGCACTGATCTTGATCCCGATTCAGGAGTCGATTTGGGCCGGCACCGAGGTGCCTCTGACCAGCTCGATTCTCGGCACGCTCGGCGGCTTGTCGATTTTGGTACTGGCGCTTGTAGCCCTGCGACAGCTCGTTCGGCTCCACAGCTGCCGTGCGCTCATTGAGATGCAATGGTGGACGCGGCTACGATTGTCACCGGAACTGTGGTTCCTGCTGTTCTGGTTGCTGATCGAGCTGGCCGGTTTTCTGGCCATGACGCCGTTCCCCGCTAGCCGCCGGCTAATTGGCTTTACGCTGGTGGCAACAGTTCTCGCCGGCCGCCTGGTTTCGCGCACTTGCCGTAGTCGAGCGGAAAGGAAAACGGTCTGGCTTGCGATTGCCCCCGGCATCGCGCTCGGGCTGTTTTTTGCCGGCATCGACGCGGCAGATTCGTGGCGCGAGCCAAGGGCTGTGCGCGCGGCGGCTCGGTTTATTCGTCAGCAAGACCCGACGGTGACCATTTGGTTTGTGGGTCACTGGGGCTTTCAATTCGAGGCTGAGCGGCAAGGCATGAAGCCGATAATCCCCGATGAGTCCGTGCCACAACCGGGCGAATGGCTCATTGTGCCGAATGAGGAATCGGTAGTCCAGCAAGAGTTTGTGCCGGCCGAGGCGATGGGGGCACCGGTGGTGCACATGATCATTCGGAGAGGCTTCCCGCTGCGCACGCTGCCCGCGTATTACGGCGGCTACTTGCCGATTGAACGAGGGCCCGATCCGCAAATCGATGTCGCGATTTACCGAATCTCGGAGAAATGGGTGCCGAGGTCGCAGTGAAAGAGTGCACTGCCGCAAGCGGCAGCCGCTTACGGCGGTGCACTGAATCACGGATTAATCGTCCACTTGCAGAAGAACACCCGCTGCTGGTCCCAGCGGTCGTACAGGTCTTCCATCATGACGGCGAGGTCCGGTTTGAGCGTTTGCTTGATCGTGTGCTCACCGCCCCGGACGATCCCTTTCAAGAACACAGAAACCGGCTTTGTGAAGTCGATCATTCCCGGGCCAAACCACAGCGACGCTTCCTTCACACCCACGGTGTAGAAGACAATCTGGTTGCCTGCTTTGATGGTCGCCTGAATGCGCGCCGGTAGGGCGGATGCGCCCTTCGGTTTATTCTCGTGCAAGTTCCTCTCGGCAATCTTGTCGGCTGTGATCCAGTAGAAACGGCTGTCCTCATTGCGCATCGTGTGGAAGCATTCCACCCCGTCTTGGCCGACATTCGGCGAACCTAGGTCCGGCCAGCCCTTGGCGCGCTGCTTGGTCTTCATCCAGTCGAACATGAAGGGCAATTCTCCGCCGAACCATTCGGTGCCGCGGCCACGATAAAAGCAGTAGAGGGCCGGGAAGCCTTTCGACAGCCATTCACCCACCACCATCATTGTCTGCTTCGGCGCATCGCCCGCCATTTCACCGCCGACCAGGTAGAAGGGCAAGTATTTGGCATTAGGCCAGAGCGGCCGCACGTAGGTCATCCGCGGCTGGGCGGTGATGCCGGTGATGCCGGCAAACATGTCCGGCTGTGCGGTACCCACGTCCCAGGCCACATTGCCGCCTTCGGCAAAGCCGCCCAGGAAAATGCGGTCGCTGTCCACATGGTAGTGCTGCTTGATGTCGCGGATCGCGTCAAGCACACGGTAGTGCTCTTCGGCACTGTAGTTGTAGGCGCCGGGTATCGTTTCCCAATCGACCGAGGCCAGAATGTAACCGTTGCGGTTGGCCCAATACTTGTAACGGTCGAAAATGGCTTGCGCGCGCTCGCCGGTGTTGTGCATCACCACGAGCAGCGGATACGGCCGGCCGTGGCGATATTCCAGCGGCAGCTGAAGCACGTAGTTCGCTGGCGCGCGGTTGTTATTGTTGGCCAACGCCGTTCTGCGCTCTTGCGGCTCGGGAGTGACTTTGTCTCCCGGCTCCGGCGGCGGCAGCACCGCCACAATGCGCGCCAGTTCTTCCAGCTCCACCGGCTCATCCTTTTGATACGCTTCCAGCATTCTCCGCCGGGCGGGCACATTGTGCGTGCGGACGTAGGTGAGGACGAAGTTACGGGCCTTCCACAACTTGCGAGCCGTCTCCGGTTTCGTCTCCGCGGATTCTTTGCCCAGCAGCCAACCGGTTACGGCCAGCGACAGCAATTCCTCGGCCTTCTGGGCAGGAATACGGCCTAGTTGTTGCGCCTTCGCGGCCTGTTCGGCGAGGTTGATGAACGGCTCCAGCCGGTCGAGCCCTTCGATGTACAGATCATTGCGGATCGCTTCGGCAGCCTCGCACAAGATTTCCGCGTTTGGGCCCAACACGTTTTCCGGCAGCGCATAGAGAAATCGCTGGGCCAGGTCCCACTGCTTGGTAAGGTTGTCGAAACGGACCTTCGCGGTATTCACTTTCACTGTCACATTGCCGAGACCTTCTGGTGGAATCCCCTTGAGCAATTCCGACGCCAGGCGAAACTGCCCTGAGCCCACGGCCCGATTGGCTTCATCGAGCACTTCCTGCGCTTGCAAGTCCCGTAGAGCGGTGCGCGCCGTCTCGACCCGAGCCTTGGCCGTTGGAATATCTTTGAGCGTGCGGTCGAGTTCCTTATCCGCATCCTGATACCACTTGGCCTGCACGAAGAACTGGTGCAATTTCATGCGCTTTTCGAGATCTGGAGCGCCGGCTGATTCCTTGAAATCGCGGTGCTTTAGCAATAGATCGCGCACCAGCCCGTGATCGAGTTCGTTCAGCAGAAAATACTCGGTCCAGCGGAAGTCCACGGCGGCCAGTTGAATCCCATAGGGCGTCATCGTGGTCAAGCGCTGCAAGATCGGTTCGGTGCCGCCCATCGCGGTTTTCATAGTCAAGGTGCGTTGCCACGAATCGCCGAACGGTCCCACCGACGTGAAGACCCCTGTCGGAGGAGGATCAGTCCGGTTGCCGCCTCGGGGGAAACCCAACCAGTGCTTTACCATCATCAGGTTGGCGAAGGGATTGGTTTCTTCCGGCAAGCGCGCCGGGTCGAGATTCTTGCTGCTGAACAGGACGAT
>DATGHS010000517.1:0-4771 GCA_035307785.1 Gemmataceae bacterium
ATCCGGGCGAATGGGACTGGGCGGAGTATTTGAAGGATCATCGCGTTCGCGCCGAAATGCGCGTGAAGAAGACGCCGGATGCCGTAATTAGAATTGGCGAAGCAAGTTGGTCGAATCCGACGAGCTGGCTAGCGCAAATCCGCGGCTGGGGGCAGCGCTCGTTAGCCCGAAATCTGCCACCGCGACAGGCCGCAATCGGAACAGCCCTCCTGCTGGGTGACGGTTCGGCCATGGCGCGCGCCGAATGGGACCGCTACGTCCGCACCGGCGTCATTCACGTACTCGCGATCTCCGGCATGCACCTCATCGTGCTGGCGGCGCTGGCATGGGCGGTCCTGCGTGTGCTCGGCGTGCGTCTTCAGCACGGGGCCGTCATCGTGGCGGTCTTTTTGCTCTCGTACGCGGTCATTGCCGGGTTTCGGCCACCGGTGCAACGGGCGGCCATTACGGTGGTGGTTGCCTGCGCCGGCGCCCTGTTTCGCCGGCAACTGTTACCGGCCAATAATTTCGCCCTGGCCTGGTTAACAGTGATCGCTTTGCATCCGGTCGATCCCTTCAGCCTGGGGTGCCAATCGTCCTTTTTGCACGTGGCCATTTTGACTTGGGGCCTCGGCCGCTGGTTTGCTCAGCGCGACGACGATCCGCTGGCGCGCTTGCGCGACGAGGCGCGCAGTTGGCCCGAGCGCTGGCTCGTGCGCCTGGGCCGGTGGATTGGCAGAAATTACGTGATCACGATTGTCCTTGGCCTGGCAACCATTCCGTTGGTGGCATCGTGGCATCACGTAGTTCCGGTAACCGGTTTCCTGATCGGCCCGCCAGCGTTGTTGCTGGCCGCGATCGCCCTGGTAAGCGGTTTCTTTCTGCTCTTGTCCAACGCGCTGGGCGGATTCTTGTCGCCGTTCTTCGCGCTAATCACGCGCTACAGCCTGGCGGGTTGCGATGGGCTCGTTGAGCTGGTGGATTCATTGCCATTGAGCCATCTCTATGTTCCGGACATTCCGATTTGGTGGTTGGGCGGCTTCTATTTCATTCTGTTCGCGCTGTTGTGGTTGAAGCCGGTCTGGCCGAAGCGGCGCTGGCTGGCGCTGGCCGGCGCCAGCTGGCTCGGCATCGGCCTGCTCGGCGCTGCGCTGCCGGCCAGTCACCAGGAAATGCGCGTGACGTTCCTCGCGGTAGGCCATGGCGGCTGCACGGTCATCGAAACTCCCGATGGCCGGGTCTTGCTTTACGATGCGGGCGCTATTCAGGGGCCGGACGTCACGCGCCGCACGATTGCACCCTTCCTGTGGCGGCAGGGGATTTCCAAGATCGACGAAATCTTCCTCTCGCATGCTGATCTCGATCACTTCAACGGGTTGGTCGATCTTCTGGATCGCTTCGACGTGGGTTTGATCACTTGTACCCCGAGCTTTGCCGACAAGAACCAGCCCGGCGTGCGGCATACGCTGGCCGAAATTCAACGCCGGAACATTCCGCTGAGAATCGTAAAGGCCGGTGATCGATTGACCGCCGGAGACGTGGCGGTCGACGTGTTCCATCCCCCGGCGAATGGTCCCGAAGGCAACGAGAATGCCCGCAGCATGGTTCTGCTCTTGGCGCATGCCGGAAATCGCATTCTCCTCACCGGCGATTTGGAAGGGCCAGGGCAAGCGATGGTTTTGCAGGAGCGGATTGAACCCGTGGACGTGCTGATGGCCCCGCACCACGGCAGCCGGCTCGCCAACTCGCCCGCCCTGGTGCGTTGGGCGCATCCAAAGCTAGTCCTGGCTTGCACCGGCCTGCCGCGCGGTCCCGCCAATCGCATGGATCCATACACCGCTGCCGGCATCCCATATTGGGGCACCTGGCCGCACGGGGCGATCACGATTCGTAGCAATGAATCCGGTCTGACCGCCGAGACCTACGCGTCTGAAGAGCGATTGGTCCTGCGCGCCGGCCATTCGGCGAATTGAGTTTACTTCCAATCGGCATTCGCAGGACCGGTTTCCCCAGTTTCGGTACAATCGCTCCAAGACATCATAGTCTGGCGCTCGGGAGGCAAATGGAGTCCATGAAAATCAGTCGCATTCGCGCATACCGAGTCGAGTTGCCGCTGCACGAAGGCAGCTACAAATGGTCGGGCGGCAAGGCGGTCAACGTCTTCGATTCCACCGTGGTCGAAGTGCAAACCGATGCCGGCGTAACCGGCTACGGCGAGGTCTGTCCGCTCGGTCCGTTCTACCTGCCGGCCTATGCCAACGGCGTGCGGGCCGGCATCGCCGAGCTGGGCCCGCACTTGCTGGGCGAAGATCCGTGCGAACTAAGGAAATTGAACCGGCGCATGGATGCCGCGCTGAAGGGGCATCCCTACGTCAAATCCGGCATCGACATGGCGTGCTGGGACATTCTCGGCAAAGTCACCGGCCAACCGGTCTGCACGTTGATGGGCGGGCGCTACGGGAATGATTTCGGCCTTTATCGTGCTATTTCGCAGGAATCGCCGGCAGCAATGGCCGAGCGCGTGGCCGGTTATCGGGCTGAAGGCTACACGCGCTTTCAACTCAAAGTCGGCGGCGATCCGGCCGTGGACATCGCTCGCATTCATGCCGTGGCCGCGAAACTCCAGCCCGGCGACCGGCTAATCGCCGACGCCAACACCGGCTGGCTGCAGCATGATGCTCTGCGCGTCGTGCGAGCCGTGCGCGACGTGGACGTGTACATCGAGCAGCCGTGCTTGAGCTACGAGGAATGTCTTTCCGTTCGACTGCACACCGATCATCCCTTTGTGCTCGATGAAGTGATCGATTCGCTCGACGTATTGCTGCGGGGCCATGCCGATCACGCGATGGACGTGGTGAACTTGAAGATCAGCAAATTCGGCGGGCTCACGAAAGTGCTGCAAGCGCGCGACCTGTGCGTCTCGCTCGGCATTGCCATGACGCTCGAAGACAGTTGGGGCGGCGACATCATCACGGCCGCGATCGCGCACCTGGCCCACAGCACGCCGCCGGAATTCCAATTCACCGCCACCGATTTCAACAGCTACGTTACTGTGAGCATTGCCGAGGGAGCGCCGAAGCGGGTAAATGGCCGCATGGCGTCTGGCACGCGCCCAGGCCTGGGCATTACGCCGCGCATGGAAGTGCTCGGCGAGGCAGTGGTGGATGTGCGGTGATTGAGATCAGAATCGCAGGGGAATGGTTTTTCTCCCTCTCTTCCCGCTTCGGGGGGAGAGGGCTGGGGTGAGGGGGGGTAGCGTCGCCGCGCGAGATCCCCAACTTCCCTCACCCCCGTCCCTCTCGCCCGAAGCGGGGAAGAGGGGAGAAAAGATGTGGAGAGCAATCGCATGCAACTAAGTTGGCAAGGCGTTTTCCCGGCTGTCACCACGCAATTCCGGCAAGACGAATCGCTCGATCTCGAAGCCACGAAACGTCACCTGGAAATTCTCATTCAGTCCGGTGTTAGCGGGCTGATTCTTTGCGGTTCGCTCGGCGAAAATCAAACGCTCTCTTCAGTTGAAAAATCACAGCTTCTCGCCATGGCTATAGCTACCGCCAAAGACCGCGTGCCGATCATCGCCGGGGTCGCGGAGACAAGCTCCGCCACGGCATGCCGGTATGTTTCCGATTGCGAGCGCCTCGGCGTGGATGGCTTTATGGTGATGCCACCCATGATCTACAAGCCCGACGAGCGGGAGACGATTCAGTTCTTCCGAACGGTAGGCGCGGCCACGCATTTACCTTGGATGCTTTACAACAACCCGGTTTCGTACCACACCGATGTGACGCCGGAGATGTTCGTCGGGCTGGCCGACATTCTCAACCTCGTGGCCATCAAGGAAAGCTCCGCGAACCCGCGCCGAATTACGGAGCTGCACAATATGGTGGGCGACCGCTATGCGCTTTTCGTGGGCGTGGATGATTTGCTCTTGGAAAGTGCAATCCTCGGCATCGACGGCTGGGTGGCCGGGGCCGGCATCGCCTTCCCAAAGGAGAATCAATGTCTTTGGGATTTGACGCGGGCCGGCAAATGGGATGAAGCCCGCCGGCTCTACCGCTGGTTCGCTCCGTTGCTGAAGCTCGATACGCACGTGAAGTTCGTGCAATACATCAAGCTCGCGGTGCAAGAAGTCGGCCTCGGCGCCGAATGGGTACGAGCGCCACGGCTGCCGCTGGCCGGCGCGGAGCGCGAGCAGGTGTTGCGGACCGTTCGGAATGCGATAACGACTCGGCCAGCGTTGCACAAAACGTGACATTTTCCCCAAAAACACTGGGCACGCACCCCAATTTTCGGATATGCTAATGAAGGAGCGCGGTTTTGCGCCTCGCTCTCCCGCCAGCTTTACGCTTTCCTAATAGTTTGACTTTGCCCGCCGACATTCCGAAAGCTTGCCATCGTTGAGGAATTCGACGTGAGATCGCTTCCCGCCATTATTCTGATCCTGGTTACCGCGCTCGTGACCTCGTCGTTCGTTTCGGCCACGGAGCCGGATTCAGCCGGCGTGAAATTTTTCGAATCCAAGATTCGGCCGGTGCTGGTGGATCATTGTTTTGCCTGTCACTCTGCAGGGGCGAAGGAAGTCAAAGGCGGACTACTGCTCGATTCCAGAGCCGGGGTATTGAAGGGCGGCACGAAAGGCCCCGTAATCGTGGCCGGCCACCCGGATCAGAGCCGACTCGTGAAGGCGCTGCATCACGAGGGCGCCCTCAAGATGCCCCCGGATGGAAAGCTACCCGAGGCGGTCATCAAGGATTTCACCACCTGGATCGAGATGGGTGCGCCCGATCCGCGC
>DATGHS010000518.1:0-8043 GCA_035307785.1 Gemmataceae bacterium
TGTCCTTGATGATCGCCCCGTTTTGCTTGACGACCACTTCGACATCATCATCGCCGCCTTCGATCACCAGCGTTCCTTTCGGAGTCTCCACGCGAATGACGGTGAAATAGACGATGCCGCCGACGGCGGCGAGCAGGGCCAATCCAACGGCCGTGATGAGCCAGCGGCTGCGCTTTATCGCTGCGGAGGCGGGCTTGGCTACTTTTTCTTTGGGCGATTTTCCTGACTGCCCACGCATATCCAAGGTGTCAGAGGCGGTTTTACCCTCTCCCCCCTTGTGGGGGAGGGACGGGGCGTGGGGAAAGTGCCTGTCACCCCCACGCCATCCGTCCCCCATCAAGGGGGAGGGGAACTTGGCTTCCGCATGAGCATTGCCGCCTTCAAGTGCAGCCAATTCTTCCGCCAGTTCATGAGCGCTGCCCGGCCGCGCATCGGGAGATTTGGAGAGCAATCGCACGATCAGATTCGACAATGCTGGCGGTACCGAAGGCTCGACCTCTGCCGGCGGCGGCGGCGTGTGGTTCGCCAGGCTGTGCAATACCGCCATGAGGTTCAAGCCGGTGAAGGGACGGTTGCCGGTGGTCATCTGGTACAGAATGCAGCCCAGGCTGAATAGGTCGCCACGGGCATCGACCGTTTGCCCCGCGGCCTGCTCCGGCGCCATGTACGAGGGGGTGCCGACCACAGTGCCGCTTTGGGTAATGCGGTCGTCGGTTTCGCCGCCACGGGCCAGGCCGAAATCGAGGAGCTTCACGCGGCTCTTCTTACCTTCCAGCCAGACGTTGGCGGGCTTAATATCCCGGTGGATAAGCCCGCCATCGTGCGCGGCCGCCAAGCCTTCGGCGATTTCCCGGCCGATGCGAAGAATCTCAGTCAACGGCGGCTTGGGCTCGCGCTGCAAGCGCTCATCCAACGTTTCGCCGCGCAATAGCGGCATGACCAGGAACGGCGCGCCCTCCGCTTCGCCGACCTGATGCACCGTGACGATATGGTCGTGTTCAATCCGCGCCGCCGCGCGGGCTTCCCGCAGAAAACGGGCACGCGCCTGCGCGCTGGCGGCTGCTTCCGGCCGCATGACTTTGAGGGCCACTTCGCGCCGCAGCTGCGGATCTTCTGCAAGGTAAACGATGCCCATGCCGCCGGCGCCGAGCTGTTTGATGATGCGATAGCCGCCGAGTGTTCGCCCCGCGGCGGCCTTCTTCAGGTCTGCTTTTTCGGCTGGTGCATCAGTGTTTTGCGAGCTTGAAGGGTCGATGGTCGGCGACGAAGCGTTTGACCGCGCTGCAATTTGTTGCTGTACGCGGTCAATCAGAGCTTTCACTTGCGGCGACGGCGCGGCCGGTGGGTCGTTAGCAAGCGTCTGGATCGACGCAAGTAGGGTGTCGCTGGCCCCAATGCGCGACGCGAGTTCATCCAGCCGCGAGGCATCGTTAAGCCCGGCCAAGTAATCGGCGGCCTCTTCGTCGGAAAGTTTGCCCAATAAAAGGTCTTGCAGCATCACATCATCGGCAGCGTCGCTCATCGGAAACTCCAGGGCATCTATCTGTAATTACCAAAGGTCCATCCAATCTGTCTCGAAAATGCAAAAATACTCAATCCAGCATTCCTTCAAGTTCCCGGCGCAACCGAGCCAGCACACGGGAGCGTGCCAAATACACGGCATTTACACTCATGCCGAGATCGCGAGCCACTTCCTTAGCAGGTCGATTCTCGGCAACCACCGCCCAGCAAGCTTTCCAGGTTTCCGGGTTGAAATCAGTCGTCATTACTTGCAGAGCCCGGCCAACCAGGTAGCGGCGGAATTCGGCCTCATCGGGTGGCTCAACGACACTCGGCCGCTCCAGAGTCTCGGCGGGGACGAACGCTGGCTGAGGCCGGCGCGAGCGCTTGCCGGCCGTTCGCGACAAGATTGTCCAGAGCCAGCCACGAAAGCTTCGTTTGGGATCGTACCGAAAGCTTGGGAGTTGCTCGAGCAGGATCGCGAACACGTCTTGAACCAGATCGGCGGCTTCGGCTTCCTGGAGACCGAGCCGTCGGGCCCAGGCATCCAACAATGGCACGATAAGTTCGGCAAATCGCCGCCATGCTTCGGTATCGTCGAGTCGATGCAGGCGTAAAACCAGGCTAACCGGAGTCGAATCCATTGGCCATCGCGAATGGGAAAAACGGCTAATGACTAAACTATGTTATGAGTGCGACTCGTGCATGGCACCAAACGGCATGGCCCGCCGCCAAGCCGGGAGCGCCAGCGACCGGTGCGAGTGCCGGCAGCATTATAGTCAGTGGCGCTCCCGGCGAAGCCTTTCCCCCTCTCCCCTGCTTCGAGAGGAGAGGGAGTGGTTGCAGCCGCGCCGTGCTTGGGACTCTGTGGCATCTTCACTTAAACGCACTTTAGATCGTGCCGGCGTTTGACATCCCGCCACTTGCAGTTATGCTTGTCATGTCATCCCCACGCTATCGCATCGCCACGCCGCCGGAGCATTATCCATGTCAGATTCGGAAGCGGGTCTTCTCGGCCGGACGGAACTCGATCCAACCTCGGCCACGAACGAACGGGTCCGATTTCGTGCCGCGGCCGACAAGCGCGATCGCGTCCTCCGCAACCAATTCGTTACGATTCAAGACGTGAGCAATCCCGGCCTAACGTTCCTCGGCCGCCTGGTGGGAGGCCCGTTCTTCCCGGAGGCCGACGGCATCGTGGGCGAAGTAGAAATTCACGGCGAAGTCCACGGCGCGCGCACGCGCAGCACCAACAGCCGGCCGGCGCCAGGTTCGTCCGTGGTCGCAATGTCGCCCGACGCCATTGCCGAATTGATCGGGGTCAGCGGCGGCATGCTCCTGGGCTGCCTCGCCGGGCGCGAAGACCTGCTTGTGCGTGTGGACAGCGATAGCAAGGAAGTCTTGCCGCGCAATGTCGGCATCTTTGGGACGGTGGGCTCCGGCAAATCGAATTCCGTGCAAGTGCTCATCGAGGAAGCAGCGGCTGCCGGCTGGGCCGTCATCCTGATCGACCTGGAAGGCGAATATATCGAAATGGATCAGCCGACCACGCAGGAGGAATTGATTCCGATTCTACAGCGGTTCGGCCGCAAACCGGAAGGTCTGACCGATTTTAGCGTATACCACCCGGTTACCTGCTCCAGCCGCCGGGCCGACAGCAAGCCGTTTGCCCTGCGCCTGGCCGACTTCGAAAGCAGCGTCATCGGCGAATTGATCCAGACCACACTCGCCGAGCGGAATGCCCTGCTCGATTGCATCGACCATTTCGTGCAACGGTTCCACCCGAGTTGGTCCGGCACCAGCAAGGATCAGCTTCCGGCTCTGCTGGATGCGTCGCCCCAAGTGAAGTTGCCCTACACACTGCAAAACCTCCGCGGCCGCGTGGCCGAGCGCTCATCGCGCTCGACCGAAACGCTCGATTACGTCGGCCTGGGCAGCAAATTGCAATTGCTGCAACATGCGGGCGTTTTCGACCTGGTCGATTTGCGCAGCCTGGACCTGGGCGACATGCTGAAACCCGGCCGCGTGAGCGTGATCGACGTCAGCGTGGCTAACGACACGGTGAAAAACCTGGTGACGGCAGACCTGGTGCGCAAGGCGTTTGCCTGGAAGATGATGCACACGAACGCACCGGCCACGCTGGTAGTAATCGAGGAAGCGCACTCGTTCATGAGCCGGGAAAAAATCGCCACGATGCAAGCCACGCTGCACATGCTGCGCAACGTGACCCGCCGGGGCCGCAAGCACTGGCTAAGCCTGGCCTTCGTGAGCCAGCAGCCAGGCCACCTTCCGCCCGAGATCTTCGAACTTTGCAACACGCGCCTGGTCCACACGCTGCGGAGCATGCACAACCTCGACGCGCTAATGGCCACAACCAGCGACGTGACGCGCGAACTATGGGCCCAATGCCCGCTGCTCGGCACTGGCGAAGCGATCTTCAGCACGCCGCAATTCCGCCGCAGCATTGTGGTGTCGGTGCGACCCGCGGCAAGCATGCGCCGGTTTGTGGAGTAGAGAAGTGTTAAAGAATTCGCTGCAAGAGGCTTCAAATACGGACGTAGCAATTCGCCATAACAAGTTCTTCGGTTCGCCAAAGGGCAAGTCACCACGGCGCTTGAAAGTTCTCGCGCCCTTCGGGCGTAACCAACGCCCAGTATACGGTCGCGTCAATCCCTGGTGAAAGCGTTTGCACACTTCCATCCATCATGGCAACTAGCATCCCGCCCCTGTGGGGAGTTTGCGCAAGGCGCGGATCGTAATTACTAACCGGAGGGGCGGCCTGGAAAGTCAAACCTGGCGCCGACCCAGTGCTAACGGGTGGGTCGCCCGCCGTTACAGGGTAGATATCGGGCGGAACGATGCCGTAGAGTCCGGGCGGGCTGGCGTGGAACTCGGCAAAGCTGGCACGGTGTGCGATTAACCCATCCGGAAACGCAACCGCCTGAGGAAAAAACCAACAGAATTGTGTTCCGCCGCGCCTGAAGGCGTAATGCTCAGCAAAGCCAATCGTGTTCGACGTGCCATCGGGAAAATTTTCTGGGTAGGTTGCTAGACGGTCAAAACACATGGCGTTTGCCGCGTAGCTCGAGAGGTTTTCCGTGTGGGCGAAATCGATCGTGGGGTCGGCTGGGCTGAGAAACATCTTGACCGAATGAAAGCTCGAATTGGGGAGGGTGCCAGCCTTGACCCCCGTATAGTAATTCTCCTCTTCGACATAAGGCAAAATTGCGAAGAATAGAGATTCGGAGACATTCGGCGGGGCGCCCCCCAGCGAGGGGCACTGGCCGTTGTGGGCGTCGGAAAAATGATGGATCGCGATCGCGCATTGCTTCAGGTTGTTCATGCTTTTTGTTTTTGTGGCGGCCTCGCGCGCGCGCATGACCGCCGGTATCAGCAGGGCTAACATTACACCAACAATGGCAATTGCGACAAGCATTTCAACGATCGTGAAGCCCCTTCGGTTTTCCATTGTAACGCTCCCAATAGAAGTCAGGATTGGCCCCACAGCCTCGAATCGCCCGCCAAGCAGGGCGCGCGCGTGGGTCGCCGTCCGAAGCGTGACCATTCAAACAGCGCCGCACTGGCGCGCCAATAAGCATTTTACCTCACGACCTGATCGTTCATGTCTTTAGTCGTGAAGGTATTGGCCATCCCGTTGGCGGTGTAATAAAGAGTTACCTGGCACGGGTTATAGGTAGCGGCGGCGACGGACAAAGTTGAAGACCAAGTGTTGCCTGTGGGCTTGAAGGTGCTCTGCGTGGTCTGCGGTGGATTGGAGCCCTTTAGCGTTACCTGGTACTGAATGCTGGTCGCGGTCTCACCCTGGGCGACACTCCAAGTGCCCGACCCTTGTATTTGCTGCGGATTCCCGCCTGGATTCGGCGTATCCGTCAGACTAATGGATGCGCCCATCAAGAACGGCAAGAAGCCGACAATGACGAGAACGGTAGTGATGCTTTTCACGTTGTGCCTCCTTTGGAAAATCGATTCGAGTCATTCAGGTGAATGTAGACGACAATCCAAAACTTGCCGTTTCCGCTGGCGGACCGGACTTTGGTTCCCAAACAATCATCCAGCCCGACACTAGACACTAGCGGGTAGAGCATTGGACTGCCTGTCGCCGTTGCTGGAACGGGCCAAACGATTTTGGGAGAAGTGCGCCGCGGTCCGTTAAAACTATTCCGCCGCGGGCATCGGTGGATGGGGACTCAGCGTCCCCCCCCTATATAAGCAATGGCGCAAAAACCGTTTCTCCTGTCAAAAAAAATGCGAATTCTGCAAGAAGATTCGTTGCTCGTTACGGAGCAAAAACTCGCGGCGCTTCATGTGAACTCGCGGGCGGTTGAAACATAGCCAGCGGCGCGTAAAATCGAACCGAGGAATTCCGTCGCAAGTTGCTACACAAGGAGGTTCTGCCATGAGTCCGAATGATCCTGGCGAGGAATTCGATCTGTTGATGACGCTGGCCCGCAGCGGCGATGAGCGGGCTTGCGAAATCATCTACAAGCAGCATCACCGTTACGTCTTGCACGTAATCCGCCATGGTCTCCTGCGAGATGAAACGCTCCGCCAGCGCTTCGGCTCCGACGACCTAACCCAGATTGTTTTCCAACGAGTGTTTGAGCGGATCCGAGCCGGTGGAACTTTTGATTCGCACCACCAATTCATCGCTTACCTTAATTCGGTAGGCCGTTACGTTTGTCTGGAAGTGCGGCGCAATCACATTCAGGCCGCCAAACGCTCTCTACAACGGGAAGTATACGCCCCGCAGCTCGACGTGCCAGCGCGGGGTTCGGCAGGCGCGGATCCAGCGCAGTTGTCGGCGGACGCTGATGAACTACGTTGTTTATTAGCCAGTTTAGACAGGGTCGAGCGCCTAGTCGTCGAGATGATTTGCGCACAGCAGGGCAGAGAAAGCATTGCTCGGAATTTGGGCATTTCCGTTTCAACTGTAGATCGCGTTTTACGCCGCTTGCGGCGGGGGGGGGGGGGATCGGCGCTCGCCACAAGTGAGCAAACATCAATAGCCCAGAATTCGCTGCGACTTATTACTGGCCGAGAGTCCCAATAAAACAGTCAAATCCCAAATAACTCGGACAACAGAAGCCGCTCCCGGCGCAATCCATTCCTCGAAAAAATGCGGACTATCGATTCGACTTATTCCCTCTCTTAGTAGCGTCCGGGCGCGGCTGTTTCCGATTGTCATGAAGGAACACGTACGCGGCCGCACTTATGCCGGCGGTTGCCGCTAAGGCGCCCCAAAGCAAAAAGCTCCGGCGCCACATCGACGGTTGCCGCCGGTAACGCAGCGCGATTCGAAACGACGGCCAGTCTCGCAGCGTGGAAGATGCGGCTGCCCACGCGGCGTCGCCAAACGCCGCAGAGGCTGCAACTGGCAAAGCAGAACTTCCACTACCGCTGCCCGTGCTGCCCACCGTGATCGGATCGCGCTCATTGCGACACTGCAATTCCAATTCTGCCAGCCTTGCCTGAACCGTCGCGGCGTCTTGAGGCCGGTCTGCGGGCGATTTAGCCAGCAGGCCGTGAACGAGCTGGGCCAGTGCTACCGGCAGGTGGGGGCGACAACTCAACAGGGGCGCTGGCTCATCATACGTCAACCTGTTCAAGATTGCCGTGGGCGTTGGCCCATCGAACGGAAGTTTCCGCGCCAGCAAGGTATAAAGCACGCAGCCCAGACTAAAGAGATCGGACCGGGCATCGACGTTCTCGCCTTGGAACTGCTCCGGCGACATAAAGTGGACGGATCCGACCACCTGCCCGAGCGAGCTGGCGCTGGAGGTGGTCTCCAGCAGCCGCGCCAGGCCGAAGTCAAGCAGCTTGACTTTCCCGTGCGGCTGCGCCAGCCAGATATTGGTCGGCTTGATGTCGCGGTGGACCATTCCCTGAGCATGCGCGGCCCCGAGGCCTTCCGCGATTTCCTTTCCGATTCGCAAGACTTCGGCCAGATTAAGGGGCGGCTGGCGCACCATACGATCCTGGAGTGTCTCTCCTTTCAGATACTGCATGGCGATAAACGGGATCCGTTTGCGATCGTGGTCGATCTCCGTGCCGACCTGGTAGATGATCGCCACGTGTTCATGCTGGATCGCCGCCATGGCCTGCGCTTCCCGAAGGAAGCGGCGCTGAGCGGCCATGTCCGATAGAAAGCACCGGTGCATGACCTTCAAGGCCACGAGGCGCCGCAGGTGCACGTCTTCGGCCAGGAAGACAATCCCCATGCCGCCCCGGCCCAGTTGGCGCAGCACGCGATAATGCTGAAGCCAACCAATCTCCCCTTCCGAACGAGGCGGCGCCAACAGCGACGCCGACAGGACCGAATCCGGAAAATCATTGATCGTGTCGATGATCTGAACGTCTAAGAGCCGAGTGGCTTCGATGCTCTGCTTCGGATGCTCTGCCGGTCCCATGGTCGCTCCTTTCTCGACAGCCAATTGTCCTGAAAATCCGATCGCTTCTGGGAAACTGGCTCTCGCGAAATCCGGGGTTTCAAGCCCAGGGCACAAAACGGGATTGCAATTGGAT
>DATGHS010000519.1:0-4579 GCA_035307785.1 Gemmataceae bacterium
GAGCGCGAACCAAAGACGGCTCCGTTCGATTGGCGAGACCCGCAATTCCTGGCCCACAGGTAGGCCGGCGCCGCGTTCCCAATATGATGGAACTCCGGCAAGCCAACTTGGCGTCTCTCACCTGTCTTCCGGAGAAACAACCATGAGTCGATACGGATTCGCGACTGCAATCGCGGCTATTGGGTTAATGGTGCAATCATCGTTCATCTCGGCAGCCAAGGCCGATCCGCCTACGGCATCGCAGATCCGCATGTCGCAGAACAACCTGAAGCAAATCGTGTTGTCATTCCACAATTACGCCAGCGCGTATCCGAACATGCCGAACAATGTTTACGATCAAAGCGGCAAGCCGCTGCTCAGTTGGCGCGTGCTGATACTGCCGTTCCTCGAAGAGGACAAACTCTACAAGGAATTCAAGCTCGACGAGCCGTGGGACAGCGAGAACAACAAGAAGCTAATTGCCCGCATGCCCAAGGTTTATGCCCCGATTCGTGTGAAAGCAAAAGAAGGCGAAACATTCTATCAAGGTTTTGTCGGCGACAAGACAGTCTTCGGTCCGGGCAAAGTCATCAAGCTCCCGGCATCGTTCCCGGACGGGACCTCGAACACCGCTTTGGTTTTAGAGGCAGGCGATCCGATCATTTGGACGAAGCCCGACACCTTGACCTACGACGACAAGAAACCACTTCCCAAGCTCGGTGGGCTGTTCGAAGGCGAGTTTAACGTCGCGCTGGCGGATGGCTTCGTCATGACCTGTAAGAAAAACGCGGATGAAGGTGAGCTTCGCAAGCTAATCATGCCGGCCGACGGCCAGCCGATTGACATGAAGAAGATTCGCAAATAGTTCGTGAGGAGCACGTTATTCGAGCTGCCCTCAGCTTGCTTGAGGGCAGCTCTCCCCTTTCGCGTTCACCCTTCAGCGGTTTCTCACTCTGACTTCCTAATCGGCCCGCATCTGGTTCGGCGACATAATTGCCGTTACTTGGGCGGGGCAGTCAGTTTCTCTCGAAATTATTCAACTCTTCGCACCGCTGCGACCGATGTAAAGATGGGTAGTTTTGTTAAACTGGTTAATATTACACTGGACCGCATTTCGATTGCATCGTAAGTTAAAACAGGAGTTTAACTTACGGAACTGGCTCTCGGCAAGCTGCTTATACACTACTTGTGACCTGTCAACTATGGCCGTCACCCCCAATTCAGCGAGGGCGAGTTCCGGTCGAGGCAGACCACCTGCCTTAACTGGGCTGCGCGAATTCCATGCCGACCCTATTGCTTGCATGCAACGCCTTTATCGCGAGCACGGCTCGCTCGCCACGATTGAGGATCAAGGGCAGCGGGTAATCTTCGCATTCGGCCCCGAACACAATCGCCGGGTCCTTAGCGACGTCGACAATTTCCATGCCCGCTTCTTTGCCATCCGAGGGCCGCGAAACTCCGCGCAGCGCCGTCTTACGAATGCCCTGCTCAGCATGAATGGCGCCGAACACAAGCGGAATCGGCGCATTGTGATGGGCCCATTCCAGAAGACCTCGGTGGAAGGTTATCGCGCCGCATTGGCCACGTTGGCCACGGAACTGATTCAGCCGTGGCGAGTGAATGAAGTCCGCGACATGTTCGACGACATGACCCATTACATGTTGCGCGTGGCCAGCAGCGTGCTCTTCGGCTTCGATGTCCCGGAAATGGCGTACAGGATCGGCCATTTGACTGCGCGCTGGGTCGCGATGAACCACGAGCTGGGCGTGGGCGCCTTCTTAGCCGATGAACAAGTTACCGCTTCCTATGATCACTTGCTCGAGATGGCCGATACGCTCGAGCGAGAAATCGTGGCCATGATCGAACATCGGCGCTCTTCGGACGTCGAAGGTAATGACGTCATGTCGCTGCTTATTCGCGCCCATGACGAATTCGGCGACCGCTTGAACAACGACGAATTGATTGGCCAGGCGGCCATTCTGTTCGGCGCAGCCCATCTCACCACGGCCAACACGCTCACCTGGACTCTGTTTCTGCTCGCTCAGCATCCGGAGATTGCGGAGGAACTGGTTCACGAGTTGAACACGGTGCTGCATGGCGAACCGCCCACGGTGCAACAGATCGAACAATTAAACGTGCTCGATCGTGTAGTCAAGGAAAGCATGCGCGTCTTGCCCGCATCGTCCTATTCGCAACGGATAACGGCCGGCCCGGTGGAACTGGGCCCACTGTGCCTGGATCGAGGTTCCATCATTATCTTCAGCCAGTTCATCACACACCATATGGAGGAGCTGTTTCCAGAACCCGAGCGTTTTCTGCCCGAGCGCTGGCGAACCATTCGGCCGTCGCCCTATGCCTACTTGCCGTTTGCCGCCGGCCCGCGCATGTGCCTGGGCGGGCCCATGGCCATCATGATCATCAAGATGACGCTCGCAGTAATCTTGCAGCGTTACCGGTTCGCCGTGGTTCCTGGCGCCACGATTAACGGAAAAGTGACGGCCACGATGCTCACGCCAACGACGAGCGTGCCAATGATCGTGAGCGACCAGGCAACCCCGTTCCAAGCGACACCCGTACGCGGGAATATTCATGATCTGGTTCAACTCCAGTCCATGCCGACGCCTAGCTGGCCCCTCTCGCGCACCTGGCCGTTTGAATTCAAGTCAAGTGAATCGCCCGAACATGGCTTTATACCGCCTACAATGAGCCCGTACCTTCCCGCTTCTCACTTCGGGGCGACGAATGGCTCGCAAAGTGGCTTTGGTGACGGGTAGCGGCAAGAGGCGCGTTGGCTGGTATGTGGCCGACGCCTTGGCCGAACGTGGGTTCGCCCTGGCCCTGCACTTCCGCACTTCACTGGCCGAAGCGGCCGAAAATGCAACCGCCTTGGAGCAGCGCAGGGTCGAAGTGTTGTCGTCGCAAGCGGATCTCGCCGACGAATCATCGGTCAAAGCGATGATTCAAAAAATACTCGATCATTTCGGACGAATTGATGTGCTGGTGAACTGCGCCGCGATCTGGCAGCGCAAACCACTCGAAGATGTCACCGCGGCCGATGTTCGCACCCATTTCACGATCAACACCCTTGGCACCTTCCTTTGTTGCCAGCACGCCGGCCTGGCGATGGTGAAGCAACCCGAAGGAGGCCTGATCGTCAACATCGGCGACTGGGCCGAGGCGCGGCCTTACCGGGACTACGCGGCCTATTTTGCATCCAAAGGCGGCGTTGGCGCCATCACCCGTTGTTTCGCCGTCGAATTGGCGACTCGCAACCCGAGGGTGAGGGTGAACTGCATCTTGCCGGGGCCGGTCATGCTCCCGCCGGATTTGTCGGAAGCTGAAAAGCAGCACTCCATCCGCTCTACTCTGGTTCAACGCGAAGGCAGTCCGCGCAACATCGCGCAGGCGGTGCTTTCTTTTCTCGATAACGATTTTGTCACTGGCGTATGCGTGCCGGTAGACGGCGGTCGGACCATCTTTGCACCCGAGTAGGTCGGGCTGCAAGGCCGGATCGTCAGGTTGAAGTGGCTGACCTACTTGCTGCCGTCCATCCGCTTCGGTAGCGTAGCCGGCAGAACCATTCTTTCCGAGGAGTCTGCACCATGAATCGCCGCGAGTTTCTAAACGCCAGCGCTGCGGGCCTTGCGCTGTCCACACTTCTCCAAGCCGATGATGTTCCTTCCGTTGCGAAAGGCAAACGCGTTGGTCTCATCGGCTGCGGCTGGTACGGCAAGTGCGATCTCTTTCGGTTGCTGCAAGTGGCGCCCGTCGAAATCGTGTCGCTCTGCGATGTCGATAAGCTCATGCTGGCCCAGGCGGCAGACATGGTGGCGGCGCGGCAGGCATCGAAAAAGAAGCCACGCACTTTCGCCGATTATCGCGAGATGCTGAAGGAGAAGGACCTGGACATGGTGCTAATCGCCACGCCGGACCATTGGCACGCACTGCCGATGATCGCCGCCGTGGAAGCCGGGGCTGATGTGTATGTGCAAAAACCGATTAGCGTCGATGTGGTCGAAGGCCAGGCAATGCTGGCCGCCGCTCGAAAATATAAGCGCGTGGTGCAGGTCGGCACGCAACGCCGCAGTACGCCGCACCTGATGGAGGCCCGCGAGCAGATCGTAAAAGCCGGGAAGCTTGGGAAGATCGGAATGGTAGAGGTTTACTGCTATTACCATATGCGAACGACCGAGAATCCGCCGGACAGCGCGCCGCCGGATTATCTCGACTATGAAATGTGGACCGGACCGGCTCCCATGCGGCCGTATAACAAGCTTGTTCACCCGCGCAGTTGGCGCGCGTTCATGGAATACGGCAATGGTATCATGGGCGACATGTGCATTCACATGCTCGACATGGTGCGCTGGATGCTCGACCTCGGCTGGCCGAAGCGAATCAGTTCCACCGGCGGTATCCTTATCGACAAGAAGAGCAAGGCCAACATTGCCGACACGCAGACCGCGACGTTCGACTTCGGCGACCTGCCGGTCGTTTGGGAGCATCGCACGTATGGGCATTCGGCCGACCCCAAGTATCCCTGGGGCGCGACCATTTATGGCGACAAGGGGACGCTCAAGCTGAGCGTGATGAGCTACGACTT
>DATGHS010000520.1:0-12199 GCA_035307785.1 Gemmataceae bacterium
GCACGAATCCATCACGGTCGCGGTCAAACGGCCGGCTGGCCGCCGGCGGATCGTCGTTACGCGTGGAGAGGGCACGCATCGAGCAAAAGCCGCCAGTCCCATCACCGTGATGGCAGCTTCGGTTCCGCCGGAAATGATAATGTCGGCCTCATCGTGGCGAATGGCACGCAAGGCATCGCCGACCGCGTTTCCGGCCGAGGCACAGGCCGTGGCCACCGAAGTGGTCACACCCATCAGGCCGAAATGGATCGAGACGTTGCCGGGAGCGGCATTGGCGATCATTTTCGGAATGATCAGCGGGCTGATACGGCGCGGTCCGCCGCGCAGAAAATCGTTGTGGGCCTCTTCAAACGAATTCAGCCCGCCGATACCGCAACCGAGAATGCAGCCGCAACGTGAACAATCCGCGCGCGCAAAATCGAGTGCGCTGTCGCGGACGGCTTCGATGGCAGCGGCCAGCGCGAATTGCGCGAACCGATCGAGGCGTTTCACTTCGCGCGCATTGAGGCCGGTGAGCGTAGCGGCATCGAAGTCCTTTACCTCGCCGCCAAAATGAACGGAAAAATCCTTGGTGTCGAATTGCGTGATGGGGGCAATACCGCTCCGGCCCGCCAGCAACGCCGACCAGTAGGCCGGTACGCTGTTGGCCAGCGGGTTGACCGTGCCCAGGCCGGTGATGACGACGCGCCGGCGGTTCATTTCTTATCGATCTCCCGTTGGATGTAATCGATGGCTTCGCCTACCGTCTTGATCTTTTCCGCCTGATCGTCTGGAATGGTGATTTCGAATTCTTCTTCCAGTTCCATGATCAGTTCGACGATGTCGAGCGAATCGGCACCGATGTCGTCGATGAACGAGGTATTCCGATTTACCTGCTCTTTATTGACGGCAAGGTTTTCACAAACGATTTCGATCACGCGTTCTTCGACGGAAGCCACAAGGAAACCTCCAGGATGGACACCGGGCCAGTATAGCGCGGCATCTTGGGGCCACAGCATCAGGTCAAATGTTAGTATCTACAAATCGCCCGTTCCGCGAACAGGGGGTTCGGTTAGAAGGTTGTATTCCGGCATTCTTTCTTGCGATCAACTCGCTTGAGCAATCCGGCCAGAACGCGGCCAGGGCCAATTTCGTGAAAGCGCTCGACCTCGAGTGCCAACAGTTTTCTTGTGGTGTCTTCCCACAGCACCGGCGACAGAACCTGTCGAACCAGCAACTGCCGGATTTCCGCTGGATCGGTGTGGGGAGCCGCATCGACATTGGACCAAACCGGAATGCGCGGCGGCCGGATTTCCACTTGCTCCAACGCTCTCGCCAATTGCTCATCCGCGGGCTTCATCAGCGGGGTGTGGAACGCTCCGGCGACTGCCAGCGCCACCGTGGCCGCTCCTTGCTCTTCGGCCAGCTTCTGCGCTTTCGTACAAGCCGCCTTCGCGCCGGATATCACAATGTTGCGTGGGCACAAAAGGTTGGCAATAGCCAGATAGCCTTCCGATTGGGAGGCGTCCACTAACGCTTGCACCTGCTCTCGTTCCCAGCCAATGATGCTGACCATTCCGCCTGCCGTAGCGTCGGCCGCTGCTTGCATGGCCTGGCCGCGTTTTTGCACTAGTTGCAAACCATCGCGAAAACTCAACGCCCCGGCAAACACCAAAGCAGTGTACTCGCCGAGACTCAGTCCGGCGGTTGCGACGCAATCGGTAATCGCGTCTGGATCGCTTGCTTTCAGTACTTCCAGGGCGGCCAGGCTGCCGGTGAATATCGCCGGCTGGCTGATGTCCGTCGAATCAAGCTTCTCCTTCGGTCCGTTCAAGCAAATATCGGCGAGATCGTAGCCCAGGATTTCGTGGGCTTGGTCAAACAGCGCGCGTGCGGCCGGCACCGTTTCCAGGACGGTCTTGCCCATGCCGACCGACTGGGCGCCTTGCCCCGGAAATACGCACACCACACGGGCCACGATCAACCTCGACAAATCTCTAGGCGAAAAAGCCCGTCCCATATAACGGACGGGCAGTATTTGAATTCTGAGCCCACAGCGCAAGCAAGGGAGCCGTTGCTTGCGCTGCGGGCTCCTATCGCGCCGCTTACTCCTCGTCCCCCGGCGGATTCACTTCGAGTTCCGCGACAATCGTCTCATTCAACTTCGATTTCCAGTACTCCGAGGCCATGCCCAGGGCGTTGCAGATAGCCCGGTCGTCCGAGGCGCCGTGACAGACGATGCAAATTCCGTCGATCCCGAGCAGCGGCGCTCCACCGAAGCTGCTGTAATGATATTTCGTGAGCAACCCTTTCAATGCCGCAGCGCCTTGGTCGCGCTCGGATGTTAGCGCGCCGATAACATCCCGTTTCACCATTTGCATGATGAATTCGAACACGCCCTCGCACAGTTTGAGAATAACATTGCCGGTGAAGCCATCGGTCACAATCACATCCACGGCCCCACGATGGATGTCGCGACCTTCAATATTGCCGCGGAAGTTTTCCTTCCAGGCACTGTTGTTGAATAAGGCGTGGGTGTCGCGCACCAGGTCGTGACCCTTGCTTGTTTCCTCGCCGACATTGATCAGGCCAATCTTTGGGTCGGGGCGGTGCAGCATGTGGCGGACGAAGATGCTGCCCATGACACCGTATTGGAATAAGTGCTCCGGCTTGGGGGTAACATTAGCCCCCACATCGATAATGACCGAGTAGCCCTTGGCCGTTGGCATCACGGTGGCAATGCCGGGCCGGCGAACGTGCTTCAGAAAGCGGCGCGACCGCAAGCCGCCCGCCACCATGGCGCCGGTGCTGCCGGCGCTCACAACGGCATCGACGCGCTTTTCAGCTAAAAGTTGCCAGCAACGGGAAATGGAGTTGTCGGGCTTGGCACGCAGCCCCTCCACGGGCGATTCTTCCATGCCAATTACTTGCGAGGCGTGAAATATTTCCAGTCGGTCGCGCGTGGCGGCCTGCGCAAGCTCAGTTTCGATGCGGTTTTGGTCGCCGACCAGCACAACGACCATTTCGGGATTAGCGGTCACGGCCTGGAGGGCGCCGGCAATGATTGGGCCGGGCGCTTTATCGCCTCCCATTGCGTCCAGCGCGACCCGCATGGATTACTCCTTTTCTTCTTCCTTCTTTTCCACTTCGCGGCCCTGGTAGTACCCGCAATTGGGGCATACGCGATGCGGCAACACTGGTTCGTTGCAGCGCATGCAGTACTGGATCTGGGGCGGCTTGGCGTGATGATGGCTGCGGCGGGCGCCTTGCCGGGAATGCGACGTGCGTCTCTTCGGTACGGCCATGGTACAATTACTACTTTCACGCTCGGGACGGTCTACCTTCCAAAGCACTTATGCTAGGTTTGCCCTGCGCGAAGTCAAGCGGAACGGGGACGGAGGGTAGTGGCCGCCCCACCACCCGCGACTCGGTCGGCGCTGGTCTTTCACAGTCCGATGCGCCGCGTTTCAGTTTCTATGAAGTTTTGGCCGCGCCGCGGCTGTATTGGTGCGGTTTTCCCACGGCCAGACGCGCCGCGTTTCAGATTTCACGAAAACAATGGATAACCCCGTGAAATGCGGCGCACTTCGTGAAATCCGGCGCGTGGGATGAAACGCGGCGCTGTCTTGCTCGACAAATATACAAATGTATGTATGGCGGTACGGTAACGACAGCACGTTTTGAGCCACGACCAGAAAAATGCTACTGTTATTCGAGTGACAAGCCCACGATTCGTGAGTCAGGGACATCATGAAAAAGAAGCCCACGCAAGCTCTTTCCGGTGAAGACCATTTTTTCTTGCTGAATCGAGTGACGCTAGACGAATACCTCTCGTTCATGGCCGCGTACCCGGTCGATGCGGCTTCGCTGGACCGCCGACAGCTGGCCGAGGAATGGCGCTCCGCCCATGACCTCATGGAGCAGCTGCGCGAAAGCGAAGCAACCTGGGCCGACGAGCCGGCCATTCATGCTCTACCTGAAGTCGTGCAACCGCTTGTCGAAAAAGTGCAAAACGATCCGATTTTCGCCAAAGCCTACGGCGATGCGCCTGTGGAATTCAGCCTTGTGGAACTAGATCGGCTCGTCGTTTCTCAGAAACTCGTCTGTGCGGAACATCTGGACCGGTTGCAAGCGCTCCTGGGACCAAAGCCGCAGCCCGACGCGCTGTTCCGTTTCTGCCTGCCCTACGATCATCCGCCCACGCCGTTCCGGGCTGGCCGCGTCAATGACGACGGCTTCGCCTTTCATTCGGAATCGAGTGATCTGCGCTTTCTCGATGCGGTTCTGCTTCGACCCGAGCAAATCTCGGGTTATCAGGCGATGGGACCAGTGGCCGGGGTAATCGCACTTTTTGTCGGCTTTGGCTCCAATTATCTCAACGTGATCGAAGCGGAAGGCCGGCTGCTGCTCAATAATGGCCACCACCGGGCATGTGCTCTACGCGACATGGGGCTGACCCACGCTCCCGTCGTCATTCAGCGAGCCACCAACATGGAGGAACTGGAAGTGATGGCTCCGCGCTCGGTGCGACGCAATCCCGATTTTTACCTGCGGCATCCAAGGCCGCCAGTGCTGAAAGATTACTTTGATCCCAGGCTTTGCCAGCACGTGCGGCTGGCCATGTCTACGAAGCAGGTACGGGTCGGGTATTCGGTGGAAGAGCTGGATATGCCATAAAGGCGCTTAAATGTGCCGACATTGTTTGCATTTTGGCCAAGCGTGAACTACGGTTAAACGGAATCATTTCGTTGCGGGCTGCGCATGTCTTTCGCCCGACCACGCGCAATCCGTTGCCATGCGTGGCTCCTAAGCTGCTCGCCCAAGTAGCGGGAAAAGAACCTTCTAGAAGGTCCATAAGCGCGGAGTGCGCCAGGAGAGCCTTAACTGATGCTAGAACAACCCCAGACTACGTCCCGTGGGGCAAGACCTTGTCGTCGGTCGCAGGCAGGCCGGGCAGGTAGCGCGGCCGTGGAACTCGCCATTGTGCTGCCGCTCATGGTGCTGCTCTTGTTTGGCTTGTGGGAAGTAGGCCGCATTGCCGAAGTCTCCAATGTGATGTCGAATGCCGCGCGCGAAGCGGCTCGCGACGCTTCTTTGGCCGAAGATAATCTTTCGACCGTGGCCAACAATACGCTGAGCTATCTTCAGGCCGCCGAGCCAACGGCCTTCGGCCAGGGCCATTCGACCACGATGAAACCGCCGGTCGTCAGCATACCGGCCAATGCTACCGGCTACACTTGTTGGGACAATACCGCGAATCGAGAACTATTCACTATCTATTTTCTCGACGTGTCTGCGCCAGCGGTGACGGATCCAACCGGCATGTCCAAACTGGATCACTTTCAGGTGGGCGTGTCCGTTCCGTATACGACGATCCGGTGGGAAACGTACTCCCAAATTACGGGTGTAACCCGGGCAAGCGTCACGACCGATTGGTGCTGTATGCGGGATGCACCGTTTTCGGTTTCCCCGGTGCTGCCGGCGGAATAATCGATGCCTCTTCAATTGGAGAAAGAGATGGCTCTGGCAATGCACTATCGACAGCGCCGGCGTGGGGCCGCGGCGGTGGAAACCGCAATGGTCTTGCTCCCGATGCTCATGTTATTGTTTGGCATCTTCGAGTACGGCCGATTCTTGTTGGATCGCAATCTTTTGAACAACGCCGCCCGTGAAGGGTGCCGCTACGCCCTGGCCAACAACAACACCGATCCCGCGGTGGCGACGACCGTGCAGACCATTGTGAACACCGTGATGGGCAATCAGAAGAACGCTTTCACGAATTTTACGGTGACCGTTTCGGGAACGCACAACGGGACGTCAACGCCGGTGGCCCAGTTAGCTCCTGGCGATCAAATCACGGTGACCGTTTCCGGAACTTACCAGCTTCTCAACATTATCCCGTTGGTCCCGGTAAAGCCGGCATTCACCATGTCCAGTTCCGTGACCATGATCTGTGAAGGCGGAACATAATTGCCCGCCAGATGTATAAGAACAAGATCAATACAAGGAGATGACTCCGTGATTGCAAAACATCGATCAATGGCGGCCAATGCTTCGCGCCGCAAGGGAACGATCCTGCCCTTGCTGGTAATGACTATCACGGTGCTTATCGGCTTCCTGGCCCTGGCCATCGACATTGGCATGCTGGTAATGGCCAAGTCCCAGGCACAGAATGCTGCGGACGTTGCTTCGCTCACCGCTGCCCGCACGCTGGTGGGCGACCCATCGGTCAATTACAATCAAAGCCTGGCCACGAGCAACGCCCAAGCCATTTTGACGTATAACAACATCCTGGGCGTCAAGGTTGGCTCCGCGCAACTGACGATGACCTACGGCACGTACGATTACAGTCAAACGACCCAAACTTTTGCCGCCAACTTTCCCCCCACTTCGGGGCATCCGGTGACTGTCGCCTGGGCCACGGTGACGGCGACGAATGCCGCGGCCTTTAGCAAAGTGTGGGGCTTGAACTTCCTCCCGACCGTGACCGCGCAAGCGCAAGCCGTCCACCGGCCACGCGATATTGCCCTGGTGATGGACTTATCGGGGTCCATGCGCATGGGTACCTGTTTGGGCTACGACTTTTACACGAGTTCCCGCACTTCCAATAATCCGGATTCGTTGTTTCCGACCTTCAGCCATTATTCGGCAACGGCCAGCGCTGCCATGCAAGGCCCGTCCTCGGCGCGGACCTCTGCTTATGACAATTACAACATCTCGCAGAGCAATACCACAGTGGGAAATGCCTCCTACGTGAAGAAATATGTTGACAACTTCTATTCGAATGCGGCCTTTGCCGCAACTCTTATTCGAGCCTTTGACTCCTACACCAGTACGGATGGCGGACTCACTTGGACGGCGCCCTCCGGGGGCGCGACTCCGGTTCTACCGCCGACTTCCTATGCATCGGTCCCGGGCGGAGATGTGCCGCTTTTCAAAAATGGAAGTTCGACACTCTATGCTACCAACGTAAATGACGTGGTAGCCGGCACCGGGCGCAATGCATCTTGGGAACTGGACGGCTACTCGAATTACACCAACGGCTCTGTGTCCAACGCGGCTTCAGGCCAAACCAGCTATGCGAGCGCTCCGTTTTATGGTGAGACTCAGGGACCCGGTTACTACGGCAAGTCGTTCTTCATCTGGCCGCCCGACCCCCGGAAGCCGTTGACCACAGCCAGCAACTCCACCCAGATCAAACAATTCTTAACGGACTTCGGCTACACCAGCACCGATTTCAGTGGTCTCGTCACCGGGCCGCCATTGAGCGGCATCTACAACGTCACCGCGACTCCTGGAAGCCACGCCTGGCCCTGGCCCAACGACAGTGGACTCTCGCTCAGCACTTATCTATTGACCCGCGTTTTCATTCCAGGTGGTACCCGCCTGCTGCTTCCCACCGACCAGCAATATCGCCGGATCATGCGGCTGTATAATTGGAACTACGTCATCGACAACGTTGGCACGACGCCGTGCGACTGGCGCGTGCGCTTCTTCGGCACGAATGATGACACCAAGCTCTTCAACTCATCGGGGTCGCTCAATCTGCCTGGTGGGACCACCTACACGATCAATTACAACGAAATCCTGCGCTGGATCACGCAGACGCCTAATCCGTTCCCCTCGCAGTTGCGCGCCGGCCGCGTGAAATACTATAGCGCTATCCCAACTTCAATCACCGGCACCTGGCCCAATTACGGCAGCACCGATCAGCGCTTCTGGAAAGAGTTCATCGATTACACCCTTGGACTGCGGCAAACCAGCTCGACGGGCTATCAGGACGTCAGCGCCATGGCCGGTTACGGCTCCGATTTCACCTGGGGCACCAAGAGCACCAGCACTCCGCCGTCAGCCACCCAGTACATCAGTTACACCGATAACCCGCTTCGGCCGAAGCTGCGCTTCTGGTTCGGGCCGATGAACATGGTCGATTATCTGCACAACTACAACATCTTTTGTAACGTCGGTGGCGTTTTCATGCTCCAGCCCGGCGACAGCTATGAAGCGCCGCTGTATTCCGGTAAGGAAGCTTATTTGGCGGCCGTGGACACGATGGAAATGAACCATCCGAATGATTGGTTCACCCAAATCTGCTTCAGCCATCCACGAAGCAGTTCCTCCAGCAGCGGCCGGTTTAATTGCGTTCGCTGCCCGATGGCAACCAACTATCCTTACGCCAAGGCAGCGCTTACGTTTCCATTTGGAACGATCAATGCCGATGGTTCGTGCAACAGCACGGAGATTACTCCGTACACTGCCGATCCGGCTACCGGCTCGATTCCGTCGGCCGATTTCATGGATACGCCGCGTGGCGACGGCGACACCTGCTTCGACATGGCGTTGATGCTGGCATATAACCAGTTCGCGGTCACACCCGCCTCGGACACTGCCCTGCGAACCTTTACCACCTCGTCGCCGATTACATTTCCCACCGGAATGGCCGGCGGCCAGGGACGCAAAGGCGCGCAGAAAGTCATTATCTTCGAGACGGATGGCCTGCCGAACACCAGCGCCAGCGCCACCCTGCAAACGAACGGCAGCTACAAGTATTACAAGATTCGCTACGACATGAATAATCCCAGCGCCAGCGAATTTCCTTCGGTAACGTTTTCCACCAATAATAACGCCACGGTGGTGAGCAACGTATACGCGCTTGTTCAGCAGCTAGCAACGGACTACAGCACGCAGCGGAATCCGTTCCGCCTGTACGCAATCGGCTTTGGTCCAGTGTTCAGCGGCGCCGATGCGTCGGCGGCATTAACCACGCTTCAAGGAATGCAATACAAGGCAGGCACGCAAAGCAGCGCGTCCACACCGTTGCCCAGTAATCAAATCATTACTGGTACGGATGCAACCATGTCGGCGAACATGGTTGCCGCTTTCACCGACATCCTCAACAACGGCGTGCAGATCGCGTTGATCAAATGAGAGTCCGTGGGGCACGTTTCGAACGTGCCTCACACGTTCCACCGCCCACCCGTCCTTGCGTTCGAACTTTGCGTAAGCTACAGTTGCGCGTCCGAATCTGGAGTATTCCACTCCGATCGTATCCCTTTATCGAGGCACACCGATGACGCCCGCGGTGGTCTTTGAACTCGAGCGCGTTTCCAAGACCTACCCGCAAGGCATTCTTGGCCGCCGTCGTTTGACCGCGCTCGACAATGTTTCGTTGCGCGCACAGGCAGGAGAAGCAATCGGCCTGGTTGGTCCCAATCGCGCCGGCAAAAGCACGCTGATCAAGATACTGTTGGCGCTGGCTGCCCCAACTTCGGGCAGCGGTAAGCGCTTCGGAAAACCGCTTTCCAAACGCCAAACGCTAGCACGGGTCGGCTACGTTCATGAAAGCGCTGCCTTTCCACGCTACCTTAATGCCCGGGAAGTGCTTCACCTGGGCGCCGCGTTTAGTCTCATGCAACCGGCCGATATCCCCGCTCGGGTGGCTCAACTGCTCGAGAGCGTGGGGTTGCACGACCGGCCAAGCGAGCCCATTTCTACCTTCAGTAAGGGCATGTTGCAACGTCTCGGTCTGGCGCAGGCGCTGCTGAACGATCCCGAACTGCTGGTGATGGATGAGCCGGCCGAAAGCCTCGATGCCAACGGCCGGCACCTCTTGCACAGCCTCATCCGTGAGCAGCACCAGCGAGGCCGCACTGTACTGCTCGTGTCCCATCACCTCGAAGAAGTAGAAACGCTTTGCGACCGAGTGGTGGCCCTGGTCGGCGGCCGCATTGTTCTCGACCAGCCCATGACTGAGCTGCGACGAACCGCTGCCAAACAAAAACCGCGCTTCTTGCGCGAAGTCCTGCAACCCTTTTACTCCGCGGTACGAACATGAACGCCCCCGCCGCCGTTAATGCCTTTCGCTGGCTGATTTGGGACACCATTCGGCAATCGATCGCCTCCCGCATTTTCTGGGTAATGCTGGTCGCAAGCGGCCTGTGCATTGTCTTTTGCTTCAGCATATCGCTCGAAGGCGCCTTGCGTGAACGGACCGACGAAGTGGGGCTCTATGGCGCCGACGGCAAACTGCTCACCGACCCCGATCGTAATCCTGGTGTGCTGTCACTGGCCTTTGGCGCGATCCGAATGCCGTTATACCGTACCGGCGCTTCGGAAATTCAATTCCTAGAAGCACTGCTGGGGCGTTGGGTGGCCGGCCTCGGCGGCTTATTGCTAGCCTTGATTTGGACCGCGGGGTTCCTTCCCGAATTCTTGCAGCCGGCTTCGGCGACGATCTTCCTGGCCAAGCCGATTCCGCGCTGGTGCCTGCTGACCGGAAAATTCCTTGGCGTCGCGGCGCTGGTAACAGCGATGGCGTCGTTCTTTTTCTTCGGCACCTGGCTGGGCCTGGGAATTCGCACGGGTTTTTGGCAGGCCTCCTACTTACTCGGCATTCCGCTTCTGGTGCTGAACTTCGCGATCACCTACGGCTTTTCGGTCCTGTTGGCGACCTGGTCGCGCAACACCATCACGTGTCTGTTCGGCAGCATTCTCTTTTGGCTGACGTGCTTTGGCATGAACTACGGCCGGCACGCGGCCGCGGCCTGGAGCACGCTCATGCCCGACAAGCCTGGGCTGCCTGCTTCGTTTCGATTTCTGGCCGAATGTGGTTATTGGCTGCTGCCAAAACCGGCCGACCTGGTGATGTTGCTGGACGATGCGCTTGGCTTGTCTGAGAATTTTGGGCAGATCAAGGAATTTGAATTTGTGCAGCAGCACGGGCAGTTCTATCCTGAACTTTCGATCCTCACCTCCTTGCTCTTCACCGTTGCCATGATTGCCATCGCGGCGCGGAGGCTGCGCACGGCTGAATTCTAGTCCTTCGCGCGCATCGGCTGACCGAGGACCGCACGACAACAAGTCAAAAAACTGCATTGGACAGACAAAAATCGTCTGCCCAATGCAGGGGGTAACCGGGCGAGATAGGTTCAATCAAACTCCGGCAAGTTGGCACAAGCATGAGAACTTGTCGCCGCTGCCGCGAGCGTGGCTGCCGCCGTGGTTGCTGCCCTTGGCGTGGCTGCCGCACTTGTTGCTGCTCTTGTGGCTGCCTTTGGCTTTGGTGCCACATTTGTTGCTGGCCTTCGCGTGCGTGCCACATTTGTTGCTCGCTTTCGGCGAGCACTTGTTACTGCCCTTGGCTTTGGTGCCACACTTGTGGCTGCCTTTGGCCTTGGTGCCGCACTTGTTGCTGGCCTTCGCCGAACACTTATCGCTGGCTTTCGCCGAGCACTTGTTGCTCGCCTTCGCATGGCTACCACAACTCTTGCTGGCTTTGGCATGCGTGCCACAGCCATTGCTTGCCTTGGCATGACTGCCGCAGCTGTTGCTTGCCTTGGCGTGCGTCCCACAGCTTTTGCTCGTCTTGGCATGACTGCCGCAGGAGTTGCTGGCTTTGGCATGGCTGCCGCCAGTATGGCATACATCATGATGAGGAGGAGCACAGCAGGTAGCCGACGGTAGTACGCGGTTCTGCAGACCTTCGACTTGCAGAATGGTCTTGTTCTTGACGGGAGCGGCCGTTGGGGTACGGCGCACGAAACGAGCGATCACATTCGGAAACCAACAGTCGAGGGGGGAACTGTTCATGATTTCTCCAGGAGAAAAAACAGTAGTACAGAACGGGAAAAAGCCTCCGGAAACACAACGGAATGCGACGTGGCAGGCGCGCGGATGACGGGTCCGCTAGCGCCGGCAGCGCCGAAACTCGGGGAAACGCGAATGCAAGCCGTTGACGGTTACGGACGGCATCCCGCGTCTGGGTGGGCGTAATTCCCGCAGCACTTTCCGCGCACCCGAAACGGGAGGGCGCAACGAACGCGCAGCAGGCTGGGCGACGCGATCAAAGGAGGGCGATTCCGCGCTAAAGGGGCGAGAACAGACTAAGCGCAGCAAGGAGAATTTCTTCTTCTGATCTACAAGTTAAGCGATCTCATTTTCATTTTCAAGAGATTAATCACTTTTTTTTTGACTTTTTCGAAAAAGTAGTATTGGCCAGCTCCGGCTGAGGCCGCCAGGAACCCGCGCCGTCCGACACAGGATAGTGTTGGCGACGCGGGTGTTTGAGCTGCGCATACAGACTAGTGCCTCATCAAGTCTTGAATTTGGGGTATAGTCGCTTCAGTTTTACACGGGCGTCGTCGATGCGGAACTGCCAGTCGACTCCCCTTTGTTTCGCGTTCGTTTTCTCGGACCAAGCGGTGATCTCGTTTTGTAGTTC
>DATGHS010000521.1:0-4907 GCA_035307785.1 Gemmataceae bacterium
CCCTTTCAGGGTTGATGGTGGGGCGACATCTCCACCCAGGGTAGCCGCGAAGCGCGGCAACCCTGGGCTGTGATATCGAACCCCGTTGGGGTTCCTTCGCCGCCTTCCTCACCCAAAGTCCAAATGAAAAGTCAAAGATCATAAGCGGGTCACTACAAACTTAAGGCACTGTATATTATGGCTTCCCTGCGTTCGGCTTAATCTTCTCCAGTTCTTCCTTCGCTAGCTTATGCAGAAACGTGCCCGGTTTCTCGCGATCCATTATTTCTTTGAGCAATGGCCGGCCGGCATACGGCTTCTTCATTTGCACGTAGCGCATGCCGAAGGCAAAGGCCATGGGATTCCGCAAATCCGGCTCCATGGTCGCGGCGATGGAGGTCCAATCGGCCCTGGGGTCGTCCAGCTCGGCGCGCCAGATGCGCAAGATGGCCACGGCTTCGTTGTCCTCGCGAATCTTCCCTTCTTCAAATAGCCGGAACAGGTCGTCGACGCCCTTGTTTAAGATCTCATCGAGTTCTTTTGGAACTGGTCTTCCTTCCCAGCAGCCGAGGCGAATCGCTTCATAGAAGAAGACATGAACGGCATCCCCGAAGAGTGCCTTGAACCCACCCTGGCGGTAGGCCCAGCGCTTGGCCCATTCCCGGCCTCGATCCGAGCGATACGCTTCCAGGCAGATCGCCTGAAGGTACTTCGGCGGCAGCATGTCCTTGGCGAAATCCTGGAAGAAGCGGTCCGTGATCCCGGTCCCGGTCGTGGCGGCCTTAAACACATCGACGGCTTCTTTTTCGCTGATTTGGCCGGTAAGTGAGCCAAGCATGACGGCATGCGTCATGGCATTTTGCCGGGCATCCATCGCGGGCCCGGAGATGCGCCGGCCGGGCGGCGGCAAGGGGATTGCCACGCCCTGCCACTGGCTGATAAGACCTTTCTTCCACGCCGCTTGAGCGCCGTCTTTGTCGCCTTGCTCCCAGCGCAGGAAGCCCTTCACCAGGCAGGCGTCGGAGTAATCGGTGTAGTTGACGAAGCGTTCTTTGCGATCTTCGCTGGCGAAGAATTGGTCGATGTCCTTCTCGGCTGCCGGAATATCGCCCATCGCGCGGTGGACGCGTGCTTTCTCAATGAGTAGCGGCAGAAAGGCCGGCGAATTCTCGGAGCTGGCCAGCACGTGATCGATGCGAGCCATTGCATCCTTCAGTTCACCCTCGCTCGGCGCCTGCGTTTCGCCGATTTCCAGCCAGACCAGGTCGCGGGTATAGGCCACCAGTTCGTCTACCGGTAAGTCGCGTTCCGCCAATAACTGAACCAGAATGTTCATGGCGGCCCCTTTTTGGCCATGGACCCGGTATGCATCGGCGAGCCGCCATTTCGATACGCGCCGCTCGTAGCTACTTTCTTGTAGTTGTTCGGCTACCACCAAAGCGGACTCGAAGCGTGAAATTGGAAAGGCCAAAGGCTTGTAAGCCAGTACGCCGCGCGAGCCGCGCATGGTCAATTGATCGAGCAGTTCCGCGCGCTCTTCGGCCGGAATCAGCCGGCAAAGTTCGGCGAAACCAAACTTCGACGGCGGGACGTTCTTCAAGACCGCAAATGCCTCTTCGGTTTGGCCTTCTTGCAAGTGCCATTTCCATAACTGCGCCGCCGCCAACAGCGACCAACGTGCGGTCTGCGGATCTACGGCGACTGGCAATTCTTGGAGCAGTTTGTTCCAAATTGCAAGCGCCTTTGGGTTGCGCTGAAGATTTCGCAGGCAGAGCGCGTTCTTGTACCGAGCGGCTTGCTGAATGGGTCCCGGCCCGCTGCGCGAAACCTGGAACTCGTATTCCGCCTGCGCCTTGACGTAATCACCTTGGCTAAAGTATTCGTCGCCTTTCTCTAATGGGCTCGGCAGCTCGGGCATGTTGCGGCGATGCCCAGTCAGCAATTCGATGCCGACACCACCTGGCCAAATGAGACCAAAATGACCGGAGTTCGCGGCAAGGGGAAACGGATCGATGAACTCGAGAGTAGCGTTCGTGCTGCCGACCGCCACGATCATCGCCAGGTTGTCTTCCTGCCGTTCGACGTTGAGTTGCAGAATGTCCACATTGGGAACGGGCCAGCGCAAGTCACGCAAAATGGCGCCATCGCGGATAATGCGTAAGCGCAAGGGATCGCCAGTCTGGATGGCGCTGTTCATCGACGTGAAGCGCCGCAAGGGCTTTTCCGGCTCGAACTCTGGCACGCTAAGCAAGAACAGGTACCGATGACTGCCACTGTCATTGAGCGTTAGCCCGACGGCCGGCGCTTTGGACCACGATGGCTCGAAATTGGCGTGCATCATTACGCGGCTGCTGCTGCGGACCTTCGTCAGAATAAACGGTCCGACGTCCGCCTTGGCGCGAATCAAGAAGCGGGCGTCCGGCCGAAAATTCGCTCGGCCCGCATTGTCGGCGGCGACCTGCCCATCCCCGAAGGCATCGCCCACATTTGCAAACTGGGGTTTGAGCTGCAGCTCGGGAATCGGCCTCCATGGGGCCGTGCGCCGCTTGTACGTACTCTGCCATTCGGCGGCACGTTCCGGAAATGCATCCGCGGTCGCGGCCAGCAGATCTTCCATCGTCTTTTCATCCACTGTCGGATCGTAGACCACCTTGGCAAAGTAAAGTCCGAAATCGGTTTCTACTTGCTCGCGGCGTTTGGCTGCCAAATCCGGGTCAATTTGTTCCAACTCTTTTAACATGTCGCGAATGGACCGGACTTGCGCGGGGCTCCAATCTTCGTACGTCAGGTCCACAATCTGACCGACCAAGACATATTTCCGGTCATCGGCCTGCTTTTGTTTCTCAGCCTTCAGGTTGGTGTTCAGTAAATAGATGGCGATTCCGCCGAGGACCAGCGACACCAGAATCATTAGGCCGACTGCCCCCAACAACCCCGCCACCGCGGGCCGCCGTTTGGCCCATTTCACCGTGCGCTCAATCGTCCCCGCGGGGCGGGCCAGGATCGATTCGCCGTTTTGCCAGCGGCGCAGGTCGTCGGCCAGTTCGGCGGCGCTGCCATAGCGCCGGGCGATGTCTTTTTGCAGGCATTTCAGACAAATGGTTTCCAGATCGCGCGGCGTAGCGGGGTTCAAGCGCGTGGGCGGCACCGGCTCCTGGTTCAACACTTGCACCAGTGTCTCGGGAGCCGATGCGGCCTTGAACGGCGGCCGGCCCGTGAGGCATTCATACAGGATCGACCCGAGCGCATAGATATCGGTCGCCGCGCCAAGTTCCTTGATCTTGCCGGCCGCTTGCTCCGGCGAGGTGTAGCTGGGCGTGCCCATGAACACGCCGCTCATCGTAACTTTCGAGTCGGTATCCAATTTCTTGGCGAGACCGAAGTCGGAAACTTTTGGAATGAGGCTATTGATCGCGAAGGCACTTTTGTCAGTCGTGGCCCCCGGCTTCGCATCGTGGCCGGTGCTGAGCAGAATGTTGGCGGGCTTCAGGTCGCGATGGATGATCTGGCGCTGGTGCGCGGCGTGCATGGCGCGGGCGATGGTTTCCACCAGCGCCGCGGCGTCGCGCGGCTTGAGCGGCGTGCCGTCGAGCCGGCCGTGCAGGCTCCCTTGATCGCAATATTCCATGGCGAAATACGACGCGCTCTGGCATTCGCCGATGGCGAAGATCTGCACGATATTCACGTGCTGGAAATGCGAGATGGCATGGGCCTCGGCCCGAAACCGATCGCGCTCGGCCTCGCTCAAGAACTGGCCCTTCAGCAGCGCAATCGCTTCGAGCCGGGGCAAGTTATTGTTCTGAGCGAGGAAGACGACCTTCATGCCGCCTTCGCCCAACTTCTCCAAGACCCGGTAACCGGGGATGTCTACCAGTTGGTTCGACAAAGCCGAGGCGCGTACCTGCTCGGCTGCACTCTGAGCCACGGTGCCCGCCAATTCCTCGCCGGAGCCGATAACCGGCGTGGGCGTTGGCCCGAGCACCATGCGCTCAATCGCGCTTTCTGGGCTCTCTGCGGAATTGGCCGAAGGGAGCGCCGCCGAGTTTAGTTTCGGCGTCTGCCCCGATGACTGATTCATTGGGGGCACAGGCGGCGTCTCCTGCGGCAGCGTCTGTTCCGATGGTGAATCAGCCATGACAAGGGTCCCGGGTGTAAATCCTACCGTGAGTTTGTTTTATATATCTGAGTTCACGCCGCGACTAAAGTCAACCCTTGTGCTTTTGCTGCTTCCGCCGGCTCTCAACAAAAAAGGCAAGTTAACGCCGAAGCGGCTTCCTTGGCTGTAGCTTCCTTGGCTGTAGCCGCAGGCTTTAGCCTGCGCGATGGGCTCCCGCGCAGGCTGAAGCCTGCGGCTACGGCCTACGGCCAGCGGCTTTGGCCGTTCCGGCTCGCGACACCATCGTTAAACGCGCGCTAAAGCCGGTCGGCTTTGTCAATTCCGGCAAATGAGGAATTCCTGTCCGGTTGGCGAAGATTCTTCGCTTCCAGTGCAGAGGGATTGGTCAAAACGGTTGGCCAACCGTCAACAAGAACAAAAAAACGCCACCGAATCGAACCCAACAAGGAGCCAACGATGAACCGCCAATGGAAACTGATGCTGGCCAGTGCACTTGGATTGCTGATTTCCACCGCGGCATTGAATGCCCGTCCGCCGTCCGGCGGCCATAGCGGCGGCCATGCCCCGCGGCCAAGTCACCCGGCGCCGATGCATGCTCCTTCCGGCAACCATCAACAGCCGTTTGCTTCGTCGCACCATCCGTCTCCGAATGGTTCGGGCATGCACCCCACGATGTCGGCGAGCCATTCCGGAACCGGCAACCACGCCTTCGGCGCCTCGGCAGCGAAACACCCGGCGGCTAACCACCCGGTCAACCAGCACGTAGCCAAGCCCAATCAATCGAAACCGAGTGGCAATGGGCAAGCAGCGA
>DATGHS010000522.1:0-3443 GCA_035307785.1 Gemmataceae bacterium
CCGCCACGGTGTTCATGATGGCGTCGGCCAGCTCGTGCACGCCTTCGCGGTCGAAGATGTTGCTGGCGATGATGCTGCGCTTGGCGCGCTTCAGCTCCGCGTCACCGACCGGCTTTTCGGCCAGCTCCTTTAGCTCATGTAGCAGCGCCTGCTCTGCCTTCTTGCGCTCCTTGCCTTTCATCACTTCGAGTTGAATGACGAACGAGCCCGGCAGGCGATTGACTTGATTGCTGCTGGTGACTTCGCCGGCAATTTCTTGTTCAATCACGAGCCGGCGATAGAGCCGGCCGGTCTTGCCGCCGCTGAGGACTTGTTGGATGATATCGAACACATAATCTTCCGGCTCGCCGACCCGGCCGGTGTTGAAGCCCATCACCAATCGATCGGCATCAAACTTGGACGGAATCTCTTTGGAAACGGGTCCCTTGCGCTCGATCGGCGTGGCTTGCTTGCGCTCGGGCAACTTGGCGGCTGGAATCGGGCCGAACAATTCCTTAATCCGCGCCATGGCTTTGTCGGGATCGAAGCCGCCAACGATGACCAGGCACGCATTGTTCGGATGGTACCATTTGTCGTAATAGGCCTTGATGACTTCCGCCGTCGCGTCCGCTACTTGCTTCTTTTCGCCGATAATCGGATGGCCATAGGGGCTCTTCGGGCCGAAGAGCAAGGGCAATAGAGATTTGTTTTCGAGGTCCCACGGCTCATCTTCGTTGCCGTTCAATTCCGAAATCACCGCGCCCTTTTCCTTTTCGAACTCATGCTTCTCGTCCAGGCGCAAATTGCGCATGCGATCGGCCTCGACATCGAGGGCGACGTGCCAGGAGCTTGCGGGGAAGTCGAAATGGAAGCAAGTAAAGTCCTGCGTGGTGTAGGCGTTGTTCTGTCCGCCAACGCGCTGGGTGAGTTTGTCAATGTCGCCCGGCATGAGCTTGTCGGTGCCTTTGAACATCAGGTGTTCGAGATAGTGGGACAAGCCGGTTTGGCTAAGATCCTCGTCCGCCGAGCCGACTTTGTACACCGTCATCACGGTCACGAGCGGCGAATCGGCAATCGGCTTGAGATAAATCTTCAAGCCGTTGGGCAGGCTCTCTTCGCGAATGCCATCGTAAAGCGCGTGGTTTGCCTTTTGAATTGCTTCCTGGTCCGGCGAGTCCGCTTGCGCGCGGATGAAGGAAAACAACGCCAGGGCCAACACCAGGCCCAACCATGCAAGGCGACTGCACAGAGGTGAACGGAATGCCATAGATTGCTCCTGCAAGGCAGAGAAAGGACCACCAGAAATGATATGGACGGCCGCGCGCGTGAGAAGTCGGGCGCTGAGCGGGAACCGTGCGCCGGCCCCGGCTCTCATTTTTTCCATCGGCCATCGTAAGGACCGTTCGGATTGTGACCTTTTGTAACCAGGAGACAAGGCGCGCCACCGTGGTCCATAACGCAACTTCTTGATCCGCCACTGCTTGCGGCTTGCGCATCGCGCCTTCGCAAACATTGATACAAATTGATACAGGTTAGGTGACTGGTTACAGTCACTATTTCGGTTTCTATTTCGGTCACGGTTTTGGTCAATTGTGAACATGATGGTGAGTGGAAGGGTGAGTAAGAAAAGTGACTACCAGCCGGACACAGGCAGGCCGCCGCGCGCCACGCCGCCGAAGCGTACGATCCCATTTGGCAAAGGTCAAATGGAAAGCCAATTGGCATGGCCCGCTGCACGAGTGTGACATGGGAGTGTTTCGGTCGTCGACCTCAAGGCGCGACCCTGACTGGACAGGCGGGCGAATTAGAGCCCTCGCTGACGATTCGGGCTAGCGCAGGTGGAATACCAGCCCGAAGCGTCGGCGAGGGCGCGACGGCGGCGCGAATCCAATGCCGACGTAACAAGGCGTCCGCGCAACAGCGCCCGTTGTTGACATTGTTGGTATATTGTCTTCATCCAAATTCAAACTGGCGACGACCATGCCGTTTCCATTTACCTGCCCCCATTGTGGCAATTTCACCCAGGTGGCCGATCACCTGGCCGGCTCCGTCGTCCCATGCCTCGCTTGCGGCGCCTCCGTCGAACTGCCCCCACCAGTTCCCGAACCTAGCGCCGAAACCGCGAATGCCGACCCTGCCGGGCTGGTATTTGCGAACGAACCCGGCGCGCCTTTGTCGACTGGCGCGCAGATTTCGAAGGGCGCCGGTGTGAAGAAACGGTCGAAAGGCTTGAAGATAAAGATCGCCATCGCCGGCGTGATTGCGCACGTTGTCGTTATCTCGGTGGGGGTCTGGTTGCTGGTCTGGCAGTCCAGCGGGCCTGCGGAGACGACCACGACGAAACCAGTGACGCAGGCTCCGCGCACGCAGCCGGCCCCGGCGCCGATGCCGTCACCGAACCCGAGCCGTGTCAAAGATGAGTACGCCACGATCATTCTGGAGAATCTGCCCGAAGATGCCGACGTTTTTGTGGACGACGCGCTGAAGCTCAAAACTAAGGGCAAAACGACTGAGGAACTAAGGGTAACAGCCGGCAAGCAACATCAAATTCGGGTGAAGAAGGAAGGCTATCAGGACTTCGAGAAAAGCGTGCCGAAAATCGACGCGGACGGACGCATACACATCGCGGTGGAATTGAAACCGAATCCGCCCCCCGATTCTGGTTTCTCGCCCATCTTAAACAAGAGTTCGCATCCCGACTGGCGCATCGTCGATGGCATTCTCGGCCATTTCGGACCGCCCGCAACTAACACGTTGCTCACGAAACGCGACGATTACAAGGACTTCATCCTTCGCCTGGAGCTACGGCTAAGAAAACCAGGTGGCAATAGCTATGTGATCTTTCGCCACACGCTTCAAAATTACTACTTGGTCAAAATCGACGATAAACGGAACGGTCAACTAGTTTGGGCGCAGCGCGACCCTAATCGCGCCAATGTTTTGCAAGAAGGAATTGCGGAGCCGCTGGACCAGTGGATCAAGCTGGAAATCCGGGCGGTGGAAAATCGCCTCAACATCATTGTAAATGACAGGTCGTTGACGGATTACGTGGATGACAAGAACGCCGCCGGAGGCGGCCAAATCGGTTTGCACGTAGACAACCAGAACGTCGAATTCCGCAACATCGAGGTCAAGGTACTTGCGTCCGCTTCGGCTCCCAAGGGAATCGCGATAGAGAGGCGCGGCTGGACCCCCCACCTGAACGGCAAGTTTGAGGCTGGCTTTCCCAGCCGCGCCGGTTTCAGGAGGGTGGGGGCGGGCCTTCTGGCCGACGGCGGCAACCAGGCATCGGAAGACGCCGTGGCTCGCGGCCTGAAATGGTTGGCCAAACAACAGCACAAGGGCGATGAGAAAGATCCGCTACGAGGCAGTTGGGCAACCGACGGCACGACCAAGAGCCGCGTGGCCGGCACCGGCCTTGCCGTGCTCGCTTTTCTCGCGGCCGGATACACCGACCGGGTCGA
>DATGHS010000523.1:0-16720 GCA_035307785.1 Gemmataceae bacterium
CTCCAATGGCAACTCGAGCAACGATTCCCCGGTTACAATGCCCGCTTCCTTGCCCGTTCGTTCGGGGACATTGGCCCCGGACAAGACGATGCCGACGTAACCCAATGGACTGCGGCCGCCAACGCCCACCTGCTCCGTCACCTGCTGTGGTTGATACTGCCAATTCGCCCATTGTTCCTTGGCGCGCTTGCGCTCGGTTTCCAATGCGCTCTCGTCGAAAAAGCCATGCGTGGCCAAATGGGCATAGCGGGCCTTCGGCAACGCTTCCAATAGTGCAGCGGGCATGGCATCGTAACCGGCCAAAATCGTTGTCGCGCGCTCGCCGGCCAAATCGCGGACGCGCTTCCATTCCATTTCGGTCCCCGGCAAATACGGCCAGGGCTTGTCGGCGTGGTTATCGGGCCGGTCGTAGCGAACCGCCGCTGCGGCGAGCAGCCGCTCGGGACCCGCGAAGCGGTCGGGGAAGCGCAGATGCTCCAAGAGGAACGGGCCATGCGGCACCACTGCAATGCTGCCGGTCATTTCCTCCAGCAGAATCGATTCCGGCGTGGCGCCCGGCAAGGCAGCAAAGGGAAGCCGGGCCAGGTTGCCATCGGGTGCAAGGTACAGCGTTCGCGTGTTTTGCGGCAGTTGCCTGGCAATGCTTTCCCACAGCAATTTGCGCAAAGTGCCGGCTGCCGGACTGTTTTCGCGTTGTTCGACCGCTCGCCGCCATGAGTCGAGTTCCCGATCAATGGGCGCGGCTTCGCCCAGTTCCACTCGCCGGGCCGGCTGACCGGAGCAAATAATGAAGACAACATAATGATCCGCCGACCCCTGGCTCTTGGACTTCGGAAGAGCGTAGCGGAAGAAGTCGAGGAAGGCCGCCCCGGCCGGCAAGGCACGAGCCAAATCGGCGGGGCCCATGAGCGCCAGTTCCTGATAGCGGGCAGTTTGCGGCAAAAACGGAATGAGCTTCCGCTCCAGTTGATCGCGGCTGTCGGTCAGTTCGCGCAAACGGCGGTCCCGGTCAGCCTGGCGTTTGGGGTCTGTGTCGAGCGGTCGCAGGAGCAGTGCGTGGAGTTGACGTTGCACGTCCTGGAGCTGGGCGGCGATCGCGCGTCCTTCGTGAGACTGAGCAGCCGCCAGGCGAGCCGCCTCGTGGCGCGCCGCGAAAGCCCGGCTCAGCGACGAGCGCGTTTGCCACAAGCGCTGGTAAACATCGGCATCTGCAAGTTTGGAATTCTGTGTCACCCACAGGTAGGCACTGCGGGCCACCGGCAGTTCGGAATTGAAAGCCACCGCCTCGGCCATACTGGCGCCCGCGGCATAATCGTCGGCCATCTGTTGGCGCATGACGAGGTTGCGCTCGATGATCGGCAAAGCTTTGGCATAATCTCCGGACGCCGCCAGATTGGTCCCAAGCGCGAACAAGCCGCGGGCCAGGTCGCGATGACCGTGTGGATAATCCTTCTCAGGAAAAAGTTGCTCCAACATCGCCACTGCTCGCTGATGATAGGGCAGCGCCTCTTCGTATTTGCCCAGGCGCTCCAACAAGACGGCGACGTTGCTGCAACTGCTTGCGAGCAGCGGATGGCCACGCGGATAATCGTTCTGCGCGTACAACCGTTCGCGCATGGCCAGGGCCTGGCGCAAGAGTGGCAGCGCATCGTTGAATCGACCCGTGGCCATGAGGATATAGCCCATGTTGTTCAGGGCCAGGGCCAAGTCCGGGTGGCCAATCGGGAAATCTTTCTCCGGATAGAGCGCTTCTTCCATCCGCAGCGCCCGGTCGAAGTACGACAACGCCTTCTCTTGCTGACTCAAGGACATCAGCACGTAGGCAAGGTTGTTGATTGCCCCGGCCAATTTCTGGTGCCCGCGGGGGAACTGGTTCGTGGGATACAGTTTTTCGCGCATGGCCAGGGAGCGCTCGTAGTACGGAATCGCTTTGGCCGGCTCGCCCATATCGATCATCAGATGGCCGAGGTTATTCAAACTGACGGCCAGGTCATTATGGCCGCGGGGGAAGTTTTTTTCCGGAAACAACCGTTCGCGCATCGCCAGCGAGCGCTCATAATACGGCAATGCCGCCGGAAACTCGCCGGCGGTGCTGAGCACGTGGCCCATCACATTCAGCGCTGCCGCATAATCGGGATTGCCGCGTGGATATTGCTTTTCGGGGAACAGGCGTTCGTACATGGCCAGCGAACGTTGGAGCAAAACACGGGCTTGTCCGAGGCTGCCCACGTCGGCCAGGGCATGGCCCAAGTTGTTGAGGCTGATCGCCAATTCCGGATGACCACGAGGAAACGACTTTTCCGGATAAAGCCGCTCGCGAATCTTCAAGGCACGCTCGTACAACGGCACCGAGCGGGCATGGTCACCCATATCGGTAAGCAGCGCGGCCAAATTGTTGAGACTGCCGGCCAAGACCGCCTGGCCCTCGGCAGCGCCGTCTTCCGGATACAGCTTTTCGCACATGGCCAGATCGCGCTCGTAATAGTGCATTGCCCCCGTCTGGTCGCCCATTTCGTTGAACAGGGCGCCCAGGTTATTCAGGCAGAGGGCAATCTCCTCGTGGCCGCGCGGAAACTGGGCTGGAGGATACAGCCGTTCGCGCAGCGCCAATGCTCGTTCGTGAAACGGCAACGCCTTCGACCGCTGGCCCAGTTCGGCCAGCAACCGCCCCAGGTTGTAATTGCTTTGCGCCAGTTCCGCGAGTCCCTGGGGAAACCGCGCTTCGGGGTACAACTTCTGTCGCATCGCCAGCGAGCGTTCGAGGTACGCCAGCGCCTCGTCGCGCTTTTTCATTGCTTCCAAAACTCCCGCCATGCTGTCGAGACTGATGGCCAGGAGTTCGTGGCCGTTGGGAAATTCTTTCTTGGGATATAATCTTTCGCGCATGGCCAATGCGCGCTCGAAAAAAGTCAATGCTTTCGGAAAGTCGCCCATCTCCGCCAGCAGGTAAGCCAGGTTATGGATGCTCAGTGCCAAATCCGGATGGCCCGAGGGGAACTCCTTTTCGGGATAGAGGGCCTCGTACATGGCCAGGGCGCGCTCGTAGTACGGGCGGGCCTTCGGCAACTGCCCCATCTCATCCAGCAAGAAACCGAGATTGGCGATGCTCGTGGCCAGTTCGGCATGCCCGCGCGGAAATTCGGACTTGGGATAGAGCTTCTCGCGCATCGTGAGCGCGCGCTGATAAAGAAGCAGCGCCTTCGCCGGTTCGCCCATATCTTTGAGGATCTGCGCAAGTGAGTGAATGCTTTCCGCCAACTGAGCATGACCGCGCGGGAACTCTTTTTCCGGGTAGAGCCGCTCGTTCATGGCCACGCAGCGCTCCAGGTACGATTTGGCTTTGGGCAAATCACCTGTTCGAGCCATCGCGATGCCAAGGTTGTTCAAGCTGGCCGCCAGGTTCTCGTGGCCATTCGGAAACTCTTTCTCGGGATAAAGCCGCTCGTTCATGGTTAAGGACTGGCGGAAGGGCTCGGTTGCTTGCGCAAACTTACTTTCCGCGACTAGCTGCGCTCCCTCTTTGTTCAGTTGCACCACCTGCTGTTCCAGTTTGGCGCGCTGTTCCTTCGAGATGTCATCTGCTCGCGCCGCAGGGCACGAGCCGACGAGAAGAATGGGCAATACCATTGACCAAAAAATCTGGCGTATCATTTCCGCCTCCTGTGGCTGGCCAGCTGCAATCGACTATTGGCGCGCGGAACTACACGTAGTGCGGTTTCGCCGCATTATACTTACTCCAGCGCCTTACATAGCTCGATTTCTTTGCTCGGGCAGCAGAAAGAACTGCATCTCCTCTGCCTTCAACGGGCTCGCGAACTGCGCCCCTACAAAGTAGTCGCCGGTCTGAATCAGGCGGATATGAATGACGCGCAGCACCACGGCCAGCGTATGTTTGCCGGCTTCGGTGCTCAGCTTGCCCGGCAACTCCGAGCCTGCTTTCGACGGGCTGCCCACCAGCATGCTCATGCCGGTCTTGGAAATGTTCCAGACCAGGCCGACAAAGGTTGAGTCGCTCGCGCCAATCTCTTCAAGCTGGCAAACTGTGCCGTAGGCGGGCTGGTAACGCGGCGCCACGCGCCGCTCGGGTGGTTGGACCGCGCCGTTCGACGCGGGGAAGGGAGAATTCATCGCGAACCTCTGGAGGGAAGGATTGCGGGCGACTGACGATCTTCTTACAGGCACTCCTGCGCACCGTAGCGGAATTCGCCAGAATTTCGGTGGCCGCGAATCGGAATTCTGATGAATTACGCTACATTCAAAACTTGTGTCACTGAACAAATGCGATCCAATTAGCACTTGCCGCTGCTTATTGGAGTGCGGAAGATGCCCATCAGTTCCCTCATTTGTCCTCGAGAGAAACCCCATGCGATCTGCTCATAATGCTCTTCTATTCCTGCTCTTGGTACCAACTCTGGCGCTGGCGCAAAAGCCCGAAGATGAAATCAAGGAGCGCTACACCAAGTACGAGTACCGCATCCCCATGCGCGACGGCGTCAAGCTGTTCACCGCCGTGTACGTCCCCAAGGACCAATCGCAGAAATTTCCGATTCTGATGATGCGCACGCCGTACAGCTGCGCCCCGTATGGGATTGATCGCTATCCGGATCACCTTGGACCGTCGCCGTACTTCTGGAAAGAAGGCTACATCCTCGTGAACCAAGACGTGCGCGGCCGCTGGATGTCGGAAGGCGAGTACGTGAATATGCGGCCCCACAACGCCGCTAAAAACGGCCCGAAGGATATCGACGAAGCCAGCGATACGTTCGACACCATCGAATGGCTGGTGCAGCACGTACCGAACAACAACGGCAGAGTTGGCCAGTGGGGAATCTCTTACCCCGGTTTCTACACGGCCGCCGGCATGATCGACGCCCATCCGGCCCTGAAGGCATCCTCGCCGCAAGCCCCGATCAACGACTGGTTCATGGGCGACGACTGGCACCACAACGGCGCGCTCATGCTGCCGCATTGCTTCAACTTTATGGCCAACTTCGGCAAGCCCCGGCCAGAGCCGGAGAAGAAGTACAGCCATATGCGCTTCGATCACGAGACTCCGGATGGCTACCAGTTCTTCCTGAATCTGGGTCCGCTGGCGAATGCCGACAAGAAATACTTCAAGGGACAGGTTGCGTTCTGGAACGAGGTCACGCAGCATCCGAATTACGACGAATTCTGGCAAGCGCGCAATCTGCGGCCACATTTGAAGAACATCCGCCCGGCCGTGATGACCGTGGGCGGCTGGTTCGATGCCGAGAACCTCTTCGGCGCGCTGGAAACTTACCGCAATGTGGAAAAGAACAGCCCCGATTGCCGCAACACGCTGGTGATGGGTCCTTGGAACCACGGTGGCTGGAGCCGGGGCGATGGGGGCGATCACCTGGGCGATGTTCGCTTCAACGCGAAGACTTCGAAGTTCTTTCAGGAGAAGATCGAACTGCCATTTTTCGAGTATCACTTGAAGGGCAAAGGCGACGGCAAATATCCGGAAGCCTGGGTCTTCGAGACCGGGACCAATGTTTGGCGGCAATACGACGCCTGGCCGCCCAAAAATGCGAAATCGAAGACGCTGTATTTTCAAGAAGCAGGCAAGCTCAGCGAAACGCCGTCCGCTTCGGCCGACGAGAAACACGGGTTCGATGAATACATCAGCGACCCGGCCAAACCTGTGCCGTATTACGAACGCACCGCTATCGGCATGGCGCCTGAATACATGGTGGGCGACCAGCGGCAAATGGGCCGCCGGCCTGACGTCTTGGTGTACCAGACGGACGTTCTAACTGAAGATGTAACCTTGGTAGGTCCATTTCAGGCGAAACTGCACGTGTCGACTTCGGGCACCGATTCGGATTGGATTGTGAAATTGATCGACGTCTACCCGGACGACTTGCCGGAGTCCGATCCCAGAGGCCCGAACTGGGGCGCCTATCAGCAACTAATCCGCGGCGATGTCTTCCGTGGCCGCTTCCGCAAAAGCTTCGAGAAGCCCGAGGCGTTCGTACCGAATGAGCCGACATCGATTCAATTCACGATGGAAGACATTTGCCACACGTTCCGCCCCGGCCACCGGATCATGATCCAGGTGCAAAGCACCTGGTTCCCATTGGTGGACCGCAACCCGCAGACGTTTGTCGAGAATATTGCGTTTGCGAATGAAAGTGATTTCCAGAAGGCGACGCAGCGATTGTACAGAACGAAAACGATGCCAAGCGGCGTGCAGGTGTTGGTGATGCCGTGACGAATTGCCGCTTGCGGCTACGCCGGCGAAACTGCAAGCGGCAATGGTTTTACTGTGTTCAATAGTCGGGTCAACTGTCGAACAAGTCGCGAACCGCAACTTGAAATCCGGGGATCAAGTCCGGAAAGGTAAGCAAGTCATCGGCCTTGAGGTCAACCGGTTGTTCGGCAGCCCGGTAAACCGTCAACGTGCATGTGGCGGGATCGGGAACCCAGACGACGACCACACCCGCGCGGTGATAAGCCGCCACCTTATCTTCAATTTTCTTGTTTGTATCATTTTTACTCCGGACTTCGGCAATCAGCTCGGGGATCGTTTCAAGATAACCTTCCGTCGATTTCCTGATGGGCAAAGACCGTGTGCAAACAAATGCATTGTCAGCGCCAACAAGACTGTCCGGATTTCGCCCTAGCACAACTCCGACTTCGGCAAACGCCTTGCCATGGCCCTGAAATTGGCCTTGGACAAGTAGGTGATGGTAGATTTTGCCTTGTCCAATACCGTGATCGGCCCCCGGCGGCGGCATGATGATCAGCCTCCCGTTATCGAGTTCATACTTCACGTCTCCAGAGGGTAAATGCGAAGGCAAAGCCGCAACATCGGCAATCGTCAGCAGTCGCTGCCACTGAGGTAAAGCGTGCCCGGCAGGCGGAATTATTGTTAATGTGCTCATGACTGCATTCTACATCTTCGGCCGCTTGGTGTGCCAGCCGCTGGCCGTTTCGTGCATCCTTGCGATGCGCAGCAGCTTTTCCTCTTCAAAAGGCGCGGCCAGGATTTGCAGGCCGATCGGCAGGCCCGACTTCGTGAAGCCGCACGGAATGCTGATCCCCGCGATGCCGGCCAGGTTGCAACTGATCGTGTAAATGTCGGACAGGTACATTGCGAGCGGGTTGTCGGCCTTTTCGCCGATCTTGAATGCCGCGGTGGGCGAAGTCGGCCCCATCACCACGTCGCATTCGGCAAATGCTCGGTCGAAGTCATCCTTGATGAGACGGCGCACTTTCAGAGCCTTCCCATAATATTCATCATGGTAGCCGCTGGATAGTGCGTAGGTGCCGAGCATGATGCGGCGCTGCACTTCCTTGCCGAAGCCTTCGCCGCGTGACTGCATGAAGGTGGCGATCATCGCGCCTTGCTTTTCGACTAGCGCCGGATCGAGCTTTTTCGTCCGGTAGCCGTAATGCATGCCGTCGTAGCGGGCCAGGTTGCTCGATGCCTCGGCCGTAGCCACGAGGTAGTATACCGCCACGGCGTACGGACTGTTGGGCAGTGAGACCTCCTTCACTTTCGCGCCGAACGATTCATAAACCTTGAGCGCATCGCGAATGCTTTTTTCCACTTCCTTGTCGAGGCCTTCGCTGAAGTACTCCTTTGCCACGCCGATGGTCAACGGCTTGACGGGCTGATCCAGAGTCTTCGAATACGGCGGCACGGGCTGGTTGATGCTCGTGCTGTCACGGGCGTCGCGGCCGGCCAGCACTTCCATGATGAGCGCGCAGTCCGACATGTCGTGTGTGAATGGGCCAATCTGATCGAGCGAACTGGCGAAGGCAACCAGGCCATAGCGCGAAACCCGGCCGTAGGTCGGTTTCATGCCCACGATGCCGCACAGGCTCGCGGGTTGGCGGATCGAGCCGCCGGTGTCGCTGCCCAAGGAGAGCGGCGCCTCGCAGGCCGCGACGGCCGCTGCCGAGCCGCCGGAGGAACCGCCCGGAATACGCTCCAAGTCCCAAGGGTTGCGGGTCGTAAAGAAGGCACTATTCTCCGTGGATGAACCCATCGCGAATTCATCCATATTCGTCTTGCCGATCAACACCGCGTCGGCTTGTTTCAATTCCGTGATGACGTGGGCATCGTACGGCGGGACAAAGTATTGCAGGATCTTGCTGCCGCAGGTCGTCGGCTGACCGTTGGTGCAGAGCACGTCTTTGATCGCCACGGGCACGCCGGCCAATTTGCCGAGCGGCTGGCCTTTTTTGCGCTTGGCATCGACCGCGCGTGCTTGCTCCAGCGCCGCGGCTTCATCCACGTGCAAAAATGCCTTCACGTGCGGATCGCGCTGTTTGATAGCTTGCAGAAAAGATTGCGTGATGGCTTCGGCCGTCTCGCCTTGAGCCTGGGCTTGCAACAATTCCAGCGCAGTGCGTTCGATGCCTGTCATGTGGGGTTCCGATCTGAGCCGCTTGCGGCTTAGCAACCTAATCCAGAATCGGCGGCACGCCGAAGAAGTCGCCCGTGCGGTCCGGCGCGTTGGCGAGAGCCGCATCGACCGTAAGCGACGGAACCGGCGCGTCGTCGCGGAATACGTTGCTGACCTTGAGAGGATGCGCCAGCGGTTCGACGCCGTCCGTAGGCACCTTCTTCAATTGATCGACGTATTCCAGGATCGCGGAGAGTTGCTGGGTCATCTTGGCCAGGTCGGCATCACTGAGTTGGAGCCGGGCCAATGTCGCCACCCATTGGACTTGTTCCTTTTCGATGGCCATGACGATGAACTCGAATCGACACATCGCCGCAAGCGGCGATCTAAAGGGTCGGCATTTGGAACGCCTTGCGCTTCACGGGCCGCTGCACGGCGCCGCTGCGAATGCACTTCACGCAGACCTTGGCCGTCATTACCGTGCCGTCTTTGGTGATCTGAATCCGCTGCAAGTTGGGCTTGAAGGTGCGGCGGGTCATGCCTGTGACCTTGCGGCCCACGCCGCCCAGGTATTTCGCCTTACCGCGGCGAGTGATCTGATTGCCCAGCACCGGCTTCTTGCCGCAAATCGCGCACTGCATGCCCATTATTTATCCCTCACATCTCCTCGCCCAAATTGCCGAATACATAACTATAGCGATTGTCCCTGTTTTCGACAAGCAGCCTCAAATGCCCGCCTTGTCGCCCGCCGGTCCGAACTTCGCGGTTTTGTAAAATCGTTATCCCGAATTTACACGGCCCCTTTGCAAGAATGCCAACCGCTGGCAGTCTGGGCGAAGAACCGCAATCCGGCAAGCAGGCCAAGTTGAGTAGCTTCAGCAGCGAAGTTGCAAACTTCACTGGCCAAAGCAGCAAGAATCGGGCGGAATTCCTGCATTCCGGACGAGGCGGTTGCGTTGAGCAATCACGGCATTCGTTTTGCGTTAAGGAACCGGATGCTCGTGAACTCGTGCCCGCAGGTTAGAAAAACTGGGTTGGTTGGCGACGACGCCCAATGCCGACCGCCAATGCGGGCATGAATCCAAATGGACTTGGACGAGTGGCGCCTCCCATGAGCAACTTGCCGCGGCTGGATGCGTGCGTGCGGGTGGTTCCCACTTCTCCTACAAACGGAAACAGGAACATGCTCAGCGTTGCCGAGAAAGTACAAAAATTTTCCTGGCGTCTGAAGTACCTGCCCCATTTCATCCCCCCCGAAGAATCACGCGACGATCATTGGTATGCCCGTGCCAAAGTCGTGATCGATTACGCCGTTGCGATTTTGCTGTTGCCGTTCGCTCTCCCGGTGATCGCGCTGGCCGCCCTCCTCGTAAAGCTGACCTCGAAGGGCTCGGCGTTTTATGTGCAAGTGCGCCTCGGCCAGCACGGCCGGCCCTATCGGCTCTATAAAATTCGCACGATGATTCACGACTGCGAGCGGCATACCGGCGCCCGCTGGTCCACGCCCGGCGATCCGCGCATCACGCGCTTTGGCCGTTTCCTGCGCAACACTCATCTCGATGAATTGCCGCAATTGTTCAATGTGCTGCGCGGCCATATGAGTTTGGTGGGCCCGCGACCCGAGCGGCCGGAACTAATTCCTAGCCTCGAAGAAGCGATTCCCGGCTACCGGCAACGGCTGCTGATCAAGCCGGGCGTCACGGGGCTGGCCCAGGTGCAGCTCCCGGCCGACACCAGCACCGCCACGGTGCGCCGCAAGCTGTCGTACGATCTCTACTACGTCCGCCGCTATAACCTTTGGCTCGACATGCGTCTGCTGGCCTGTACGGCGCTAAAAGTGATCGGCGTCTCTGCTCTGGCTCAGCGCCGACTCATGCGGTTGCCGGATCCGGACAAAGTGCAAAGCGTCTCGCGCCTGCCGTTGGAACAACCGCAGTTTTACTCGATGAGCCATTTGCAGCCGGCATAATCGCCTACTTCGCTCATCGCGCAAGCGCGCCTGCATGGCGCGCTTGCATCGTTTTGCCATATTCTCGTGGCCTTGCTCCTTGAAGTACGTACACTTCCTTCCAGACTCTCCCTATCAAGCCCTTCATTTCATCAAGAGGTAGGCCCATGTACCGACGTCTTGGTTTGCTCGTTTCTGCGGTCTTGCTTTTCAACTGGTCCGTACTACGGGCCGATGACAAGGCTTCGCTTCCGGCCCCTCCCGTGGCCAAGAAGGTGCCTCGTGAGACCGAGTTGCACGGCGACAAGATCGTCGACAATTACTATTGGCTGCGCGACAAGAAAAGCGAAGACGTGCTGAACTATTTGCGTGCGGAAAATGCTTACACCGAAGCGGTCACTGCAAAGTGGAATGGCCTGCCCGACCGACTGTACAAGGAGATCGTCGGCCGGATCAAACAAACCGATCTGAGTGTGCCGTATCAGGAAGGCGGCTGGTGGTACTACACGCGGACGCAAGAAGGCAAACAATACCCCATTAATTGCCGGCGCAAGGGCAGCATGAACAGCGCGGAGGAGGTTTATCTTGATGGCAATGAACTGGCCAAGGGAAAGAAGTTCCTCGGCCTCGGCATGATGCACGTGAGCGACGACGGCAACTGGCTCGCATTCGCCACCGACGAAACTGGGTTTCGCGAGTTCCAGCTGTCGGTCAAAGACCTGCGCAGCGGCGAAATTTTGCCCGATCACATTGAAAAGATCAGTAGCGCAGCCTGGGCGGCTGATAACAAAACGCTCTTCTACGTGACCGACGATCACGCCAAGCGGCCCTATCGGCTCTACCGTCATCGTCTCGGCAACAGCAAGGACGAGCTTCTTTGCGAAGAAAAGGACGAACTGTATCGTCTTTCGGTGCATCGCTCGCACGATCGTAAATTCATTTTTTCGAATTCCGCCAGTTCGCTCACCAGCGAAGCGCGCTATCTGCCCAGCGATCAACCGGATAGTGCGTTTCAAATTGTGCTGCCGCGCGAGAATGAACACCGCTACAACGTCGATCACCGCGACGGCCTCTTCTATATTCGCACCAACAAGGATGCCAAGAATTTCAAGCTCGTCACGGCACCGGTGAAGGAGCCCGCCAACTGGACCGAGTTCATTCCGCATCGGCCGGGTGTAATGCTGGAGGCAATCAATCTGTTTGCGAATTATGCGGTGATTTCTGAGCGCGAACAGGGGCTAACGCAGCTGGCAGTTTACGATTTCGCCAGGCACCAATCGGAGCGCATCACTTTCCCAGAGCCTGTGTATTCGGTGTCCGGAAGTGCGAATCCCGAATTCGATACGACCCTCTTCCACTTCAGCTACACCTCCCTCGTCACACCGCCCTCAATCTACGAGTACAACTTCACAACGAAGGAACGCAAGTTGCTGAAGCAAACCGAAGTGCTCGGCGGCTATGATCCTTCGCAATACAAATCGGAGCGCGTCTTCGCGACGGCCAAGGATGGCGTGAAGATCCCGATCTCTATTGTCTACCGCAAGGATGTAAAGCTCGATGGCAGCGCCCCGTGCTACCTGAGCGGCTACGGGTCGTATGGGTCTTCAATTCCGGCTGCGTTTCAAGCTCCCCGCTTGAGCCTTCTGGACCGCGGCCTCGTGGTGGCCTGGGCCCATATCCGCGGCGGTGGCGACATGGGCCAGGCCTGGCACGACGACGGCAAAATGATGCACAAGAAAAACACGTTTACCGATTTCATAGCCTGCGCCGATTATCTGGTGGACCATAAATACACGTCGCACGAACGCCTGGCGATCCAGGGTGGCAGCGCCGGCGGTTTGCTGATGGGCGCCGTCCTGAACTTGCGGCCCGACGTGTGCAAGGCCGCCGTGCTGAACGTGCCCTTCGTCGATGTGGTGAACACCATGCTCGACGAATCGTTGCCGCTCACGGTCCCGGAGTTCCTGGAGTGGGGCAATCCAAAGATCAAGAGCGAGTACGACTATATCAAGACCTACTGCCCTTACACCAACATCGCGGCCAAGGCATACCCAGCGATGCAGGTGACGACGTCGCTCAACGACAGCCAGGTCATGTACTGGGAACCGGCGAAGTACGTGGCCAAGATGCGCGCGACGCGAACCGATCACAATCCGCTTTTGTTTCGCATCAACATGGCCGGCGGCCACGGCGGCTCGTCCGGCCGGTACGACCGCTTCAAGGAGTTGGCCTTCGACATGGCGTTCATTCTGACCGAACTAGGTGTGCAGCCGTAGGCAACCGCCGTAGCTGTGAAGCGCGGCAACCCTGAGCTAGGAAATCGAACCCCGTCGGGGTCTCCGGCATATTCCGCGCACTGAATGAATTCGTCCCATTAGACTTTGAAGCATCGCGGAGGCCAATAAGACTTGTAGGGAGCAACAATTATGCCCGCTTACGATGACCTGATTCGCCGCTGGAAGGAAGCCGCGATTCTGAGCTCCTGCGGTTCGGTGCTCGGCTGGGACGAGCGGACCTACATGCCGCGCAACGGCTCCGCCCATCGAGCCGAGCAGATGGCGCTAATTGCGAAGATGTGCCATCAGATGACGACTGATCCAAAGGTCGGCCAGCTTCTGGCCCAAGCCGAAAAGGCGAAGCCGGATGAAATGCAGGCGGCGAACCTGCGCGAAATTCGCCGTTCGTATGACCGGGCGGTGAAGTTGCCGTCCGATCTCGTTGAAGAGATTGCTCGTGTCACAACGCAGGCACAGCAAGTGTGGACCGATGCGCGGGCCAATTCGGACTTCGCAAAGTTTCGGCCGTGGCTGGAGAAGATCGTCGCGCTGAAGCGCCGCGAGGCCGAGGCGGTCGGTTTCAAGAAGCACCCATACGATGCCCTGCTTGATGAATTCGAGCCTGGTGCGACGACGGAAGAGATTCGTTCGCTGTTTGCGGATCTGGCTAAAGACTTAACGCCACTGGTGGCGGCGATCCTTTCGTCCGGAAAGAAGCCGAATCGCGAGATTCTGCATCGGGAATTTCCGGTACCGTCACAAGAATTCTTTGGGCGAATGGCGGCCGACAAGATCGGCTTTGATTTTCAGGCCGGGCGGCTTGATGTCACCACGCACCCGTTCTGCTCGGGCATCGGCCCTGGCGATTGCCGGATTACCACGCGGTACAATCCGAAACATTTCAACGAGTCGTTTTTTGGCGTCTTGCACGAATCGGGCCACGCGATCTACGAGCAGAACCTGCCCGCCGAACATTTCGGCACGCCATTGGGCACTGCGGCGTCGCTCGGCATTCATGAATCGCAATCGCGGTTGTGGGAGAACCAGGTCGGCCGCAGCCGGCCGTTCTGGGAGCACTTTTTCCCGCTGGCGGCCAATACGTTTCCGCAAACGCTGGCTGGTGTGTCGCTCGATGACTTTATGTTTGCGATTAACGACGTACAGGCGTCGTTTATTCGCGTGGAGGCCGACGAGGCAACGTACAACCTGCATATCATCTTGCGCTTCGAAATGGAGCAGGCGCTGCTGACCGGCGATCTGAAAGTGGCCGACGTGCCGGCGGTGTGGAACGAGCGCTTCGGCAAGCTCTTCGGCATCACGCCGCCGAACGACGCACAAGGCTGTTTGCAAGACATTCATTGGAGCTTCGGCGGACTAGGTTACTTCCCCACATACACGCTTGGGAATCTGTATGCCGCGCAGTTCATGGAACAGGCGCGCAAGGATCTTTCCGGCTCACAATTGGATGCCGATTTTCGGGCCGGCAAATTCGAGCGCCTAAAGAAGTGGCTGAATGAAAAGATTCACCATTTGGGACAGCATTATCGAGCGAAGGTTCTGTGCGAACGCATCACCGGCAAAACGCTCAGCCACCGGCCGTTTGTCGAGTATCTGAAGGCGAAGTTCGGGCCGCTGTTTGGAATACCGGCTTAGCCGCAAGCGGCAAGGCATTTGGCCACCTCAGCCGCCAGCCGCGCGTTGGCGATGATTAACTCCCGGTTGATCTGAACCGTCTTTCCGTTCGTTATTCGAGCCAGCTCTGCCAGCAGCGCGGGCGTGACGTTTGGTCCCTGAACATCCGCGGTTCGGCGTTCGGCCTCCACAAGGGCCAGATTCCATTCGTCGGTCGATAAGGCACTCTCGGCGTTCACCGGTTGGGCGAGCAAGAAGCCCTTCCCTTCCATTTCCCAGTGCACCCTGATAAGTTCGGCCGCGTATTTGGCTGAATTCACGCGGCCGGAAACCGGAAGCCCCGTCGAGTGGACGTAGAAGCCGGGAAACTGGTCGGTCTCGTAGCCAATCACCGGCACGCACAGTGTTTCCAGCAGTTCCAGCGTTTTCGCCACGTCGAGCAGATTCTTGGCGCCGGCACAAACAACCGCCATCGGCGTTTGCGCGAGTTCTATCAAATCGGCGGAGATGTCGAAGGAATGTTCGGCCCCGCGGTGCACGCCGCCGATGCCGCCGGTGGCGAATACACGAATCCCAGCCATGTGGGCCAGCCGCATGGTCGCAGCCACGGTAGTCGCGGCCGTGTGTCTCTCGGCAATCGCGGAAGCGAGATCGCGACTGCTGGCTTTCACAATGTCCTTGCGCTGCGCCAACTCTTCGATTTCGGCAGAAGTCAGACCGATTTTCGGCCGGCCGTTCCAAACCGCGATGGTGGCCGGCACAGCGCCTTCGGCCCGAATCGTCGCTTCGGCGGCGACGGCCGTCTCCTGGTTGGCCGGGTAAGGCAAGCCGTGCGCGATCAGCGTCGATTCCAGGGCCACGACAGGCCTACCGTCCCGCAGCGCTTCGGTAATTTCCGCCTGAATTTCCAGCATAGCATCCTCGCTTGATCGACAAGATATGCGAAAATCCCCATAATGTCCGTGAGAAACCAGGAAAGGACAATGCTGCAATGAGCGATTCGCCGGCGGCGCCGTATGAGGGAATTCTGAAACTCTGCGCGCAGGCCGCGCCGTCCCCCTGGTATCCGGCGGATTTCGCGCGCGCGAAGGGCCTGGACCGGGCGCAGCTCGACGAAGCACTGGACCAGCTGCGCCTCGCCAGATTGATCGAATTGACCGAATGGGTTTCGGGAAAGGGCCAGGGTTATCGCCTCACGCCGAATGGTCAAGCCGTCCTTCAGTCGCCACGGCTACTCGCATACATTCGGGCCGGACAAATCCCAGTTATCAATCAAGTCGCGCCGCAAGAACCAGACTTAGATGGGACGCCGTGGAGCCGGGGCGAAGCGATTCGCAACAGCCTGGCCTACCCGCTAGCCCCGCGGGTGACGCAGGTTTTGATTGCGCTGAACGTCCTGGTGTTCGGGATCGGCTTCTTGATCGCGAAGCAAGACCGCCGTGCGGATCAGTACCTCAGTTTTATGGGCGGCGATTTGCAAACAGCACACAAAATCGGCTCGTTGTCGGGCGCGGACCTGGTGAAAGGCGAGTGGTGGCGCTTGCTTGCGTGCTGCTTTGTGCATTACGGCATTATGCACATCGGCATGAACATGTACGCGCTCTGGGTTGTGGGCCGGCTGGCCGAACAGATTTGGGGACATTGGCGCTATCTGACGATTTACCTGGTCGCGGGTTTATGTGGCAGTTGTGCGGCCGTGTTGACGAGCGGCGGGGCGCCATCGGCCGGCGCTTCTGGCGCAATCTGGGGCGTACTCGCCTGCCTGCCGGCGTGGCTGATGCTGAATCGCCGGCATCTGCCGCAACGACTCGTCTCCGAATGGATGCGGCAACTGGTTACGGTGCTGATCATCAACGCGGTCATTAGTTTTTTGCCCGGAATCAGCTGGGGCGCGCATTTCGGCGGCGGTGCGGCGGGCTTTGCGGCGTCGGTGCTGCTCAACACGCATCGATTCAGCCGTGGGCCGGTGCGATGGGTTTTCCTCCTGTTGGTGCCGCTGTTGCCGCTTGTGTGTATCGGCGCGGTGGTGCGGGCCAGGGATACTGGTCGTTTGGGGCGAGTTCCGAGGCAGGTACGCCAAGAGAAAGACGACAACGATCGTCCTAATCCCAAAGAAGTTGGTAGGCTCAACCGTGATCTTGCCCCAATTCTGAGCGACGTGCATAAGGATGCCGAGGCTGCATATCAGGAGGCAGAGAGGCTTCACGACATGCCGGTTGCAGCGCGCAATGCTGATGAAATCGCGGCCGCGGTGAGGAATCTGCAATCATCCCGCGCATCGATTGAAAAAGCAGTGGCGCAAATAGACGAGCTGGACAGAATGCAGTCCGAGGCAGCGAAGCGTTCGGTGACTATGGCCCGCCGGTATTGCGAGCATGCGATCCGGCGCGCCTCGTTAATGGAGGAGTACCTGCGAAGCGGTGCACAGTGGCCCCGAGAGCAGGAAGTTTCACTGCAAGGGCAGAACCGTTATGCCAATGATGATT
>DATGHS010000524.1:0-8380 GCA_035307785.1 Gemmataceae bacterium
TGGTTGAATTCGGCATGCGGAAACCAGCGGCTCTGTTGTTGGGGCGGCTCGTATTCGGGCAGGCCATTGGGCCGCTGGTCCGGCGCTGTTTTTTCCTGATGGCAGTAGGCGCAGCCGGCCTGGCTCCAAAGCACCGTGTCGTTGACCCGCGCGAATTCCGACTGCGGCCGGTAGAGGATGCGCTCGATTTCAGCCCGGCGCGCTTCGGCCCAAGAGCGGTCCGTGTTCGTTAATGGCCGATCCAAGATCGGCGGCCGCGCCGGTTCCTGCTTCATTGCACTCGGAGTGCCCGCTTTGGCCAGAAAGCGGAACAAGTGCTCCAGGCATTCGCCGCGCACATTCGCGGCCGTTTGCCCAGGGCCGGGGTGATGCAGCCTTTCGCCGCTAATTGCCAGGGCCAGACTACGGGACTTCTCATCGGTCCACGAAGCGACGATGGGAACGCGCAGCGGGTGGCAGGTCGAGCAATGATTGTCGTAACGGACGGGCTTCATGTAGCGGCGACCCGCATCCGGCTCGTGGCAATACTGGCATTGCTGTTGGTTGAGGTTCTCGAAGGCCGGCGCCATCTCTCCCAATCGCTCGCGCCGTGCCTTGCGTTCGGCTTCCGAAAGCTTCTCCGAATCCAGCAATGTCGCTGGTAAAGCCAGATGCACCTGATGGTTGAAGCGGATCGAGCCGGGATCCTTCAACTGTTCGTTTCGCCAGGCGCCGAATTCCGGATGTCCGGCGAAATCGTGGATCGTGTTTGCATACTTGGCCGGCCCGCCGCTGGTGTGCTGCGCCAAGTTCGCGTGGCACTGGGTGCAATATCGGTCGCTCAAGCGCACCAGCGACTGGCCCAGGTGCTCGCGGTGGCAGCCGGCACAGTTGCTGGCCTGATCGTTTGTGCCGGTGTTTTCGGTTTGCCTTGCAGCGTGCCGCCCGGCTTCGTGGCAGTGCAAGCAGGCGGCATCGGGTGTGGCGAAATGCGGCGACGAAGTCCAGAACTTGCTGGCCGTGCGGAACGATTCGCCGTGGCACTTGGCGCAATCATCGGCGAAGCCGGCATGCGGCTCGGCAACTGGCCCCGCCTGAAACGAGCGCTGGCCCGAGGCGCCTACGGCGGCGATAAAGGCCACGACGGCCAGCACGGCCGCGCCTACGGCCGCCCACGTGCGCAATCGGCGCGGCCACCGCTGCCGCCGGAAGTAATCGAGTTCCAGCGAGTCGGTAAGCGCCTTCGGCGATCGGTCGGCAAGCGACATGCACGTCAATAATAAAGAGACGCCACGATATGGGCAATGGTGAGCACCAGCAGCGCGGCCGAAAGCGGCACATGGACCAGCGCCAGCCAGCCGTGCAGCCAGAAAGACAACCGCTCCTGCTCGGCAAATTCGCGTCGGCTGCGGCACAGTCGCGCCAGGTCTTCGAGCCAGGCGTCGCGGCAGAGGCGAGCCAGTTGTTGCGACTCTGCGGGTTGCAGTGGTGTGGCCGCGCTGAACAAGTCGTTGCAAGCCTGCGCTAATTTCGCGGGGCTTTCGAGCGCGAACAGATCGCGGACCTGGTTCAGGGCCTTGTCGGCCAGTTTGCGCTCCACCAACGCTCCAATGAATTTCTCAACTTCTCCGGCACGATCTTCGACCACCGACCAACCGGTGATGAGCCGCAATTTGGAAAACGTCTCGTCGGCAGAGAGGGCGGTGGCCAGCGGCGAGCCGCTGGGGGTGCCCAATAGATAGGGCCGCAATGTACCAGTGTGGAAGCCTAGTAATTCCGTTTTCGTTTCGGCGGGGGCGATGGCCGCGAGGCGAACCACCAGTTCATCGGCACGCCCGGCAAGGCCACGATATAAGTGCGGAAGCTGCTCGAATGGCGCCTCCTGCGGAACCTGCTGCGCGAGACTACCCGGCAAGTACTGCTGCAACAGCAACCCCAGCGCACCGGAGAGCACAATGAGCCCAAGCAGCACCCAAAGCGCGATCGTGAGCAAGCCGCCGGCCCGAACGCCGCTGTGGCACAGAACGAGCACCACGCTGAGCAGCCCGAACCAGACGTGAAAGCGCAGCCAAAACGCCCGCGGCTGCTTCCGCCACGCCGGTATCATTCGCAGCGGCCACAACAAAACACAAATCAACTGCTCAACGGCCGCAATCCATCCCGGCTGCGGCAACCGCCGGTCGCGCGCTCGCAGCGCCACGAACACTAAGCCCACGGAGAGCATCAAGACTGCTGCCGCCGTACCATACCAAAGCCCCAGCGTGGTCCCGCCGGTCATGGGCAGAGGTGTCAGGAACGCGCGCATGAAGCATGGGACGGCGGCCAGTGCAGCCAGAACGGCCGTGACAATGGCCCAGGGCAAATTTCGACGATCGCGAAGGTGCAAGGGGATGGGTTCCTGATGGAGTCTTTGTGGTGCTTGATATGAGCGGGGCAAAGGGATGGGAAGTGGGGGCATGATTCCTCTTTTGGGGCCACCCCCCTCCGGCGGACCGCGCGAGACTTTATTGGCAGCATGGCGGAAGACGGCTTGGGCACCGTGGGGAGCGGATTCATTGCATCATTGCAGCAAAAAGGGGGGCGCGACTGCAACGAAATGAGGTTTGTGCAACGACTCCCGCAAGCTTTCGCTGTCTTTTCCATCCCAACAATGCTCATTTCTGGTTTTGAAGTTAGGAGACACAGACCGCTCCGCCTCCCCGCTCCGGGGAGGGGTGGGGGAGGGGTTAGCCACTCGCCTCACCCACTCATCTACCATTGTTGCCACCAGTGCAGTTCAGCCGGCCTGGTGCATCGTCAAGAAAAAAAGCCGAAGACCCGGAGCATCCCCAGCCAAACCACGGTTCTAGCTGCAGCAAGCAAAAGCCGGTGGCTACAACTCGTGGCGGATTTGAAACTGCTTCGGAGCGGCGCGTGTATCATGAAAAGGCCGTCAACGGTCTGGAAAAAGCTCTCCTGCCGCCTGGCAGATTTGATCTATTGATTCGATGCCGAACCAAACTCTGACCCCTGAAGTCCTCTCCGGCCGCGGTCTGTCTACGGCCGAAGTCGTGGAGCGCGTGCACAAGGGCTTGGTCAATCGGGTCAAGCAGTCGCACGCGGCGGAATACCGGGCTATCTTTGCGCGCAATTTGTTTACGCTCTTCAATGCGCTGGTTGTGCCGGCCGCAATTGCCTTGTTCTTGCTCCACGATTATCGTGCGGCGATCGCAGTCAGCGGGCTGGCGGTTGTCAATTCCGTCATGGGGCTGGTTCAGGAACTGCGCGCCAAACGCCATTTGGATCGCCTGGAAATCCTGGCCGAACCCAGGGCACGAGTGGTGCGCGAAGGGCGGGAGGAAACTATTCGCAGCAGCCAAATTGTGCAGGATGATCATTTGTTACTGCGGGCCGGCGAGCCGGTCCTGGCGGACGGGCCGGTGCTGATGGCCAATGGCCTGGAGATTGACGAGGCCTTGCTCACTGGGGAATCTGATCCGGTGCTGGTTCCGGTCGGGCGCAAGCTGCTTTCCGGCAGCTTTTGCGTGACCGGCGACGCCGTGTACCGGGCCGAAGCGGTCGGCAATGCCGCTTATGCACATCGCACAGGCGTGGAAGCCCGCCGGTACCGGTATCTGTCCAGTCCACTGCAGCGCATCATCAACCGGATCATCGAGATTCTTACCGTCACCGCCGTGGTGATGTGCTTACTGTACGTGGCGCTTTACTTTGCGCGCGGTTTCACAACGAAGGACCTGGTTGAAATGATCGCGGCAACCATCACGTCCATGGTGCCGCAAGGGTTGGTGCTCTTCACGACCCTGGCGTTTATTCTTGGCGCGGTGCGCATGAGCCAGCGCGGGGCCGTTGTCCAGCGCCTCAGTGCGGTAGAAGCAATGGCCGCCATCGATGTGTTGTGCATGGACAAGACCGGCACGCTGACCACGAATGAACTTTGCCTGGAAGTCACTCGGTTGGTCGATGAAAGAGCGAACGAGAAGGAAGTCGACACGTTGTTGGCGCTCTTCGCAAAAGCGTGGTCGGATGAACAGAACAAAACAATCGAGGCGCTTCGCAAGCGGTTCGCGGGAGGGGATTCCAATCTTGTCCGACTGCGGACAAGATTGGAATCTTGTCCCACGGTAGTAGATCGCCTGCCCTTCAAGTCGCAGAATCGCTACAGTGCGGTTCATTTTCGGACCGAGCGAAACGAAGAATTCACTCTCGTCCTGGGCGCCGTCGAAGCATTGGAGCCGCTGTTCGCCGCAGATGCCGGAAGGGAGTGGAAACGCACTTGCGGTGAATTGCTTTCGAAGGGCCTCCGATTATTGATGTTTGCCCGCGCCGACAAGCCAGTCTCGAAATTTGAAGGCCGGCTGCCGGCGCTGCCACTTCAGCCGCTCGCGCTGCTCGGCTTTAGCGATGAATTGAGGCCGGATGCCACGGAAGTTTTAAGTGGCCTGGCCAGCCAGGGCATTCGCTTCAAGATTATCTCGGGCGATCATCCAGAGACGGTTCGCGCCACAATTGTTCGGCTTGGATTAGCCGCCAATCCGCATGACACGGCCACGGGTATCGAACTCGCTGCCGGAGCGGATCTGCGCCAACTGCTGCAGCAGCGGACGATCTTCGCGCGGGTTGCTCCACAACAGAAACTGGATATCATTCACGCTCTCCAGCAAAGCGGCCATCGCGTCGGCATGATTGGCGACGGCATCAACGATATCCTTGCCATCAAAACAGCAGACCTGGGAATCGCAATGGGGGCTGGCAGTCCGGCCACGCGGACGGTGGCCGGCCTGGTGCTGGAAAACAACTGCTTCGAGCTTCTGCCGGCCACACTCCAAGAGGGGCGCAATATCCTTCGCAATCTGCGCCGGGCGGCCAAGCTTTTTCTGCTGAAAAATGTTTACACATTGATTCTCATCTTGATCGGCCTGGGCCTGTTACGACTCCATTTTCCGTATTTACCGCAACAGGTCACATTGTTGAATTTGCTGACGATCGGAATTCCGGTGCTCCTGCTCACATTGAATCGGCAGCCAAGTCGCAGTGCGAGCCACGTCGGTTTCCTGGCCTCGGTGGGTTGGTTCGCGCTAACTACCGGGACGCTGATTGGAGTGGCCGGGCTGGCGATTTCTCTCTACTCCGCAAATGCCTGGCCCGATTCGGTACGCACGCAGCGGACGATACTGTTAACAACGCTTATCGTGTTGGGGCTTGCCAATCTGCCGCGGGTGCTGATGGATGACGCCGAACCGCTGTCCATCGGCGACCGGCGCTTGCTCGTCTGGATTCCCGTGGCCGCGCTATTGTTCGCTATTGCCATGTATTGGCCTCCCGCCGCCTATTTCTTTGTGTTAGAACCGCTCGAATTCAAAAGCTGGCTCTTGGTGTTCGCAGCGGCCGCGTTCACGTTGCTGCTTGCGCTTGCGGTGGATTGGCTCAAAAAGACCATCTGGACGTAATCGAATTGGGAGTAGTCATTGTGAATTCTCGCCCACTCATAGATGCTAAATGCAGTGAACGCGTAAAATGAGTTGGCAAGCAGAACTCGCGGGGTTTCGATTATGAAAAAAGTCTCGCTCATCGTGCTGGCGGCACTGCTCAGCGCCGCGGCGGTTTCGCTCGGCTTCTTCTGGCCGTTTTCACACTCACAGAAGACTCTGAAGCTGCCGGGAACGGTTGAAGTTCAGGAGATTCGCCTCGGCTCGAAGATAGGCGGCCGGGTCAAAGAGGTGTACGTGAAGGAAGGCGAAACGGTGGAAGCCGGCACGGAATTACTCCGATTCGATACGCCGGAATTGCAAGCGCAGTGCGATCAGGTCGCGATGCGGCTTCTCGCTGCCAAGGCGGAGCTGCTGAAAGCCGAGAACGGCCCACGCCCGCAGGAAAAAGCAGAAGCGAAGGCGCTCATGGAAATGGCTCAAGCCCGCCGGGAACGCATGAAGACCGGCTGGCGCGATGAGGAGAAGCAACAGGCAATTGATGATTGGAAGAGCGCCGTGGCCGACATGGATCTGGCACAAAACAACTTCGATCGCCTGGAGAAAATCTACCCGCAGCAGGCTTCGCAAACCGAGTATGACACCGTCCGCTTTCGGCTCGCTTCGGCGAAAGCCAAGGAACGAGCCACCCGCTCCAAAAAAGAAATGCTCGAAAAAGGCAACCGTGACGAAGATAAGGCCGAAGCCGAGGCCGATTTCATTCGTGCCAAAGCGCACTGGGAACTGTTGCGGGAAGGCACGCGCGAGGAAGACAAGGACCTGGCTCGTGCCAACGTCGGCGAACTCGAAGCCAAGCTGCGCGAGCTCCAGGCGAACCTGGATGAAGCCGTTGTCGTGGCGCCGTCGAAGCTCGTCGTGGAAATCCTGTCGGTCCGCAAAGGCGACGTGTTACTACCGAATCAGCCTGTTATTCGCGCGCTGCAAATGGAAGATCGTTGGGTTAAAGTCTTCGTGCCCTCGACCGACCTCGGCAAGGTTCGCATGCACCAAAAGGTGGAAGTGACGTGCGATGCCTATCCGGGCAAGCGTTTCCCCGGCGAAGTTATCCAAATCGCGACGATCAGTGAATTCACGCCGCGGAACGTGCAAAGCGTCGATGAGCGGCATCACCAGGTCTTTGGCGTGAAGGTGCGCGTGGACGACAGCGGCGAGGTCTTCAAGGCGGGCATGTACGCTGAAGTTTACCTGCCGATGCAGGAGGCGCCTTGATGGGCCTGGCCCTTGATGTTCGCGACGTGACCATTCGCTTCGGCACGATAACGGCGGTTGATCGCGTGTCACTTCACGTAGAAGAGGGAGAAGTCTTCGGTCTGCTCGGCCCCAACGGCTCCGGCAAGACGACGCTGATTCGCGGCGTGTGCGGCCTGTTGAATTTTGCCGAAGGCTCGGCCACTGTTTTGGGCCGCGACGTCGCCACGGAAGCCGAAACGATTCGCCAGTCGATCGGCTACATGTCGCAAAAGTTCTCGCTCTACGGCGACCTCACCGTCACCGAGAACATGGATTTTTATGCCGGCATCTACGGCCTCACCGCTCGGGAGCAGCGGGAGCGCGAGGAGCAGCTCATCGGCCTGACCGGGCTTCGTCCCTATCTCAATCGGCGGGCCGACAAACTTTCCGGCGGCTGGAAACAGCGGCTGGCGCTCGTTTGCGCCCTGATCCACAAACCCCGGCTGATCTTTCTGGACGAGCCGACGGCCGGCATCGACCCGGTGGCGCGGCGCGATTTGTGGGACTTGCTTTTTCGCCTGGCGGCCGAAGGCGTGACGCTCTTCGTCACCACGCATTACATGGACGAAGCCGAGCGCTGCAATCGCGTGGGGTACATTCACATGGGCCACTTGCTGGCGTTTGGCACGCCCGATGAACTCAAACAGCAGCCGATTGTGCACCCGCCGAACACCGTGCGGCTGGAAATCAGCGGGCCAAACAGCGCCGCGGCCCTTCACCAGCTGCGGCAGCACCCGAGTGTGCGCGAGGCGACGATCTTCGGCCAGGCGATCCATGCCCTGGTGGAAAAGCCCTATTCCTCACGCGATCTGGGCCTTCACGCTTACGACATTCGGGAAACGGAGCCGAGCCTTGAAGACGTATTCGTAACGTTGGCTCGCGCGCAAGATGCAGCGGAAGTCGATCCCGCACCCTCAAAGTCTCCCTAAGCGGAAAATCTAGCTTGCTCCCCCAGGGTAATTATTCTAGGATAAGGCACGGACTGACCAGTCAGTCCGCTCCCACACCGAGTGCCTCCCAATGAAAGCGCCGCCTGCCCAAAAACCGCGCCGTGTCCAGGGGGACGCCCTGCGCGCGAGCCGCGAAAAGGAAATATTGAAGTGTGCCGCCAAGCTGTTCGCGACCCATGGCTATGCGGGCACGGATACGCAACTCCTGGCCGATCATTTGAATGTCGGCAAGGGCACGCTTTACCGGTATTTCAAAAACAAGGAAGCGTTGTTCCTGGCGGTGGCGGACCATGCCATGGTCGAAGTGCGCGACTGGGTGGACGCGCACATTGAAGGAATTGAAGACCCTTTGGAGCGGCTCGCCACGGCCGTGCGCGCGTACCTGACCTTCGTGTCGCAGCATCCGGAATTCGTCGAATTGCTGATACAAGAGCGGGCGCAATTCAAGGATCGCCGCAAGCCCACCTTCTTCGTGCATCGCGAAGCAAACATTCAGCGTTGGAAAAACTTGTACCAGGGTCTGATCGGCGAGGGCCGCATTCGCAACATGCCGGTCGAGCGCATCACCGACGTCATGAGCCAGCTGCTCTACGGAACGATTTTCATCAATTATTTCACCGGCCAGAATAAGTCACCCACCGCCCAGGCGGAAGACATCGTGGACATCGTTCTCCATGGAATCCTGAGCGACAAAGAGCGTCAAACCAACCGCACGAAATCGCGGGGCTAAGAAGC
>DATGHS010000525.1:0-3282 GCA_035307785.1 Gemmataceae bacterium
AAAAACAGCTCGCACGGATCGTACCCGGGCTTGTGGTGAATGGCCACGGTCCGGGCGTAATCCGGAGCCCAATCGTCGTCGAGCCAAAAAGGATAAGCGAACCAGGCATCCGGTTCCGAAAGCAGGATCAGTTCGCCGCTGCGCCGATGCAGCAAGCCGATTTCCGCGCGCTTACCGCCGGCCAGCACTCTCGCGACGCCGGGTACTGCGGCAAGCAAGGCCTCGGTTTTTTCCAGATCGTCCGCGTCGGCTACATAGACATGCGCCAGTTGATGATCGCAAACCGCGAACGCCCGGCTGGTGAATGTATCCAATTGCTCGCCGAAAGGCCCCCGCCTTACTTGCAGCAAGCCGGTTTCACGCAGCACGTGGTTCACATACACCGGCCGTTTGACCTGTACGTGGCCATATTCGCTCACGACCCAGACAGTGGCGCCGAGCGCTTGAGCGGCATCGAGAATAAGCCGGCACGCTTCGTCGAGTTCGCGCACGAGCCGCGGCATATCGCTGCCTTCCGGCCCATAGCGCTGCGGGTCGTAATCCAGATGCGGAAGATAAACGAGCGTGAGATCAGGATGATGATCATACAGAATCTTGGCTGCACAGTTTGCGATCCATTGCGTGCAAGGCAGGCCGGCTTTCGGTCCCCAAAATGTGAAGAATGGGAACGGCCCAAGGTCGCGCTCCAGTTGCTCGGTCATTCCTTCCGGCGTGCCGTGAATGCCGAAGACCTTATTGCCGTCAATCCCGTAATGCGGCTTGGGTGTGACGCTGATCGCCACGTCGGCGCCCTGGTTAAACCACCAAAAGAGCTTGGCGCAGCGAAACGACGGATTGCGTTTTTTCGCAGTTCCATAGAGCGGCTCGGCTTGAAGAAGATGATTCGACTGCTGCCAGAAGCGGATTTCCATGGTGTCGCGGTAGAGCCAGCCGTTGCCGACGATACCGTGCTGTTGGGGCTGGACGCCGGTGAGTATCGACGCCTGGGCGGTGCAAGTCACGGCCGGCAGCACCTCGCGCAGCGGTCGCAGCCAGCCCTTGCCGGCGTGCGCATGCAAATGAGGCGCGTGGGGCAAGAGGCGCGGCGTGAGACCAACGGCGTTGATGAGAACTAGGGGCGGCATGTGTAGAATTGTAGCATGAGGACACAACAGTTTTCCCGGCAAAGCCGCAAGCGGCAAAGGGTGGCATGAAAATCGCCTACATCACGGCAGGCGCCGCCGGCATGTTTTGCGGCAGTTGCATGAAGGACAATACGCTCGTCGCGGCGCTGGGCGCGCTCGGCGACGAGGCGCTGCTCATTCCCACCTACACACCGATCCGCACGGATGAAGAAGACGTGAGCCAGCAGCGCGTTTTCTTCGGCGGCATTAACGTCTATTTGCAGCAGAAGAGCGGCATCTTTCGCCACACGCCACGGTGGCTTGATCGTATTTTCGACAGGCCCGATCTGCTGCGTTGGGCCTCGAATACTTTCGGCATCGGCATCAGGGCCGAGGAGCTGGGCCGGCTAACGATTTCGATGCTCGAAGGCAGCCACGGCAAGCAACGCAAGGAGGTGGCCAAGCTAGCCGACTGGCTGGCCAAGGAATGGAATCCCGACGTCATTGTTTTGACAAACGTCCTGTTGTCTGGGCTTGTTCCCGAGCTTTCGGCCCAAGTCGGTGTGCCGATTGTCGCCACGCTGCAAGGCGACGACATCTTTCTCGAATCGCTCTCGGCCGAATTCAAAGAACCGGCTTTTCGGCTTATTCGCGAGAACTGTTCCGCGGTTGCCGGCTACATCGCCACGTGCAAATACTATGCAGATTTCATGGCCGAGTACTTGAAGTTGCCGCGCGAGCTGATGCGTGTCGTCTATCCTGGCATTAACGTGAGCGATTTCGAGGCTGACCCACAGGGCTCGCAGACTCGCCCTGCGGCTTGGGAAGTCGCGCCGCAGAGCGAGTCTGCGAGCCCTGCGAGGGACGAGCCGCTTACGATCGGCTACCTGGCCCGTATCGCGCCGGAGAAAGGGCTGCATATTCTTGCTGAAGCCTTCGCGCTCCTGCACCAGATGCCAAATGTCCCGCCCGTTCGCTTACGCTTTACTGGCTGGCTCGGTGACCACAATCGCAAGTATTACCAACAGATTCGCGACCGGCTTGAAAAGGGAACGCCGCCCGGCAATTTCGAGTATGTGGAAACGCCCGATCGCGCTAGCAAAGTCCGTTTCTTGCAAAGTCTCGACGTGCTCTCGGTTCCCGCGCCGTATCGCGAACCGAAGGGACTTTACATTCTCGAAGCGCTGGCCTGCGGCGTGCCCGTAGTGCAGCCCCACCATGGCTCCTTTCCCGAGTTGATTGAAGCGACCGGCGGCGGCCTTCTGGTGCCGCCCGAAGACGCGGCGGCGCTGGCCGAAGGCCTGCGCGAGTTACTTATCAATGCCGAGCGCCGCTGCGAACTGGGTCGCCGCGGAAATGCCGCCGTCCGCGAGCGCTTTACCGCGGAAGCCATGGCCCGCCATACGCGGCAAGTGCTCGAATCGGTGCTGAGCAAGTGAAGAAAGCATAGAGACGAAAGTCCCTGGGCCCATCTTCACCACATTTGCCTCCGCACCGGCATTCCTTTTGCACATCTTTCATTGAAACGTGCCGTGGGGCCGGCTTCGGTTGGCCGCCCGGAAGGCGTTGCTCATCTTTGTTGCCCCGCGGGGTCGATCTTCCTCTTGGCGACACCGAGGCCGTCATGCCCAATCACGATATCGTCACCATCGGCGCTTCGGCAGGGGGCGTCCAAGCCTTGCGGAATTTTGTGAATCGACTTCCCAAGGATTTGCCGGTGGCCATATTCGTGGTCTTGCACGTGCCCCCGCAGTGGCCGTCGCAATTAGCCCAAATCTTGACCAAGTCCGGGCCCCTGCCGGCACTGGCTCCCGAGGACCACGCGAGGATTGAACCTGGCCACATTTATGTGGCAACGCCCGATAAGCATTTGCTAGTCGAACCGGATGAAATACGGGTCATACGCGGACCACGAGAAAATCGCCACCGGCCGGGGGTGGATCCCTTGTTTCGCTCGGCCGCCTGGGCGTATGGGCCGCGGGTGGTTGGCGTCGTGCTTAGCGGTACTTTGGACGACGGCGCCTCGGGGCTTTGGGCCATCAAATCATGTGGTGGAATCGCAGTAGTTCAGGATCCCGCCGACGCCATCTTTCCAGAAATGCCAACGAACGCCATGATGAATGTGCAAGTAGATCACTGCTTGCCAGTGGACGACATCGCCACGCTTATTGCAAAGTTG
>DATGHS010000526.1:0-2239 GCA_035307785.1 Gemmataceae bacterium
TGCCTGCTGAATGCCGTCGGAGCTGGAAGCGCCGGCGCCGCCCATGATCGGCTGAGCAACGGAAGTGCGCGATTGGCCCGGCCAGGGTGAAACGTTGACGTTGTAAATGCCGGTCGGCGCCGGGCGATAATCGGTTTGACCGATGGCCACAGCGCTGAACGCCGCGGCGGCCAGCAGGCTACAAGCCATCGGAATCGTCTTGGCTGGAACGCACGCTATAATTTGGAGCTTCCTGCGTAATGCTGATATCATGGGGATGGCTCTCCTGCACCGAGGCTGCGGTCACCTCAATGAACCGCGGCTTCGTGCGCATTTCCTCGATCGTCCGTGTCCCGCAATAACCCATTCCTGCTCGAAGTCCGCCCACTAACTGGTAGACAAAGTCGGATAGCGAGCCCTTGTACGGCACCCGGCCCTCGACGCCTTCGGGAACCAGCTTGCCGGTTTCGGTGGTCTTGCCGGCGCCATAGCGGTCGGCCGAGCCCGACATCATGGCCCCGAGCGAACCCATGCCCCGGTAGATCTTGAAGCTGCGACCCTTGTACAGAATCATTTGCCCCGGGCTCTCTTCCAACCCGGCAAACAGGCCGCCGATCATCACCGCGTGCGCCCCGGCCGCGATGGCTTTGGTCATGTCGCCGGAGTAGCGCACGCCGCCGTCGGCAATGAGCGGCACATCCTTGCCGGCCACACCCCGCACGGCCTCCATGACAGCCGTGATTTGCGGCACGCCCACGCCGGAAATGACCCGCGTGGTGCAGATGGACCCCGGGCCAATGCCCACTTTCACGGCATCAGCCCCGGCTTCCAACAGGGCCCTCGCCCCTTCTGCCGTGGCTATATTGCCCGCAATAATATCGATGTCAAACCGCCGCTTCATCTCGCGCACGGTTTCAATCACGTTCCGCGAATGGCCATGGGCGGAATCCACCACCAGCACGTCCACGCCGGCCCGAATCAGCGATTCGGCCCGCTCGTAGTCATGTACCCCAGTCGCCGCCCCCACGCGCAGCCGCCCACGGGCATCTTTGCAGGCGTTGGGAAACGTCAACTGCTTGTCGATGTCCTTGATGGTGATCAGACCCTTCAGTCTGTATTCATCGTCCACCAAGAGTAGCTTCTCTACTTTATTTTCCGTTAGTATGCGTTCTGCGTCCTCCAAAGTGGTGTTTTCCGCCGCCGTGACCAGATTTTCTTTAGTCATCACCTCGGAAATGCGCTGGCTGTTGTCGGTTAGGAAGCGAAGATCGCGGCGGGTGAGAATACCTTTCAGGAACCCCTTCACGGTGATCGGCACGCCGCTGATGTTCTGTTGTTCCATGATGCGCCGGGCGGTGCCCACGGTTTCATCCGGCGGCAGGGCGATGGGGTCGACGATAATGCCGTTTTCGCTGCGCTTCACCTTGTCGACTTCCCGCGTCTGCTGCGGCACCGTCATGTTTTTGTGAATGATGCCGATGCCGCCTTCCTGGGCCAGGGCAATGGCGAGTTCGCTTTCGGTCACCGTGTCCATGGGCGACGAGACAATAGGGATATTGATGCGAATATTGCGGGTGACCTGCGTGCGGACATCCACATCGCGCGGCACCACTTCGCTGTAACCGGGCTCGAGCAGCACGTCGTCGAATGTGATGGCTTTGTAAGCAATGCGGTTGTCGCTCATGGCAGTTCCCTCGGCAAAGTGTGTTCGGGGAGTTTTAGGATGACGACACAGGATGACCAGAGGAAGTTCGAGTCAAAGCCCAGGGACGGAAGTCCCTGGGCATCGTGAAACGCCCACTGTCATTCTAACCGCGCGCTCAGCGCCTGCTGCGCCTGCTTGAAAATCGCCAGCAGCTGCTCCTTTCGTCGTGGAATCTCGAATCGACCCACGGTCTCGACCCAATCCTCCGTTCGTTGGAGTGCTTCGAAGTAATTACGTGTCACCGCGGCATCGGTGGGCATCTGGCGATTGCAACGCACAAAGACCGGTGATGTATGAGCGAAGCCATACGATTCCGGCGCGGCAGCACAACGTGCCGCCAGCCAGCAGCTGCCGGTGATCGGAAGTTCCAATTCAATTTCAACGAAATACGGCGGCGCCGTCGCCTGGCTCGCCACTGCCTGGCCGACGACTTCGCCATTCCGAATGATCTCCAGTCTCCCCGGCGGCAGCGCCGACTCCATGCGCGCTGCAACTCGCAACGGCGCCGATTGGTCGGTTCGGACCGTGATGGAACCCGGTATCAGTTCGTCCACG
>DATGHS010000527.1:0-3575 GCA_035307785.1 Gemmataceae bacterium
CCGGCCGCGCGCCAAGCGCGACATCACGGTGCCGATTGCCGATCCGGTGACCGTGGCAATCTCCTTGTAGGCGAGTCCCTCCATTTCGCGGAGCACAACGACTTCGCGATATTCCTCGGGCAGTTCATCCAGCGCCTGTTGAATCATCTCGCGGTTGGCGGCTTGAACCAGTCGTTCGTCCGGTTCCGGCGTATCGGCCGCGACCGTGCTGAGCGCGTGGTCGAGTGGGCTAGGTGCCCGATGCTGGCGATTCCGTTTCAGCCAGGTAAGGCAGGTGTTGCGAACGATGGCCAGCAGCCAAGGGCGCGCGTCGCCCCCGCGGAAGTTGTCGAAGAAACGGAACGCTCGCATGTAGGCTTCTTGAACAACGTCTTCCGCATCTTGGTCATTGTGCGTCAACCAGCGAGCCAGATTGTAAGCGGCCGGCAGGTGAGGCAAGGTCGCTGCTTCAAAACTCGACCGCTTATCCTGCTCATCCAAGGGCGGGTCCTCCGGGGCCAACGACACTGGCGCATCCATCGCTGCCATCAATCTGCTCATTGTACCGAAGGCTCCGTAACACAACCGACCGGGCCGTTCGATTCTCGCGCGCGTATTCTCAGGCGCACCAAGCGCGTTATCGTCTTTTACCGCCGAGGGCGGCTTTTTATTCCCAAATTTATTTCCAACAAATCGGCGGGAATAAGCCGCGCGATTCGCGAGTATCCATCGCGTGGGCCATGAGCCCCGTGACTCGAAAGAACTCTTACGCAAGGAGATTGTTGATGGAAATCCAAGACCGCCTTCCAGTGAGCGAAGACACGATCGATCGCCGCGGAATGCTCAAGTGCATGGCCTGGGTGGGGACCGGGCTCTTATGGAGCCTTCACGGCGGCCTTCCTGCATCGCGCCTGCTTGGCCAGGAGCCAAAAAATGCCGGTCCGGCCGATTTCTCTTTCGTGCAGATTAGCGACAGCCACATTGGCTTCGGCAAAGAACCAAACAAGGATGTGATTGGCACCCTGAAAACCGCCATTGCCAAGATCAACGCCTTGCCGGTGCAACCCGCCTTTGTGCTGCACACCGGCGACCTGACGCACCTGGCCAAGCCGGAAGAGTTCGACACCGTGGCCCAGGTGCTCAAAGGCCTCAAAGCTCAAGTGCTTTACGTGCCGGGAGAACATGATTTCGATTCGGACGACAACAAGCTCTACCTGGAGCGCTTCGGCAAAGGCACCAAGGGCACCGGACATTACAGCTTCGATCACAAGGGCGCGCACTTCGTCGGCCTGGTGAACGTGGCGAATGCGAAATCGGGCAGCCCCGCCGCCGGCCTCGGACAGATCGGCAAGGACCAACTCGAATGGCTTGGCAAGGACCTGTCCGCTGTCAAAGACAGCACGCCGATAGTGGTATTTGCTCATGTGCCGCTCTGGATGGTGCACGAGAAGTGGGGCTGGGGCACCCAAGATTCCCAGCAGGCCCTGGAGTTGCTCAAGCGCTTTGGCTCGGTCACGGTCCTGAACGGGCACATCCACCAGGTCATGCAAAAGGTGGAGGGGAAGGTCGTGTTCCATTCCGCCCGCTCCACCGCCTTTCCGCAAAGCGAGCCCGGTAAGGGAACACCTGGTCCGATGCGCGACGTGCCCGCCAATCGGCTGCGCAGCATGCTCGGCCTCACCACGGTGAAGTACGTCGAGCGCGAGACTTCCTTGGCGATTGCCGATCCCAATCTGGAATGAGTGAATGCGGACGATTTGGAGCGTAGCGGCGGCTTCCAGCCGCCGCGCAATCGGCGGCTAGAAGCCGCCGTTACGAAAAGCAGAAGTCGGCGCTTACCAGAGAACTTTCCATGAGCCGGTACATTCTTGGCACTTGCTTTGTTTTGGTTCTGAGCCTTTGCCGCCCATCGGCGATCATGGCTGCGGACGGCGAGCCTGATCTGGCCACCCAGTCTGTCGCCATCTTCGCGGCCAAGTGTGCCGGCTGTCACGGGCCCAATCTGGCCAAGCCCAGGGGTCGATTTGGCTACGTGCTCGATCTGGCGCGCGTGGCGGGCAATCGCGAGATGATTGTGCCGGGCTCACCGGATGAATCGGAACTCTGGGAACTGGTGCATCGCGGGGAGATGCCGCCGGCAGATTCACCCACAGGGTCGCTGTCGCCGCAGCAAAAGGCTGTGATTCATGACTGGATTGCGGCGGGCGCTCGGCCGGCAACCACTGCCGAAACTCAATCACTGTCGGCACTCGAACCGGAACAAAATCATAGTCCTGAAGCGTCGACGCCGACGCTTTTCGCGCGGACTCTCGGGCGGCTCGGTGCCTTGCATCTGTTGATCATTCATTTTCCGATTGCTTTATTGGTTGCCGCGGTCGTCCGAGAGTTGTGGGGCGCCTGGCAAGGAGAGCTCCGGCCTTCTCCGACAGTCAGGTTTTGCGTGATTCTTGGAGCGGTCAGTGCGGTCACTGCCGCCGTGCTTGGTTGGCTGCATGCTGGGAATGGATTCGGGGCTGCGATGCCCCAGTTCCTCCTCTTGCATCGCTGGCTGGGCACGGCGGCAGCCCTGTGGGCCGCCGGCACTGCCGTGTACTCGGAATGCGAGTCTCGGCGCGAGGTGCGAACCATCTGGTTCCGCTGCTGGTTGCTGATCGGGGCTGCACTCGTCGGCGTGACCGCTCACCTGGGAGGCATTCTGGTTCACGGCGAGGATTTCCTGACGAGTGGTTAACGACTTCATCGAATCATTGGTCGGCCCAAACACCATTTCATCCTGGAGGTGCCTCATGTCGGAGAAGACTTTGGTGCTGATGGTTCTGTACTTTGGCGTCGCCTGCGGCGCCGTGCCGGCACAGGAGATTTCCCAAGCGGACAAAGACAGGGAAAAAGCGCTGGAACTTCTGGCCGTGGCGCGCAAGGGATTGGCCATGGTGGACAAACCAAACTCCGGCGGCGCGAGTGAATACGTTCTCATGTGCACCTGGTCTCAGCGTGTCTTGAACGCGGAGTTGGCCCTGAGTCGAAACACGGCGGAGCGGCTCGCGGCCCACGAGGCGTACCTGAAGCAGACCAGGAAGCTAGAGAAAATTGCCAGGGATTTATATGGCCGACAGATCATCACGCAGTTGGAACTGCTGGACGCGGAGTTTAAACGGCGCGAAGCGGAATTGCAATTAGATGGCGAGCGCTTCGGCAAACTGCGCGACGGCCTGTCGTCGGGAAGCGCTCGCCGCGAATGAGCAACTATGGAGAGCGAAATTGTGATTCACGGATTGGTTGATTTTGTTCAAACACCTTTTACCGGAGGTTTATCATGAGAACGTCACTCATCACTTTGGCACTGTTTGCAGGTCTGCTAGTCGCAACCATCGCCCCGTCACCCGCATGGGCACGCGATCGCGGAAGTTTCGGGCACGGTTATTACGGCGGCTACGGACACAGCTATTACGGCGGTAATGGGCATGGTTACTACGGCGGCAACGGCAGTTATAACGGCAATTTGGACTACGGTTTTGGTCCAACCATCCCGAACTACTATGGTCGCGGTTACGAGTCCGGTAATTATGGCGGGTACGGGCGCGGCAATTACGGCGGCT
>DATGHS010000528.1:0-8169 GCA_035307785.1 Gemmataceae bacterium
ATCGAAGACGGTATGAACGGCATAGAAGAAATGGCCGAGTCACTTGCGTTTCTGCGCAAGATGAGCGCGAAATACTTCCCGGAGGATTGACATGAAGCCAGTCCGGACGGCCGTCATCGGCTGCGGCAAGATCGGCAAAACGCACGCAGAGGCGCTGCGAACCTTATCGTGCGCGGAATTGGTAGCCGTCTGCGACGCGGACGCCAGGCGCGCGGAGGCCTTTGCTGCACAGTTTGGCGGCCGCCCATTTTCTGACACTGAGGCCATGTTGCGGGAAGTCCACCCCGAAGCGGTCGTCATCGCCACGCCGCATCCGCTGCACGCCGCACCGGCCGTTCGAGCGATGGAGATGGGCATCCATGTCTTGGTCGAAAAGCCGCTGGCCGCGAATCTTCGCGACTGCGACGCCATGCTTTCGGCAGCGCGCAAGCATGGGGTGAAGCTCGGCGTGATCAGTCAGCGGCGGTTTTATGAGCCCGTGCTTCGGATGAAAGCGGCCATCGAGGCGGGCAAGATCGGCCGGCCGATGCTGGGTGTGTTCATCATGTATAGCTGGCGCGATGCGGCTTATTACCAGTCCGACCCCTGGCGCGGCAAATGGGACACAGAAGGCGGCGGCGTGCTGGTCAACCAGTCGCCGCACATGCTCGACTTGCTCCAATGGTTCATGGGTCCGATTGACGAAATTAGTGGTGCATGGGCCAACATCAATCATCCGGGAATTGAGGTAGAAGACACGGCCGTGGCGACCATTCGCTTCCAGAGTGGCGGCCTCGGTTCCATTGTCACGAGCGTGTCGCAACAGCCGGGCATCTACACCAAGGTGCACATTCACGGCAGCAACGGCGCCTCGATAGGTGTGGAAACCGACCGCGGAGCCACGTTCATTGCCGGCGTATCGGCCATCGGCGAACCGGCGCTGAATGACATCTGGACGATTCCCGGCGAGGAGCATCTGCTTGCCGAATTCCAGGCCGAAGATCGAGCGCGGTTTCGCCAAGGCGACCCGGTCGTCCGGTACCACGGGCTGCAAATCCAAGACTTCTTGCAAGCCATCCGCGAGGATCGCCCGCCGAGAGTCACCGGGGAAGATGGCCGTGTTGTTGTCGAAATGTTCACGGCCATCTATCGCTCGCACAAAGAAGGCCGGCCGGTGAAGTTGCCGATAGCGGCGAATGCGTGACTGCGTCGAGTTATTTCCCGTCCGCCTTCACCCCGCTCATGGGATGCTGACTAACCGCTTCCCAGGCCAGCTCTTGGAGTAGCTTGTTCAATTCCTCGATCTCCGGCGTCGCTTTGCCCAGTCCGTTTGGCACCGGCAGGCCGACCGGGCTTTTGCGGTAGATCGCGGCGAAATGGCAGTACGCCACCAGCACCGCCAGCGGTGGCCGGGCATGGCCGATCGCATCGGTGAATAGATCTTCCTGCGTCTTCAGCCCCGGCGCTTTGCCCTCGATGATCTTGCCGCGTAGGGCAATCACGGCTTGGCCCACCGGCACGATGTACAACACTTGCTTGCCGAATTTCTTGTTCAGTTCCTGCACGTGGTCTTCGTAACTCTTGTTCCAATCGGCGCTGCGCTGCTTCAGCACTTCCACGGTAGCGGCGTTGTGATCGACTTGCCGGCCCCGCAGCGGATTCTTCGGATCAATCTCGTCGTACGGCAGCCACGATTCTTGCACATAAATGCGAATATTCGGGTTGTGTTCCAGGGCCAGCTTTGCGAAATTTTCGATGCCGGGGTCGGGCAACAGAATCGGCGAGAGCGTGAGCACGTCTACCTTGCCGGCTTTCAGCGCTTCCTTGACCTTGTTCTTATCCTCCGGCACGTCCCAGTGCTGGATCACTCGGGATCCGCCGATGAACGAGACGCCGACTTTTTCATGGTCCTTGATGCCCGCCTTTTTTGCCATGTCTTCTAGCATCGGCGCGATAAAGAAGTGAAAGCTGTGGCCGGCGGTAAAGACGCGCTGGCCTTTGACCGGCTCGTCGGCGCGAGCAAGACCGGGAGGCAGGACCAAGACAAGAGCAAATGCGACCCAACGAACGTGCGGTGTAAGGCGGAAGAGCATGTTAGGGGCTCCAAATTATTAAAGTTCGAACGGCAACGGATTTCCGTGCATCCTACATGAAAAGCTTTTGAAGGCGAGCCAGTATATCCAGGCGGCATATACTGACTTGCAATCCCGCATCGTTCGCCGGCACTGAGATGAAACCATGCGCAGTCTTCATTGTTTACCATCGCGCCGCGATTTGCTTCGCGCCGGCGCGCTGGGAACGGCTGGGTTAGCGCTGCCTCAGTTGCTCCAGGCGAAAGAAACGCGAGACAAAACGAGTCGGCCGCTGGCGGATTCCTGCATTTTGATCTTCTGCTGGGGCGCGCCCAGCCAATTTGAGACCTTCGATCCGAAGCCCGATGCGCCGGATGGCATTCGCGGCGAATTCGGCGTCTGCAGCACCCGGTTGCCGGGCGTGATTTTCGGCGAGCATATTCCGATGTTGGCGGAGCGCAACCACCGCTTCAGCCTCATTCGCACCTGTGCCCAGACTAGCACCCATCATCAATCGGCCGCTTACGAAGCGCTGACCGGCTATCCGCCCGCGCGCGATGCGGTGGCCCTTACCGCCACGGCGACCGATCACCCCAACCTGGGCTCGGTCGTTGCGCGGTTCACGCCGGGGCATTCCGCACTCCCGCGCTTCGTGCAGTTGCCTCAGCTGGCGAGCGACGTGGGGAACCTCACGCCGGGACAGTTCGCCGGCTATTTGGGCCGCCAATACGATCCGCTGGCCATCGTGAAAGATCCAAGTTTGCCCAACTTCAATGTCGCCGAGCTTAGCCTGCCCGCCGATGTGAGCGAAGCACGGCTGCACGATCGGACCGCTTTGCTTCAGATTGTGGATCAACAGGCGAAAGCGCTGGAACAAGCCGCCGAATCGAAAGCGCTGAATACTTATCAAGAGCGGGCCGTCCAATTGTTGACCAGTCCGCAGGTGAAGCAAGCTTTTGATTTAGCGCGCGAGCCGGCTGCGCTTCGCGAGCGGTATGGCCGCAACACGCTGGGCCAATCGTGCTTGCTGGCTCGCCGCCTGGCGGAAGCGGGCGTGAAGCTGGTCACCGTCTGCTCCGGCTTTAACGGCAAGATTCCTCAGGATGCCTGGGATACGCATAAGGACAATTTCCGCAAGCTAAAACACCTGTTGCTGCCGCCGTTCGATCGTGGCGTTTCGGCGTTGATTGACGACTTGGACCAGCGTGGTTTATCGAAGCGGACGCTGCTGATCGTGATGGGGGAATTCGGCCGCACGCCGCGCATCAATAAAGATGCGGGCCGTGATCACTGGGAACATTGTTATACGGTGTTGCTGACGGGCGGCGGCGTTCAGCCGGGGTTGGTGCTTGGCCAATCGGATCGCAACGGCGCGTATCCGATCCGGGGCCGCATCTGCTCGCCGGCCGACCTCTGCGCCACGATCTATCACTGTCTGGGCATGGACCCGAAGACGGAGATGAACGACCAGGCCGGCAAGCCCATGTTGCTCAGCCGCGGCGAAGTGATTCGCGAGTTCATGTAAAGGAAGCGATAAGCACTGGGTGAAGGAGCCATTCGATGTGCCGCCTTATTTTTGTGCTGCTTCTTGTCGTCATGGTGAATTGCTCGGCGCTGGCCCAGCCGAAGAAGAGCGAGGTGCAGCCCGATCAGATAGCCTTCGGCACGGTCTACACGGGCGGCATTGTCGAAGCCAGCTTCATGGTGCTGGAGCCGGGCAAAGATCCCAAGATAGAGTTCACGGTCACGGCTCCAAAGTTTGTGAAAGTGTTGAACAAGTCCACGCATCACCAGGAATTTGGCGCCCGCGGTGATTTTATTTGCGGCAGCGTTTGGGTTGCCATCGACACCAGCGCGTCGGGTGAATTCATGGACGTCGTGGTGGTAACGCTTGGTCAATCTACGGTCAAAGTGCCGGTTAGCGCCACTGTGAAAGCCCCGCGGCCCGAGCTGACGCGCCTGTTGGTTGCGAATACCCCGTTCACGCGCTATTCAACCAACGATGGAACCATATTCAAGGAGTGGACTGACCTGGTGAATCGTTCTCCGCTGGATGCCAGTTATCTCGCGGTTGAACGCGGCAAGCCAGTGCTTCGTGACCTGGACCTCGACAAGTTCGACACGATCCTGCTTGGTTGCGAAGGGATTTGCGAGGTGACGCCGGAAGACATCAAGAAAGTGCGAGCCTTCGCGGAATCTGGCGGCCGTGTGATCGTGGCGGCGAATCACTTCTTTCACGACACTATAACGCCGGCCAACAAGGTGCTGGACGGGTACGGCCTTCAGATCCGAAACGAAGAGGCTAATGGCAAGGGCAATGATGTAAGACTTGAGAAAGAAGAATTCAGCCCTGATCTTGTGAAGGCTGGCGTCAAATCCTTGCATTTCTTCCGCGCTTCGCCCATTGGCATTACCGACGCCAGAGGTCGTGTCGTCGTTAAGGCGGTTGAGGTTGGTCAGAAAAACGACGGGTTTGTCGCTATTGGCCGGGCCGGCGAAGGCTCGGTCGCCGCTATCGGCGAATCGCTGTGGTGGAGCTGGATCAGCGCCAAGCAGGCCGGCGACACCGACAATGCCAAGCTCTTGCGCTGGCTGATCGTGCCGCGCAAGCGCGATCTGTAGTTCGACTCTGTTCCGATCAAATCCAAGGGTCCTTTCAATTCTTAGGAGTGGTGCTATGAACCGATTCGTTCTTTCCTTTGGCTCGATTCTCCTCATTGCCTCGTTCGCCTCGGCCCAAGACTGGGCGAAGGAGAAGCTCAAAGCTTCGCCGCGCCACGGTGAATGGGTGAAGGTCAAGCAAGGCAACCGGGACGTGCAGGCCTGGGTCGTTTATCCAGAGTCCAAGGAGAAATCGACTTCTGTCTTGGTGATCCATGAAATCTTCGGCCTCACCGACTGGGCCAGGCTCATGGCCGACGAACTTGCCGAAGCCGGTTACATTGCGATTGCACCCGATCTGCTTTCCGGCATGGGGCCGAAAGGAGGCGGGACCGATGAATTGGGCCAGAATGTCGGCAAAGTCATTCGCGATCTTCCGCCGGACCAAATCACGGCCGACCTGAATGCTTGCGCTGATTACGTCTCGAAGCTGCCGGCTGCGAATGGCAAGGTGGCAGTATGCGGCTTCTGCTGGGGCGGCGGACAATCGTTCCGCTATGCGACCAACAACAAGAACCTGAAGGCCGCATTTGTCTTCTACGGCACCGGTCCGGAGAAGGAATCGGATATCGAGCGCGTCAACTGCCCGGTCTACGGCTTCTACGGCGGCAATGACATGCGCGTGAATGCCACGATTCCCAAGAGCACGGAACTAATGAAAAAGGCCGGCAAGACCTATGAGCCGAAGATCTATGAAGGCGCCGGCCACGGCTTCATGCGCGGCGGCGACGATCCCAAGGGGAGGGAAGGGGACAAGAAGGCCCACGACGAAGCCTGGACGCGGTGGAAAGAGATCTTGAAGAAATTGTAATTGTACCTGGGCGAGGAACCCGCGAGGCTCGAAGACTCCCTTCGCGGCTTGGAGAAGATCATGCAAGCCGCGGGGCGAGTCTTCGAGCCCCGCGGGTCAATCGATGATTCCAATTCTGAACATTGTTTTGGAGGACACGGATGAAACTTGGATCCTGGGTTTTCGCAGTGCTTTCCCTCTCTTCCGCATCTCTCTTCGCCGCCGATTGGCCCCAGTGGCGTGGTCCAGATCGCAACGGCATCTCGAAGGAGACTGGCTTGTTGGCGGAGTGGCCGAAAGAGGGACCGAAGCTGCTCTGGCGCGTTGACGACATTGATTATGGTTACTCGACACCGAGCGTGGTCGGCGACCGGCTGTACCTCATGAGCAACAAGGGAGACGATGACGAATTTGTTCGCGCCCTCTCGGTGAAGGACGGGAAGATCGTATGGTCCAAGCGCGTGGGCAAAGTCGGGCCGAACCAACGGATGAACTATGCCGCGGCGCGCTCCACGCCGACCGTGGATGGCAATGTGCTGTACGCCCTGGGCTCCGACGGCGACCTGGTTTGCCTCGAACTTGCCGGCGGCTCCATTAAGTGGCAGAAGAACCTGCGCAAAGACTTCGGCGGGGAGCCCGGCGCCTGGGCCTACTCGGAGTCGCCGCTAATCGATGGGGATGCACTGGTTTGCACTCCCGGCGGTCAAGATGCCAGCATGATTTGTTTGAACAAAAAGAACGGCGAGGTCATCTGGAAGTGTCAGGTGCCGGATGGCGACGCAGCCGCATATGCGTCGCCCATCATTGTGCAAGTGAATGGCCAAAAAGAATACGTACAGTTCATGACCAAGGGGCTGGTCGGCGTGGATGCGAAGACGGGCAAGTTTCTCTGGCGGTACACGAAGACAGCCACGGGTAGCCCTGCGGTGATTCCCACGCCCGTGGCACACGAAAACTTGGTTTACTCAAGCGCCGCCTTTACCGGAGGGGGATTGATCAAGATTAAGGCGGAGAATGGCGCGGCCACGGCAGAACAAGTGTATTACGAGCGTGGCTTGCCCGTGGCTATTGGCGGGTCGATCCTCATCGACGGCAATCTCTATGGCACCAATCAGAACGGGCTCGTGTGTGCCGAATTCGCCACCGGCAAAGTGAAGTGGCAAGACAAATCCATCGGCACCGGCTCGCTTTGCTGTGCCGAAAACCGGTTCTACATCCACGGCGAAAACGGCCAGGTGGCGCTGGTCGAAGTGTCGCCGGAGGGCTACCACGAGAAAGGCCGCTTCACACCGCCCGATCCGCCGAAGCACATCCGCGGCGGAATGGAGAGGTCGTGGGTGTACCCAGTGGTGGCCAATGGCCGGCTCTACATACGCGATGCCGGCACCTTGTGGTGCTATGACGTGAAGAAGGGCGAATAGCGGCGGAGCCGGAAGCGTAAGCGACGGTGCTTTTGGTCCGTCGCTTACGCTTCCGGCTCGTAAGCATACTCACTTCAACATCACCGCCGGATCGTGGGCGGCTTGCCCGTTCACCGCCGGCTGCGGAATCGCGCTGGCCGCCATGGCTCCTTCCACCGGCTGCATGCGTGCTTTCGGGCTGCCAATCCAGTAGGCCATGCCGACAAAGATGGCCCCGCCGATGATATTGCCGAGCGTGGCCAAGCCCAAGTTGTATGCGTAGCCCGCCCAGGTGATCTGATCGCCGTGCGGCACCAGCAGGCCCAGCAGCAGGCCACACATGTTGGCGATGCTGTGCTCATAGCCGCTGGTGATGAACGTAATCATGCACCACCAGATCATGAGCACTTTCGCGGTTTCACTCTTGATCCGGGCCGCCATCCACACGCCCAGACAGACGAACCAATTGGCCAGAATCGATCGCCAGAGCAGTTGCTCCCACGGAAGATTCATCTTGGTGGCCACGAGCTTTTGCACGAACGCATTAATGGGAGCAAAACTCGGATTATTCGCGTCCAGCAACCCCGCCCGCACGACCATGAAGGCGATGAGCGCGCTGCCGGCCAGGTTCCCGAGCCATGTCCAGAGCCAGTTCGACAACAAGTCCTTCACGCTGGCTTTCTTGGAAAGCACGCCAAGCGTGAGCACCAGGTTGCTGCCAGTAAAGAGTTCCGAGCCCGCGAAGACGACGATGGTCAAGGCGCCGCCGAACATGACGCCCATGATTAGCCGCACTGCGCCGGGAGCGGCCGCGGCAAGCGAACCACCGATAGTGAAAATCAGCACGATGGCGGCGCCCACGTACATGCCGGCCATCATCGAGCGCACGAAGTGACCGATCAGCGAGCGCTTTTGATTTTCGAGCTTGTCCACTGCCTGGGCAGCGAGTGTTTGAATGGCGGGGGAGTACAAGGAGGAACCTCAGGTTGGGGGAGAAGATCACATCGTTGCCATTTCGCAGCCCCGGTTGCAGTTCTTTTCGGTGGCTAGCACCGCATCCAGGTCCGCTTCCGGTGGCAGCTGCAAATACACATCGTCTCCGTCGATCCTTACCGGAAAAACCTGCACGGAGTAGCTTTCTCCGGATAGGCACTGGCCCGATTCCAGCGAATAGGTTTTCTTGTGCAGGGGGCAGGCCACCTTCGGCGTGCCTTTGTGGTCGCCTACGATTCCGCGCGACAGCACAAACTCGCGCCGGTGCGGGCAC
>DATGHS010000529.1:0-4837 GCA_035307785.1 Gemmataceae bacterium
GGCAGAGATTGATTCGCGGTCGTCCACGGTGGCGTTGGCCGAGCGCGCCGTCTTCGACCTGTCGCCGGAGGTCCGCCAAGCGGCGATCTACGCTCTCATGGGCCGGCCGAAGGATCATGCGCGCAAGACGTTCGTCATGGCCATGCGTTACCCCTGGCCGCCCGTTGCCGAGCACGCGGCCGAGGCGCTGGTTGCCTTACACGATCAGGAGGCAGCGCCGCTGCTCGTGGCCCAGCTCGGCAAGCCCGACCCCGCAGCTCCGTTCGCCACGCAACGCGGTGCTTCCGCTTACGAACTTGTCCGCATCCATCATGAGAAGAATTGCCTCCTTTGCCATGTGCCAGCAACCGGCAGGGGCGACCCGGTCGTCGGCATTGACACGTTCTCCAGTCGTCCCGTTGCCGGCGACGATCTAGTCGGCAAGTACGGTGCGAACCCTACTGCCGTTCAGGCGTCGGCCGCCGGTGGCTGGAGCGGCCTTTGGATTCGTGCCGACGTTCAGTTCCTGCACCAGGATTTCTCGGTCACGTTTCCCGCGCTGCCTGCGTTTGCCGACGAGAAGGGGTTACGCTTTGATTACACCGTCCGTAGGCGGCCGCTCAAGCCGGCCGAGGTACAGGAGTGGAAAAAGCACCCGCCCGCCAAGGAAAACTACAAGCAGCGCGACGCCGTCCTGTTCGCCTTGCGGAATCTCATCGGGAAAGATGTCGGCAACAGCACCGACGCGTGGCTGAAGCTGTACCCGAATGCCATCGACGAAGCGAACGGCCTGCAACTGGCCGAAACCGTGCGCTGGGCGCTGCCGCAACAGCGCGACGCGCTGCTGGCGAAGTATCGCGATGCCAAGAGTGAGAGTTACACCGAAGCGCTGGCTAACGCCATTCCGCAGCTGAGCGGCAAAGTGCAAGCGAAGGTTCGCGAGGCGCTGGTGGAGCGGCTGGCCCGCCATTCGGCTAATGTGCTGAGCGGCTTCCTCGAAGACGACAACGAAGACCTGCGCCATGCCGCCGCCCTCGCAGTGATTCGCCGGGCCGACAAAGAAGCCGATGAGGAGTTGTTGCCGCAGCTAATCACGCTGCTGCTCGACGGAGACCCGGAAGTGGCAGAGGGCGCGCACAAGCTGTTGCAGCGGCTGACCGATCAGGACTTCGGCCCGGGCGCCGATGCGGTGCAAGGACAACGCGCCGCCGCCGCGGCGCAATGGCAATCGTGGTTGCGAAACAGAATGGACGAGTGAACATGTAGGGTGGGTGGAGCGCAGCGCAACCCACCGGCGTGGTGCCGGTGGGTTGCGCTGCGCTCCACCCACCCTACAATTTGCGGCTAACTCAACTTCTTTTCTTCAAATACTTATCAAACCAATCGGCGATCGTCGGATAGTCCTTCCCAATATCGCCCCAGCCGTGGGCGGCGCCTTTTTTCACCACCAGTTCTGCGGGCACGCCCGCCTCTTTGAGTTTCGCTACCATGATTTCGGCCTGCTGGAACGGCACCAGAAAATCCTTGTCGCCGTGAATGATGAGCGATGGGGCCGAGTCAGCCTTCACGTGCGTGATCGGCGAAATGTTGCGGTAAAGTTCGGTCAGCTTTTTTTCGTCGGTCACGTGTTCAAATTGCTTCGTCTTGGGATCGAGTTCCCGAAGATCAACCGCCGTGCGGAAGTCCTTCAGCGTGCCATCGACCTTGAAGGCGACGTTTCCCTCTTTCCCGTAATTCAGGAAGTCGGTGGGTGGGAAGAAGCAGGCCACGGCCTGCACCCGGCTCGACAGGCGATCAATGGGGTCCGGCGCTTTCGGGTTGCCAGCGTCGCCGGCGGTACCTTGCATGAGCGACAAATGCCCGCCGGCCGACCCGCCGGTGATGCCGATACGCTCCGGATCAATGTGGTAGTCCTTCGCATGGTAGCGGATAAAGCGAACGGCCCGGTTCATGTCTTGCAGAATTTCCGGAATGATGAACTTCGGCTGACAGCCGTGCATCACCGCGAAGACCGTGTAGCCGCGCTTGATCAACTCCGGTACCGGCGACATCACCCACTCGCCGGTGGCCCAATCAGGCGACGACACCCATCCTCCGCTCACCACCCAGACGATGCCGACGCCATTCGCATTTTGTTTCGGCGTAAAGATGTTCATCGTCAGCGCCATGCCGGATTTGTGGCCGTAGACGACATCGGTGGCTTTGGTAAACGCCGGCTCGTCGGCACGGGCCGCGGAGACGAAGGCGAGGGAAAAGAAAAGGAAAAAGGCACGGAGTAGTTTCCGGAAAGTCATGGAGTCCTCGTCGGTAAAGTGGTGAAGTAATTCGATAAATCACTTAGCTCTTGCGATGCTCGTAGCTCTTGCGGTACTCGGGATGTTCTTTGAGAAGCTTTCGCGCCAACTTCTTACCCTCAGCGGTCTGGCGGCACGAGTTGAATAGCGGCCAGCTAGGTGGATGGCTTGAATCGCCGGGCACGCCCCAATTACCACCACCTTCAAATAACGCTACGCCGGGGCGTTCGGCTGGACGCCAACTTCCCCCTCGCAATTTCATTTGAACCATCCGAACCAGGGCCCTAAAGACTTGTTCGTGTTGAGGATCACAGTCTCGTTCCCCCCAGCCACTCCAGAGCTGATCTTCACTTAATCCTCGCCACTTAAGAACTTGGTGGACCACACGCGCCGAATTGGCATAAATCAAGTTCGTACGCGGACCGAGGCCTTGGACGGCGGCCGCCATCAGCAGAAGGCTTTCGGTTTCGGTCAATGGTCCAATCTTTTCCACGAGTGGGTTATCCCTCTCGTTCCCAAACTCATGTTTGGGAACGGGCCTTTGCGAAACTCTGTTTCGCGAAACAGAGTTTCGCGACAATGCGTTCCCAAACGGGAGTTTGGGAACGAGGTTGAACTGCTGGGAACCAATCCCCAGCTCTCTCTGCCAATCCAGCAGCAATTTCATGAATGCCGGATTCGGCCGCGCTTCAGGGCGCTTCGTTCGGATGAACGCCAGCGCCTCATCGCGCGGCCAGTGGTTTTTCCGCATCAAGTATGCCGTCATCACCAAGCCGCTGCGGCTCACGCCGTTGCGGCAATGGACGAAGGTCGTGCGGCCGGCTTTTCGATTGTTGGCCACGAACTCCACCATTTGTCGCAGCCACTCGAGGCTTGGCGCCGGCGCCGCGTCGGTAATCGGTTCCCAGCGATAGAATTCGCAATGATATGCATCTTCTTTTTCGCACAAGTTCAGCCCGGCTTTGGTTCCGCGCGGCGTTTTTTCGACGTCGCCGCCCATGTACAGGCCATCCTCAATTTGCGAGTAATTTTGGGCTTCATCGGAGTACGAGCGCTGGAGCCAAAACCAATAGGCTGCGGTTCCGCAGGCGGCGAGGACCGTGAATATCAGCGCCAGGCGGAAGATGAGGCGCATATGTTACTTCGCCTCCGCCGGCTCCTTTGCGAAGACTTCGTCGTAGAGCGCCAGCGCTTCGCCGCCGAGGCGTTCGGCCATGCGGCGATAGGCGCTGCGGCGGTAGCCCCAGCCATATTGCGAGCGCGGCACCTGTTCGAGCCAGTCGAAGAGATGCACCCGGCACAGATCTTCGAAGTCGGCGCGATTTAGCTTCACCGCTTCGCCGGTGATGCGGTCGGTGATGCAATAGGAATCGCCGTCCTTGTCAAGTTCGCGATCCATCGAGGCGCGATCGACGGCACAATTCAGATAGCCTAGCCGCTCGGCTCGCTCGCCGATCAGGGCCGCGACTTCGCCGCGCTTTTCGAGCGGCAATTTGAAGCCCTGGAACTTTTCCGTGCCGTAGATCGAGTGGAACATCCCCGCCCGGCAAAGCTCATCGGTGCAGCCGTGCGACTCCATCAGGCGATAGACATTCACGAGATGACCGAGGTAAGTCTTCTGCGTGTGGCTCACGCGGTCAATGCCCAGGGCGACGAGAAAGTCGGTGAAGGGTTTGAGGTTTCTTGGCATGAGCATGCTCGGAATAGGGGAACCAGACTATTGAACCGAAGGAAACGAAGCAAGCGCGGTGGAGTCGTTATATGCTTCATCTAGGTAACCACAAAGAGCACAAAGAACTCAAAGAAAATCATCTCTTTGCGCTCTTTGTGGTTACCATGAATTCGTTATTTCAGAGCGCCGGCATTGTCCCGTGCAAGCCGCCGAAGGATAGGCAGCATTAGCAAGTCCGGCGATAGTCCATCGGCCATCGTGAAATTGATGACCATGGACCTCAGCAATGCACAGCGGCGGCTTGGATGGGCCGCCGCGCCCGCAATCACGGCTTCTGAGCTGGCGCATTTATGGTTCGATCATTGATGAAATGGGCAACAACCTTTGCCGACGCGAGTTGACTTCTTTCAATTCGCGCCTACCCTATTGGCGCATGACATATCGCTCCAGTTTGGTCGCCCTATAGAGAATCTATTCCGCGTCGCCGCGTGCTGATTCCGCACAGTCTTGTGCGTTCTTGCCCGCTTTTTGGTAACGCTGGATCGCGCAGCCAGAATGGCTGACACAGTTCTTGGGATGCTCGGGAAGACGCCCTTATGTCGTGTTTTAATCTTCACGCGAGCGCAATGTGCAGCGATTTTAGGCTGCGCGCGGCGTGCACATGTTTGCTTGGGTTGAGCGACGTCGCTCACATTTCGCGGCATTGGAATTGCTGATCCCCTCGCAACCGAAAAAGGCGGCCCTATTGTCGCGTCATCCAGGGCCCGTCACGGAACAAAAAACGGTGGCGGGCTGTTTCCATCCCTTACCTCATTGAAGGGTATTTATGATTGAACAGTTGCCGTCTGTAAACGAAAAGGTGCTTGCCTTCAAAATGTCTGGCAAGCTCCAT
>DATGHS010000530.1:0-11696 GCA_035307785.1 Gemmataceae bacterium
AGCGGATCCGGGTGAAGTGGTCGAAATTCACCCCCACGACGACGCTCAAGCAATTCCATGCCATGACGTGGGTGTTCGGGCGCGAGCTTTCTGTCATCGCCGTGGACAGCACCGATGCGAAGCCGGTAGTCCTCAACCATCGCTCCGCCCCTGATTGCCCGGTGGTGGATGCGGTTCGCGCTTCGATCAGCATTCCGCTGGTTTGGCCGGAAGTGGTCTGGGAGCGAAATTGGGGAACTTATTTGGGCCGAGACGTTTCCGGACACACGCTGACCGACGGCGGCATCATGGTGAACCTCGGCATCAAGTACGTGACCGACTGGGACGACCCCGAAGTCCGCAAGATTATGGGCGAGCGCGACGAACAGCCGCACATTGTCATCGCTTTGTTGCTGGATGCATCGTTGCCGGTGGCGGGCGAAGCGGCTCCTGTGGAAGGCAAGCCGCCGCCCAAGGTGGTGGGAGAGATTATTCGGCTCTTCAACGCCATGGGCGCATGGCAGGGCGAAGCGTATAAGGGCAAGGAAGAGCTGATTTGCCATATCCCCGTCAAAGGATTCCCCGGACTCGAATTACAGCCGACGCCCGACGCCGTTAATCGGCTCCAAACGCTCATCAACTCCGGCCGCTGCGCAATGACGGAGTATTTGAAGAAGCGAAACATTTGAGTGCGCGGCGGCATTGCGCCTCGGCCATATTCAGGTAGCGGAATTCGCCAGAATTCCGCTGCCAATCCAATTTGCTTGCCCGCTCGTTTGCGGTTCGCTCATCCAACGTTAATGCCCTTCCGTTATGATTGGGGAATATGATGAGCGTCTCACCAGAATTGCCGCCCCTCGCCAGCCGCATACGCAATTGGATGAGCTATGCCGTGGAAGCCGGCGCTTCTGATTTGCACGTTATCCCTGGTTACCCGCCGGTGTTGCGACTGCATGGCGACCTTCTGGAGCTGTCGGAACCAGCGCTATCGCCGGAGGAGGCCGATGCGCTCGTGCGTTCCCTGTGCGTTCCCGAAGCGCTGGCGCGCCTGGAAACGGAGCGAAGCATCGATCTGTCCCTGGAAATCGAATTCGCAGCCGGCGCCAGCCGCTTCCGGAGCAATTTGTTTTACGCGGGCCGTCAATTGGCCGCGTGCTTGCGCATCATCCCCACCACGATTCCGGAATTCGAGTGGGCCGGCTTTCCTGCCGACCTTGGTCGGCGCCTGGCCTTCGCGCGGGACGGCTTGATCATTCTGAGCGGGGCTACGGGTTCAGGCAAAACCACAACCTTGGCGATGATCGTGAATGAGATCAACAAGGCCGGTGGCTACCGAATCATCACGGTCGAAGAGCCGGTTGAGTATCTGTTTCCCCGCATGCCCAATTCCGTGGTCACCCAGCGCGAAGTGGGCATCGACGTGCTCACATTTGCCGACGGTCTCAAATTCGGGTTGCGGCAAGATCCCGATGTCATCCTGGTGGGCGAAATCCGCGATCGCGACACAGCCCAGATGGCGCTCAGCGCCGCAGAAACCGGTCACCTTGTCTTTGCGACGCTGCATACGCGCGATGCCAAGGGCGCCATCACGCGCTATGCCGACCTCTTTCCGCAAGAGGCCCAGCGCGACGTCCGCGCCCAGCTGGCCATGAGCCTGCGCTGCATTATCAGCCAGCGGTTGCTGCCAGACATCTTGAAAGGCGGCAAGCGGCACCTGGCACTCGAAGTCTTGTGGAACACGTTTCCCATTGCCAGCGCCATTCGCCTGGCCAAGCTGGAGAGCATCGATAACTACTTGCAGACCGGCCGCGAGGAGGGGATGCTCAGCTTCGACGAATCGGTGCGTCAGCTCTTTTGGGCGGAAAAGATCACCCGACCCATCGCCGAGCAAAACGTGCGCGATGCCTCGATGTTAAATCGTTAAGCGCCGCAAATCTAGACCGAATTCGGCCTTGCGCCCTTGCAATTCACCCGTGCTTTCGTCAGAATACCCTGGCTCTCACTATTTTCTCATTTACCGTCGAACACCGTTTGGCTGCTGGCTTACGTGGCTGGCGCATACGTCCTTTTCCCCTAGGTATCCGTCATGAAAGCTCCTGCATTTCCACCGTCCCCAGTTTCCGGTGCTCGAAAGGCATTTACCCTGATCGAACTATTGGTGGTAATCGCCATCATTGCCATTCTCATCGGCTTGCTATTGCCGGCCGTGCAGCGAGTGCGCGAGGCAGCTGCCCGAACGAAATGCAGCAACAATCTGCATCAGATCGTAATTGCCTGTCACAATTACCATGATGTATACAAGAACTTCCCGCCGGCATTTAAGGCCGATGTGCCCAACACGCTTTCGTCTGGTTGGGGATGGGGGGCGATCATTCTACCGTACATCGAACAAGACAACCTCTACAAGAACGCAGGCGTTGCCACGCAGCCCTTCGCCCAACCACCGGGGGGAACGCCTGTGCCAAACCAGTGGACCAAGACTCCGGTAAAGATTTATCGCTGCCCAAGCGATATCGGGCCCGATCTGAATTTCCAGAAATTGAATTTCGCCCTGTCCAATTATCGCGCGGTGGCGGGGCCATACACCGAGCCGTTTTATCCTCCTTCGGTCAATAATAATGTGCAGGGCCAGCTCAACCAGTTCGACATGGGCGGCGTCATGTGGCAGGACAGCAATATTCGCGTGGAACAGATCACGGACGGCACGTCGAACACGCTCCTCATCGGCGAGGTAATGTGGGATCCAGTTGCGAACCCGAACAAAGTTTGCTCCATTTGGCCCGGGATGTCGGGCGTACGCAACGGGTCGATCTATATCAGCGATGTGATGTGGTATATCGACGCTCAAAGCGCGCAAATCAACGGTCCGGCTGCCCAAGCATTCAGCAGCCGCCATTTGGGCAATGGGGCGTTTTTCGCTTTTTGTGACGGCTCGGTACGATTCTTCCGCACTAGTGTTGACTTCAATACGATGAAATGGCTGGCCGGCCGGAATGATGGAATGGTGGTTTCGCCGGAATTTTGAGCCTGGACAGGGATGCCTTTGTTAGCGCTTGCCGCGCCGCGCCTCCTGATTGGGTACGATTTGGCGGTGGAAATGGGAGTCGTGGCTCTGGTGGGTGTTGCTGCATGAAACGATGAAAGGGAGCCCCGGGTCGCCGGGCTCCCTTGAAACGAATCCGGCAAGCCTTTGACTATCTTCCCCACCTTCACATAATCCCAATCTTGCTTGAGGCGCCAACTCCATCGTTAGCGAGGACCAAATTTCGGAATATATCGTTTTTTTGGACCAGCCTGAGCACTCCGGGCTTCCGAAATCCTTTTCATTTTGCCCTGCTTGACAATTCTGCCTGCAATACTTATTTCAACTCGGTTAGTGGATAAATTCCGTTGATGACGGGCCGTCCCGAAGTTCATCACATTAACATCGTGTGGGCGAACGAGCGTTATGACGCGACCGCTCGCCCTTTTGTGCAAAGCATTATGGCCCAAGTGAACCCGGAGCTAAACGGCCGCCCGCAGCGCACCTGGAATTACATCGGCTTGTCCTGCACCTTTCACGATCAGGCGCTGGCCATCGTGAATGAGGCGGGAGAAGTCGTCTTTGCCGAGGGCACGGAACGTGCCTTGCAACATAAGCGTGCACTCGGTTGCGTGCCGGATTACTACCCGCGCATTGCCCGCTTAATTGAAGAATACTGCGATCCCAACGCCGACCTGGTCATTTCGCGCACCTGGCAGTATTACCACTACCTGCATATCTGGTTGGACAACTGGTTCAATCGAAAACTGACTTGGCTCAACCCCAAGCGGCGCTGGTACCGTGACCAGCTCTACCGTGAGATTGGTTATGGCGCGCAGTATCTCAGCTGCTATCACGCGGCTGGTGTGGCGGTGCGCTCCATTGCCGAAACCGTCAAACCCTATCGGCGTGTCATTCAACGCGACTGCAACCATCATCTTTGCCACGCCGCGGCCGCTTCCTTCGCCAGCCCCTATCAAGAAGCGGTTTGCGCTGTTATTGATGGACGCGGCGAATACTGCTCCACCGGCTTTTACCATTACCGCGACGGACAGTTGAAGAAACTACCAGTCCGACACTTTAGCTGGCACTCCCTCGGCGATTTTTACGACTATCTTTGCCGAGCCTGCGGCTTCGATCCCGGGGTGGGCGAAGAATGGAAAGTCATGGGCCTGGCGCCGACTGGCCGCTTCAATGAAAAGGCCTACGACCTGTTGAAGAAAACCGTCCGCATCGACGGTCTGAAGATCACCGGCCTGGTGGACTTTGCCAAATGCCCGCTCTGGACCGACCGACAAGGCATTGCGCGCGAAGACCTGGCCTTCACCGGCCAACAGTTCTTCGAGGAGTGTATGACGCAGCTCCTTACGAATCTGCGCAGCCTCGGCATTTCCGACAACCTGGTCCTGACCGGCGGCTGTGCCTTGAATTCGTCGTGCAACGGTTTGATTCTGGAGCAAACCGGTTTCAAGAACCTCTATGTGTTCTGTGCTCCGGCCGACGACGGCAACGCCGTGGGCGCAGCCCTGCTCTCCTATCAGCGCGACCATCCGGACTGGCGGCCGCCGGTCGATGTGCAATCGCCGTTTCTGGGGTCGGCGATGGGCGGCGAAGCGCTGCACAATTTAGTCCGCTTCGACCGGTCCGACCTGGTGACGCATCATCCAGGGCAAATTCACGAGATCGCAGCGGAGTTGCTGGCGGATGGGCAGATCATTGGCTGGGCGCAGGGCCGAGCTGAATTTGGGCCGCGCGCCCTCGGCAACCGCTCCATCCTGGCCGATGCCCGCAATCCGGATGTCAAAAATCTCATCAATGGCCGCGTGAAATTCCGTGAAGAGTTTCGCCCGTTCGCCCCGTCGATCTTGCATGAGTTTGGGCCGGAATACTTCGAGAATTACCAAGAATCGCCGTATATGGACCGGACGTTGCGCTTCCGGCCCGAAGTGAAGCATAAAGTTCCGGGCGTTGTGCACATCAATGGCACGGGCCGTCTGCAAACGGTGAAGCGCGAATGGAACGAGAAGTACTACGACTTGATTGCGGCCTTCCACCGACTTACCGGAGTTCCGCTTGTGCTCAACACCAGTTTCAACATCATGGGCAAGCCAATCATCCATTCCGTGGAAGACGCGGTGGCGGTCCTGCACACCACCGGGCTCGATGCGTTGATCATTGATGATTACTTGATTCGCCGGCCACAACGCGAGCGAACACACGTTAACAATGGGGAGACGATGCGTGCCGCCAATGTAGGTCAGCATTAGCAGCACGTCGAATGCGGGGGTGGGGGCCGTGCGCAACGAGAGCAGCGCCGACTGCGACGTCACCTCGAATTGTGGCATTGCCCTCTTTCATCCGCCAGCACATTCCGATAATATCATTACCAACGCCTACCGGACTGCCACCACGCCTGTCACGATCGGGGATCACCATGCCCCATCCAGTTTGCTCTTTTCAGCATCCGCGCGTCACTCGCCGAACGGCTCTTCAGGCTGGCTCGATCGGGTTGCTCGGATTAGGGCTGAATCACCTGCCGTTGCTGCGCGCCGCCACGCCGGCGAAGCCGCAAGCGGCCAAGAGTGTCATCTACATCTTTCTTAGCGGCGGACTCTCGCAGATCGACAGCTTTGACCCGAAGCCGGATGCGCCGGCCGAAATTCGCGGCGAGTTCCAGCCGATTGCCACCCGCACGGCGGGATTGCGCATTGTCGAGCATTTGCCGCTGCTCGCCCAGCGCAGCCATCTCTGGTCGGTCGTCCGCTCGATGACGCACCGCAGCAATGATCATTCGGCGAGCCACCAGATCATGCTGAGTGGCCGTACCGACTTGCCGCCCGGTTTCAACCCGAGTGCCCCACGGCCCAGCGATTGGCCGAGCATCGCCGCGGTGGCAGGATATTCGACTCAGCCGCGAAACAACTTACCGCCCGCCGCGATTCTCCCCGACAAGTTGGTTCACAACACCGGCCGTGTGATTCCCGGTCCATTTGCCGGCGAGATGGGCCGGCGCTATGATCCATGGCTGATCGAGACTTCGGAATTCGAGCCGAGAGCATACGGCGCATTTCCGGAATATGAATTCGATCATCAACAGCGCGATTACAAAGCCAAGCGCAAGCTCTTCCAGATGCCGAACCTGGCATTGCCGGAGGACTTCGCCGACGGCCGGCTGTCGAATCGGCTCGACTTGCTGCATCATATTGATGAGCAACGCCGTGACCTGGAGCGCTCGGCCGGGACGTTTGACCAGTATCGGCAAAACGCGCTGTCGCTGCTCATGCAGGATCGTGTGCGCCGGATTTTCGACATGAGCCGGGCCGACCCGCGCGACCTCGACCGCTACGGCCGCAACGCCTTCGGTTGGTCGTTGCTCATGGCCCGGCAACTGGTGGAAGCGGGCGTGAATCTGGTGCAGGTGAACCTCGGCAACAACGAAACCTGGGACACGCACGGTAACGCCTTCCCGCACCTGAAGGAGAAGCTTTTCCCGCCTACGGATAAATGCCTATCCGCATTGCTCGATGACTTGCACGACCGCGGCATGCTGAACGAAACGCTAATCGTAATGGCCGGCGAGTTTGGCCGCACGCCAAGAGTTTTCAACCTGCCGCAATACTACAAGCTGCCGGGCCGCGACCACTGGGGCGCGGTGCAAAGCGTGTTCTTTGGCGGCGGCGGCACGAATGGTGGCCGCGTCATCGGTTCCTCCGACAAGATCGGTGGCTATCCCAAGACCGATCCCCAAACACCGGAGAACATGGCCGCGACTATTTACCACGCTCTTGGCATTCCGTCATCGGCCGTGTGGCACGACGTCTCCAACCGGCCGCACAACATCTACATGGGCGAGCCGATCCGGGGGTTGATGTGACTTCAAGCCGCGAGGCGAGTCTTCAAGCCTCGCGGGTCAAGCTCTCGAACATCAAATAGTACCTCGTTGCAGGGCTATCACCATGTTGTTACGTGAGAAAACACATCGCTCCATACTTTCTGGCACTATTCTTCTCGGCTTTGCCCTGCCACTTGCCGCCCAGGAGATCGCCACCCTGCCCGCTCCTCGGGGCGATGTACTCGCGCTCGCATTTTCGCCCGATGGCAAGATCCTCGTCTCCGCTGGCGGCAAGAGTCCGGCAGCAAAGTCGGCGGGTTTCGGCGAAGTCAAGCTGTGGAACACCAGCAACGGCAGCGCCTTGCCGGCACTGGCCAATCACGCCGACCCGGTGTTTGCCGTGGAGTTCAAGAACGACGGCAAGCTCCTGATGACGCGCACCATCTATTACACGCGCTTTTTCAACATGGAGGCGAAGCCGCCGGCCCTGCTGCATTCGATACGCTGGTGGAATTATGACGACGAGCGAATTGTGGAGAACCCCACATCCGGCGGCATTCGCGTTTGGAACGCGGCCACCGGCGAAGTGAAGAGCACGCTGAAGGCAAACCCCGGCAAGGCCGAGAATGTGCTGGTCGCGCCGGATGAGAGCAGCGTGGCGTCGCTGCATGCCGACGGTTCGGTAAAGATTTGGGATTCGGCTACCGGAAAGTTCCGAAATACGATCAAAAGCCCGCAACACCGGTTCATGAGCCTGCTCATGTACTCGCCGGATGGCAAGTTCATCGTGACAGCAAGTCAAGATACTACGTTGCGCCTGTGGGAAGTGGCGAGCGGCATGGAAGCGACCGCCATTGTTGTCGACAAGCGTAAATTTGACTTGATGCAGCAAGGGGCCAGGGGGCCCAAGCCGCCGGCCGGGCACGATCCGCTGTTCGCCAAGTTTTCGCCCGATGGCAAGGTCCTCGCCTGCGTGGCCAGCAACTTCGAACTGCGCGGCAGGCCAGAGTCCTGGCACTTGCTTGTGTGGGACCTGGCGGCGAACAAGGAACTGGGGCAGTTTCCGCGCTATCGCCACGTGACTTTCGTGGGCAAGTCGCTGGTTTTGCAAAGCGATGCCGACCCGGTGTTGATTCTTGTTGATACGCCCACGGGACTGGAACAGCAGCGTTTCCCTACCGACGGCGCCGTGCAATGGAGCGGCTTATTCGACAATAACAAGCTGCTCGTTGCCGCCACGACCGACGGCACAGTGTACCTCATGGATCTGGAATCGATGAAGCCCGGGCCGAAATTGTCGGGGCACACGGATGCGGTGCAATTCGTGGCGGTGTCGGCCGACCGCCGCCTGATTGCAACCGGCAGCAAAGACAAGTCGGTCAAGCTTTGGGACGCTACGACGGGCCAGAATCTTGCTTCACTGACCGGTCACAAGGCTCGTATTCGGGGCATCGTCTTTTCACCTGATGCGAAGCTCTTGGCAACCGCAGATGACGAAAAGATCGTCAAGCTCTGGGATGTGACAAAGGCCGTCAAGAAATAATCACCAGTGCAATTCCGCACCGGCATTTACCCCTTGCGCCCAGAAAAAGCTGGTGCGAAATGGAATGATCGGCCGGTCCACGCCGGTGGGTGCGCCCGATACTTGCGTCAGGTTGATCGCATCAATTTGGTCGCCGGGCCGAACCGGATTGTTCCACAGGATGAGTGAGTAACCGCCCCGCAGGCGAATATGCCGCGTAAGATCGAATCCGACATTCACTGTCGTTTGTGTGACGAAATCAGGCTCAGCGCGCTCGGTTGTGCCGGTGTTGCTCGGCAAGACATACAGCCCGTACGGCTGCGCCGTGTAGCTGAGCGGCGTGTGCACATTGCGGTCGCCCTTGGCGGCAATGATCTGATCGTCGGAGCCAAGTGCAATCGTGCTTTTCCCTTCGATTGAAAAGCGGCCGAAGTGCCACTCGCCCTTGGACCCCATCTGGCAGCCATAAAATCGATCGAACGTTTGGAAGTGGTCGGCCATGCCGATGAGCGTGGACTGGGCCGGCAAGACAAATGCCGACGCCGTGACGTCAAGCCGCTCGCGCATTTGCAGGAACTGCGCGCCGAGCAGGAAACAGATCTGATAGCTTGGCCCACTGGCCCAGCGATACATGATGCTTACGTCTTCGCCGAAGAACTCGATGCGCGAGTAAACGTTGATGCTGCCGCGCAGGTTGCCGAAGTCCGGGTTGAACCCGGCAATGACGTAGGAACTCTGCTGCCCGGTGTTGGCGTCGATATACGGTCGAGCCAGCAGCGAAGTCGTGTGCGGGAAGGTGATATTCGACGAATCGCGCTCCAATACGAACACGGACCCATCGAGGCCAAAATTGGACTCGCGATTCAGCCAGCCGTCAGCGCTCCAGCGCCCGCCGACGTAGCGGCCATGCCGGCTCGGCAAATCGCCGCCACGCAGAATTTCGGTCCCCGGCTGGCCGACAATCCCTTGCGAGCCGGCCGGACCGGTCGTGACTAGCGCCGGTGTCGGCAAATCCCGGAGCCACCAGATCAAGTAGTCCGCTCGGTAATGCCAAAGATCATCGGCCGGGGCCGGGGTGAGCAGATCAATGAGGCTGGGCCGATCCAGTGGTACGTCTGCATCGAATGTCTGCGAGGGGCAAACGGCGACCCAGCCAAGCCAAAGCGCCAGCGCCGCCAGGAACGGGATGGATTTTCCCGCCCTTGCCCTGACTCCCGGCACCGCCGAGATTATCAGAATAAGCAGCAAGAGGGTCACGAAATGAGTTATCGGCAGGTTCGGCACAAGAGGCGCAACAATCACAAGCTGACGAGCAGACGGAGGTGAGGGAAATTAGGGAGATGACGGTTGTGCGGGATGCACCGCTAGCTCGCGGGGCAAGCGATGCAATTACCCCAACAATTCGCTTCGCAGTTGCCCGGCACCAGCAATAGGCACCGGTCGCCCCAGCGAATCCGGTATCGTGGTGCTCGGATCGATGCCGAGTAGGTGAAAGGCGGTTGCGAGAATGTCTTTCGGCGAAACCGGCGTCTCGCGGACATCGCCGCCTTGCTTATCGGTGCTGCCGACGACTTTCCCACGCGCGCTGCCGCCGCCGGCCAGGGCGATGGAGTAGGCGCGCGACCAGTGATGCCGGCCCGCGCCCTTTGGTTTGGGATCGATCCGCGGCGTGCGGCCATGCTCGCTCATCCACAGCACCAGGGTTTCATCCAGCAACCCGCGCGCTTCCAGATCGAGAATCAGCGCGGGGTACGCCTGATCGAAGCCGGGCAGCAGGTATTCCTTGAGCCGCGGATAGTGGTTGTTGTGCGTGTCCCAGGCACAGTTGGCGAACTGGCCATAACCGTCCCAGAAGACCGTCACGAACTTGCAGCCCGCTTCCACGAGGCGGCGAGCCGCCAGGCACGACTGGCCAAATAACGTGAGGCCATAGCGCTCGCGCACGGCCAAAGTTTCCTTGCCAATATCCAGCGCATCGCGCATGCGGCTGGAGGCAATAAGCGAGAAGGCCATGCGCTGAAACTTTTCGAACGGCTGCTCGGAGGCTGCCCGGTCAAGACTTTGGCGGGCCGCATCGAATTGCTGCAGCAGCGAGCGGCGCAGGTTGAGGCGCTCGATTGGAATGTCGTCGGGCGCCTTGGGACCATTCACATCGCTGTTCGGCCCAATGGTGGAAACTCGAAACCGGCCGGCCTGGGTAGTGCCGGCAAACGGATCGAGAAAGTCCTTGCTTTGTCCGTCGGTATAATGCGGCGCGATCCTCGTGCCGGCGCCGTCGAAATCGGTCCAAACCGGGTCATACCCCTGGCCGAGAAACGCGGCATACGGGCCAGCGCTAACGTTCAAATCGGTTTTGGAGTTCAGCAACCAAGGCAGGCCGATGTTGCGGGGAATGAAGCTTTCCCCCCTCGCCCCTTGGGGAAGAGGGGAAGGGGGTGAGGGGTGGCACTTCTCTTCCAAGTAATCCACTACCGAGCCAATAAATGGCCAATGCATTGGGTCGCGCGGTCTGGTTTCCAGGGCGGGCGTGTACGTGGGAATGCCGGACAGCGCATACGCCACACCATGTTCCGGATAGGGATGGGTGAGCGAGCGAACGATGGTTAGACGATCGACAATGCGGGCGATTCCCGGCAAGCGCTCGCCGATCATCACGCCGGGAACGGCCGTGCGGATCGCCTTCAATTCGCCTTGTATTTCCGTGGGGGCATCGGGCTTGGGATCGAAGGTTTCGTGCTGCGGCGGCGAGCCATACGGGAAGAGAAGGATGCACGCCTTCGCTTTGCCAAAACGGGTCGCACGAGAAGTTGATGTTCCGTTCGGTTCCCCTTGCAAGCGCAGGGCATTGGCCAGCCCGATGCCCAGAGCGCCGAGCCCGCCGACGTGCAGGAAATCCCGCCGTGACAGCCCGTCGCACAAGCGTTTTCGGGAGCCGAGGATGCGAAACATGGCGCTTTTCCATTCGCAATGCGAACACCGATTGATTCTAGCGAATTACTCGGCGCAATAGCGGGAATTCCTGAAGTCAAATGAGCGCGAATGAATAGGGACAAGGACCACAGCGTTGGAATTCCCAGTTCACGAATCTTCCGCTTTGGTATCGGCCGAACTTTGGCGCAATTGCAGCCAGGTTTGGTTCGACGACAAATCCGTTGGCGCTGCGCCGCGCTCGAAGTATAGCCAGATCGCGCGCGAGTAGCGATAAACGGCGGGGACAAAGGGCAGGAACGGCAGCAGGGCCAGCAGCGCGATCACCGGCCCCGGCCAATCGGGCAACAGCCAGTAAAAGAAGATGAACAGCGGGGTGATCATCAGGACCGCGAGCGCATAGCTGAAGTACA
>DATGHS010000531.1:0-7925 GCA_035307785.1 Gemmataceae bacterium
TAAGAAATAATTGTCAACGCAGAGCCTGGAGAAGCTGCTCGCGCAGCCTCGCGAGCTGCTGTCGGCGCGCTTGCAATGGTGCATACGGATCGAACTCCGCGTGGCCCGCGGTCATCTGCCGCAAGACGGCGTAGGCCCGGCGGCGGACCTCGGCGGCCGGCTGTTCCATAGCGTCGAGCAGGGCCGGCACCGAGCGCGCGGAGTTGGGCAATAAATGGGACACGGCCTGGCGAAACTGATCCGCATCGCCCATTAGGGCCTTGATCCAGCCATGTACTTCGAAGTCGCCTTCGGGCGGCGATTCTGATGACTCGGCGGCTGTCGGCGACCTGACCGCGCCGCGCGCGGGCTTCGGCCCAAATTCGCGATTCAAATACTTCTGCCCCAAGTAACTGTTGATGGCGGTCGGGTCGCGGACGATCTCAGCCGGCGTGCCGTGGGTGCGCACCTTGCCATCGGTAATGAGATAAATGCGATCGGCCACTTCGAGCACGTGATCCACATCGTGGTCGGTAATGAGAATGCCGATGCCGGAGGTCGCCAGCGAACGCACGATTTGTTGAATGTCGTATTTCGTAAGCGGATCGACATTGGCAAACGGTTCGTCCAGCATGATCAGCAGCGGTTCACACACCAGGCAGCGCGCAATCTCTAGCCGCCGCTTTTCACCGCCGGATGCGCGCGCGGAATTCGTCTTGCGAACGTGCGTGAGGCGAAAGCGCTCCAGGGCTGCTTCGGTCCGTTCCCAGCGCTCCCGGCGCGTAAGCGCCCGGCCGAGACTGCGCGAGCGCGGCAGCGCTTCGAGAATCGCAAGCAGATTCTGTTCCACGGTCAGCCGACGGAACACGCTCTGTTCCTGCGGCAAATATCCCAGGCCAAGTCGGGCGCGCTTGTACATCGGCAAATTCGTAACATCATTACCGGCAAACCAGACATGGCCGCCGTTCGGCGTCAACTGCCCGGCGGTCATGCGGAAGCTGGTGGTTTTGCCGGCCCCATTGGGCCCGAGCAGGCCAACGATCTCGCCGGGGTGGACTTCGAAGTTCACTCCATCGACTACTTTGCGCCAACCAAAGAACTTCACCAGTCCTTGCACTTCCAATAAGGCGGGCATCTTGCCTCCGTTGCCGCCGCTGCGGCTTAGCCGGTGGAGCCACTTGCGGTCAATTACATACAGTAAATAACACCGCCGTGCAACGCCGCAAGCGGTTTTTGCTTGAGACACACCATGATGCTGAAATTGGCCTGGCGCATGCTCCGCGAGACTGACAAGCGCCTGCTCTGGAAACTCACCTGGAACATGGGCTTCAAAGGCATGTTGTCGGTGGAAGCCCACAAACGCCGGCTCAAGCGCGGCGAAGTGTTCCCGCCATTTCTTTATGTGTCGGTGATCAATAGCTGCAATCTGCGCTGCCAGGGTTGCTGGGTCGATGTCGCGGCGAAACAGGAAACGATCTCGCCGGAAGCCTTCGCCAAGCTGGTGCACGAAGCCAAAGAGATGGGCAACGTCTTCTTCGGGATCGTCGGCGGCGAGCCGTTCATGCACCCGCAATTGTTCGAACTGCTCGAACCGCACGGCGACTGCTATTTCCAGATCTTCACCAACGGCCAATTCATTACCGACGAAAAGGCAAAACGCCTGCGCCGGCTTGGCAATATCACGCCGCTCATCAGTGTGGAAGGCAACGAAATCGTTAGCGATATCCGCCGTGGCCGGGGGAATGTCTACAGCAAAACCATGCAGGGCCTGGAGAATTGCCTAAAAAATAAGGTGATGACCGGCGTATGCACCAGTGTGTGCAAGACAAACATTGACGACTTGGTCAACGAAAAATGGGTCGATCGCCTGATTGACATGGGCGTGATGTACACCTGGTTCCACGTCTATCGGCCGATGGGGCCGGATGCCTGCCCGGACCTGTGCTTAACTCCGGAGCAGCAACTCGAACTGCGAAAATTCGTGGTCGAGATGCGGGCGAAGAAGCCGATCATCATCATCGATGCCTATTACGACGGCGAAGGCCAGGCGCTGTGCCCGGCAGCCACGGGCATCTCGCATCACATCAATCCCTGGGGCGATATTGAGCCGTGCCCGATTGTGCAGTTCACGAAGGAATCAATTCACTCTTCGGAGGTTGATTCGCGCTCGCTCAAGGAGAAATTCCTGAATTCGGAGTTTCTGCGCGATTTCCGTGAGGTGGCGAGCACCTCCACACGCGGCTGCATCGTGCTCGAACGGCCCGACTTGCTGAAACGATTGGTCGAAAAGCACGGGGCCCGCGATTCGACCGCGCGCGGCACCGCGATGGATGAATTGGCCGCCCTCGTGACGCGGACTTCGCAATTCAATCCTGGCCACGAGATTCCGGAGAAAAACTGGCTCTACCGGCTGGCGAAGCGCTTTTGGTTTTATGACTTCGGTGCGTATCGGAAGCTGGATGCGAACCAGTCGGCGCCGGCACTGCTTGGCAGGGCCGGCTAACTCTTTTTCTCCCCTCTCCCCGCTGGGGAGAGGGGTCGGGGTGAGGGGAAAGCGCTCTAACCCCTCACCCCCCGCCCCTGTCCCCAACGGGGCGAGGGGAGGAACGGCGGGCTCATTTCCCGCGCAGCGCTTTGGAGCTGCGCACGCCCAGATTCGCGTAGATCTGCCGCGTCGCATCCGATTTATTCAGCGTGTAGAAGTGGATACCGCGCACGTTGTTGTCGAGTAGACCACGGCACTGCTCGGTGGCCCAGTGGATACCGACTCGCGCCACGGCATCGTCGTCCTCGCAACGGCTGACGGCGCGCTGGAGTGCGGCGGGAAAGCGCGCTCCCGCTGCTAACTCTGCCATGCGCACCATGCCGGAGCGCGAAGTAATCGGCATAATGCCGGCAACAATCGGAACCTTGATGCCGGTCAGTTCGCAACGTTCGCGGAAGTCGTAAAAATCACGGTTCTCGAAGAATAGCTGCGTGCAAACGTAATCGGCCCCGGCATCGACTTTCAACTTGAGGTAGTCCATCTCCTTCATTCGATTTGGACAATCCGGATGGCCTTCCGGAAAGCCGGCCACGCCAATGCCGAAGCCGCGCGAGTCGGGCGCTTTCTTCCGCTCGCGGATAAACGTCACCAGATCGGCGGCGAATTGAAATGCGTCATTAGCCCGATTGTAGTTGGCCAGGCCGCGCGGCGGATCGCCCCGCAGCGCCATGACGTTCTCGACGCCGAATTCGGTGTAGCGATCGAGTATTGATTCTAATTCTGGGCGTGAGTGACAGACACTCGTGAGGTGCGCCACCGCGGTGAGCTTCGTTTCACGCTGAATGCGCACCACAAGGTCATGGGTACGTTCGCGCGTGGAGCCCCCTGCCCCGTAGGTCACCGAAACAAACGACGGCTCCAGTTCCTGCAAGTGCGAGATCGTGCGGAAAAGCTCTTCGGAAGCTTCGTCGGTCTTGGGCGGGAAGAATTCGAAGCTTAATGTAGGCCAGTCATTGGCGAAAATGTCGCGAATATGCATGTCATCAAGATATGCGCAAACAAACCGGAAGAAAAGCAAAACCGCCGCTTGCGACTTCGCGCTCACTGGCAATTGCCGGCGTGCGCGAAACGCAAGCGGCGGTTGTAATTTACGGATTCGGCTTTTGAACTCTTTGCGGACACAGATTCGATGGCTGATCGCTAAACCAAATCCGCTGCCATTCTTCGCGAATCTGTCGCATGTCTTCACTCTGATTCAGTAGTTGGTTCATCCGCGTATTCGGATCTTCGCCGACAGCAAAGTTGCCTTGGTGTTGAATCCATCGCCCTAGTCGCGTGTTCCAGAACCAGCCGCGCGATTTGGAAGGGCCCGTTTCACTGTTAAGTGGTAATGGGAAATTCACACCAGCAGCCGGTGTAATTCCGGTTACCCAGCCGTTGGGCTCAAACGCCTGTAGGTTTGAACCCGGGCTAGAAATGGGCGGCGTTGGCACTTCGGCACCGGCGGCCGGCGTTATTCCGGCATAACCGCCGGTCGGGCTTAGTGCTTGCAGACAAGCACCCATCGTTGGGGTCGGCAGGATTTGCGCGATTGGCGGCGGTGGCACCATGCCGGCCGGGTAATAACCTGTCGGTGTCGGCACGAGCGGCGCCGGGCATGGCGGGGCGACCGCCGGCGGAGCTACGATCGGAACCGGTGGCGCGGGCACACCGTAAACAGGCGGCGCGACGCGAGCCGGCATCGACGGCTCGGGCCAGTAGCGCGGCCCGGCGCCGGGCGCATCCCAGAATATCGGCGCTGGCATCGCTGGCTGCAGAGGTACCGGGACCGGCGCGGCAATCGGAGCCGTCAGGTATCGCACTCCACCGGCAGCAGCCGGCGGCGGCGGAATCGGTCCACAACCCGGGGCCGAATGAACGGTTCCATCCGGAAACTGCACGGCAATGGCATTCGGCGGCACGCCAGCGCCTGCAATAACGGGGACCCACCCAGTGTAGAACGGTGCAGGCATCGGGTATGCAGCCGCGCTGCCTGCCATTTGCTTATGGAAGCAGGCCGGATCGAGATCGAGCGCTTCCATGGCCAACTCGCGGGCTTTCTCAAGGTCGCCGGCTCGTACGGCGGCATGATAATTCTCCATCGCTTTGAGCGCCATCTTTTCGATGCGCTGCTGTTGCGGCGACATCACGCGAGGATCGGCGACTCGTACTAGCACCGTGGTGCAAGGAGCCGGCACGGCCGCATCGCAAGCCACCGGCTTTTTTTCGCAGCATTTGTCGCAGCATTTACATTCCTTGCCGCAACATTTGCACTCTTTGCTGGCAGCGCCGGCTTTTTCCTTGCAGCATTTGTCGCAGCACTTGCAATCCTTGCCGCAGCAGTCCTTTTCGTGGCTAACTTCAACCTTTTGTTTGCAGCACTTGTCGCAGCACTTGCAATCTTTCTCACAACATTTTCCGGGGCAAGCCTTTTCCTCCGCTTCGCAGCTTACGATCACGCGCGGCGTAATGAGCAGCAGCACATGCTGGGTTTCGGTGCCGCAACCGACCTTCTTGAACAGCCGGTTCACGTATGGGATCCTGCTGAGAATCGGCGGACCACTTTCCCAGCGCGTTTCGTGTTCCTGCTGGCCGCAATAGACGAGCATGCTTTGGCCGCTCGGAATGTTCTTGCTCACGCTCACGTCGAGATGGTTCACGCGCGGCTGCTGAATGAATTGCGTGAACGGGATGCAGGGACCGTCGCGACCGTCAGCCTGCTGCGGCAACACAAAGTAAGTGACCGAAACCAGCGGCACTGTTTCCGATACCAAGCTGTGATTCTGCATGTGCACATCAAGCAGAACCGACTCGCGATCGGCCGAAACGGTTGAATGCAAATCGAACTGGAAACCGAGAGCCAAGGCCTTGTTGATCGGCTTTACGACCGCCTGGCCGTTCACTTCGGTGAAATCGACACCGGTGAGGTACATAGGTTGATCCAGGCACTGAATCCGGCTGCTTTGGCCATTGAACATGGTAATCTTGGGCGCGCACATGATGTTGGCGCGCTGATCACCTTGAACTGCTTCGAGAAATTGGAAGACCTGGCGATCGGTCAAATAAGTGCAAGGAGGCGTCTCCGCCCGCGGCATTACCGTCAGCTTTTCACAATGTGGGCAGCATTCGCCGCAAGCCTCGGCGAGGCAATCGTGAGCGCCGGCAACGGCCGGGGCCAAAGGGGCCGGGACCGCCCGGCCGTAGTAAATGCAACCTTCCTGGCCAGCGCCGCAGAATTTGATCGATTTGCAGCACGGTGCCGTTGCCGCAACGCCGAAGTTTTTCAGCAGGTCCAAGTTGCCCACCGTGACGAGCCGCAATTCTACGGCAACTTCAACATCCTGCAAGTGCCGCAGCGCCGCCAGCAGATCCGCCACCTGTTCTTGAACATCGGCGGGGGCGCTTATGACGAGGCCCATGCCAATTGGATAATAATCCACAGCGCAGCACCCGCCCGCAACCGCCCAGCAATGCGGCGAAACCGTGCTGGTAATCAGTTTGATCAATGCTTCATGGGTGGTGGGAGCCGACGGAACATGCGGGCAGCAGGCCATGCTCATGCAGCAGCCGGCCGGGCAAATTGGGTGTTCCTTTTCGACAGCGCTCGAGCAATCAGGTACCGGAACGATCAAATCGGCGATGGCGTATGTCTTCTGAATCATCTTCGGGCTTGGTTTCTCAGCCGACGTCGGACAAATAGTCGGTTTATCGGCGGCGATCAGCATTATGGCAACAGTCGAGAGCAAAGCGCCCAGGACCGGAAAGAGACGCTTCATGGAGAACATCCTCCAGACAGGAAATGGGGGCAGACTGGATAAGCGAGGGGCCGCGGCCGATGGGCCGCGGCCAGCCGCTCAAGCAGACGCAGGATAACGATTTTCCCTGACGGGACAATGCGAAGTGAAGATCAAGAAGGAATTCTTTAATCGACCTTGCAGGAAACGGGAAGAGACTCTATGGTCACCGCCTCCGTTTACAACATTTGACCGAGGAAACAGGTGCGGCATGCCGAGGCGGCCCCACAGCGCCGCTCGGCCGGAGCCATTTACCGGCGTAAAGTCACCCGGATTTCGCTTCGACTGGGCAAGCTTGGGGGCACAGTTAAGCCTGCTCGTCAGCGCGGTGTTGGCGAAAGGAAGTGAATTCTTCGCTTGGGAATTCCCAAAAGGTTTATGTCGGCCGGCCGTTTATGTCGAATATTCCGAGGGAAACGGGTTTGCCGATTCTGCGACAGTTGCGGCCGCTGACGGTTCTGCGGTTCATGTTGATAAAAAGGGTTCAAAGACTGCTGGCCGCGCTCGCTGGCTGACAGGTGTGCCGCGGCAACGAGAAAGTCTGTTCCATTCGAAAGGGCTTGAGCATGAGCCGAGTTTACCTGAGCACACTGGCGGCCTGGCTGGTCGGCGCTTCATTGGCCTTCAGTCAGTATCCGGCCAATGGCAGAAACATGCCGGCCGATCAATCGCCGCCTTCGCCCTACCCGCAGTACGCTCGCAATAGGGTTCAGCCGGACGAAGACGATGAACCCGAAATTCCGCCGCCACCACCCCTCAAGCGAACGAAAAAGCAGAAGCCGCCAGAGGTTCTGCCGCCCTTGCTTCCCGCTTCGGTGGATGATGACGATCCACCGCCGCCACCACCACCGCGCAATCCGGGCAATAAACGAGTACAGCGCGTGCAGCGGCAAGTGATTCCAGCCGACGATGCGGAAACATTGCCGCCGCCCGTCGTGAATCCGAACGGACCGGTTCCAAATGGAAACATGGTTCCGAACGGCGGCTTCCCGGCTCGGCAATTCATGCAGGGAAACGGGCCGGCGATGCCCGGTTACGGGCCGAATTTTGACCCGAACGCCGCTGCGGGAGTCGGCAGTTGTGGACTGGATTGCAACAGCTGCGGCCAATGCGGCTCCTGCCGCTGTCCGTGCGGCCCGTGCGGTCCGTACGGCCGCTTCTGGCTCAGCACCGAATTCCTCATGTGGTGGGTGCAAGGCCAAGTCCCGCCGCCGCTGGTTACCACCCAGCCGTTTATCGGCGGCGCGCCGTCGACTGCCAACTCGGCGGTCATTGGTCAGGCCGGCACCACGGTTATTTATGGTGGCGGGCCGCTCGACCAGACCTTGTGGTACGGACTACGCAGCCGCGCCGGCTTTTGGATCGACGAATGTTACATGCTGGGTGTCGAAGGCAGCTTCCTTTACCTGCCTCATCATGAGACGTTCACGGCCGAATGTGGTCCGGGGCAGGTCGTATCGCGTCCGTTTTTCGACACATCCACCGGCACCCAAAACGCAGAACTCGTATGCTTCCCCGGCGTTTTGTGTGGCTCGGTGACAGTCACTTCGGATAGCCAGATCTATGGCGCCGATGCGAATTTACGCCGCAACCTGGCTTGTTGCAGCAACTGCAACGGCGGTTACCGC
>DATGHS010000532.1:0-6851 GCA_035307785.1 Gemmataceae bacterium
AAGCTTGATGTCCTGCTTGTCGGCTCCTTTAATTGTGAAGTCGTCCTTATCAATGGCGGCCTGGATGCTCGGGTCAAGAATCTCGACGCGTACCGTGCCCTTCGGCGTCTCCCAATAAAGAATGACACCGGCCAGGACCAATGCCGCAAAGCCCAAGACGCCGCCGCCAATTTGCAACGCTGGATTGATACGGCGTTTTTTGCTCTTGAAGCGCTTGCGCTTCTTGGGAACAGGCGGCTGCGGCACTTCCGCGGTGACCGACGGTAATTCCGGCGGCGGGGCTGGTTTCGTGACTGCCGGCCTCGGCTTCGGCTTGGTCGCCGGCGCAGTTTCCGATGCTGGCCTCAAGGCCCCTGAGGCCAGATCTTTTTCCATTTGCTGGACACTCTTCACCACTTCCTTTGCCGACTTGGGTCGGTCTTCCGGCTTCTTTTCCAGCAATTGCATCACCAAATCGGAAAGCGCCTGCGGAATCTGCGGATTTACTTCGCTTGGTGGCGCGGGATTCTCCATCGCCACCGCTACCAGCGTGCTGATCATGTCATCGCCGTGGAAGGGCTGACCTCCGGTGCACAAGCGGTACAGAATACAACCGAGGCTGAAGAGATCGGTGCGGCCGTCGATGAGGTCTTTCTTGCCCTGGGCTTGTTCCGGTGCCATGTAGGCCGGAGTGCCCATGATCATGCCCGACTGCGTGAGGTCGCCACCACCTCCACGGGCGGGGTTTGCCTGGTTCGTCAGGCGAGCCAGACCGAAATCCAGAATCTTGACCCGGCCGCCGACCGTCGAGTCGAGCCAGATGTTGGCAGGTTTGATGTCGCGGTGAATGAGGCCGCGTTCGTGTGCGGCAGACAGGCCCTTCGCCATCTCGCGGGCCAGTTTGAGGACGTTGGCGACGGTAATCGGCGCCTTCGTTTTCTGCTTGGTCTGAATCCAGTCTTCGAGCGTGCTGCCTTTTAGAAATGGCATGGCGATAAACGGCACGCCGCGGTCTTCGGCGACCTGATAGATGGGAACAATATGGTCATGCTCTATCTGCGCGGCGGCCCGCGCTTCGCGCAGGAATCGCTCCTTCATATCGGGCCGCCGTGCAACATCGGAAAGCATAACCTTCAGTGCGCACAACCGGCCGAGGCGTGTATCGTCGGCCTGAAGGACCACGCCCATGCCGCCCTGGCCCAGCACCTTGAGCACGCGGAAATCGCCGAGCCGGCCAATTTCGTCGGCCTGTTGCGCTGGTGCAAGAAAGTCGAGGTTCGTGGAGTTACTTTCGGAGATGGTATCGGGCGGCCTGGAAACGGGCGTATTCACCGACGACGGCGGCACCGTGGCCTGCTCCTGCGCTACGGATTTCTGGCCCAGCGCCTTGAGCCGCGCGACCAGGGCCGCAACGGCCGGGTTGTTCGATGATTCAACTATAGTACCTTGGGCCGACATCGCGGAAACAAGCGTATCGGCCCCACGGATTTGCTGCAGAGCTTGAATGCACTTCTCACATTTCTCGCAATGCTCGGCCAGTTGTTCCACTTCCAGCGGCGTCATTTGGCCAAGCGCCAGCCGCTCCAAAACCCGACTCTCCGGACAACTGGTGACCGCCGCCATGTTCCAGGCTCCTGCAATGATGAGAAAACGCGAACGTGCCGCTGTTCTGGCGAACCCGGCTACCAAGATTACACAGGGTGGGGCGCGAATCTCACAGAAGAAATGTTACGATGTAGAAGATTTTCGGCGGCGCGAATTCAGAGAGAAAGCCCAGGGACGGAAGTCCCTGGGCATTAATGATTTAGCTTTAATAATCTCACTTGAACACAGCTTCCACTTCTGCGGCGATTTCGCCTTGATCGTTGATAAGCAAGATCTTCCCTTGCGTGCGCACGGCCAGCCATTTCTTGTCGGGGGAGGGGAAGACAAAGCAGTCGGTTTGATTATCGAGCAGCACGCGCACTTTGCCGCTCTTTTGATCGCGGACCTCGAGCCGCTGCTGGTTTGCCTGGTTGGGTTGCATCCGCGCGAATGGGCGAAACTCGAACCGGTCGCCGGCAAATAGCAGCCGGTTCATAATTCTCTCTCCCTCTTTGCCTGGATCTTGCAACGGCGGCGGATCGAACTTGCTCACTTTGGCCGTTTCCGTATCGACCGTAAAGCTTTCGTTGCTGCCGATGATGATCGCCTTGTTGCCGTTCCAGCGGAAATCCACCAGCTGGTTATTCGCGGCGTCGAGGGCGGCTTCTTTGATCTCGAGCTTGGTTTCCTTGCCGTCCCAATCGACGAAAAACAGGCCCGAGTTCTTGTCGCCCATCGCCAGGAAGCCTTTGCCATCGGGCCGGCACGGAATGTTGCCGGGATAGAAAAACGGAAAGCGATCCTTCACTTTCACGATCTCCTTGCTCTTGAGATCGATGATGGCCGTGATTGTGGGGACATCGCTGTGAATTGGCGTCACCAAAACCTTCTCCGCAGTGCACCAGAACACCAGCGTGGGCCAGGAATCATTGTCGTTTTCCTTTTTCTTCTCGACCCAGTCGTATTCCTTACTCGTCCGCAATTCCTTGCCAGTGGTGTCGTAGAAAGTTAGTTGCAATTTCGTCTGGTCGCCTTTCCAGGTCACACTGGCCACGGCGATCTCGGTGCCGGCAGGGTTGATGGCCGGCCAGGTTGTGAGAGCCTGCTTCAAATTATCGACGATGATGTCGCGTTGCTTTTTGGCGATGTCGTATTTGACGAGCCGCAAATTTGGCTCCTTACCAGGTTGCGCCGGTCCCGATTCCGAGAAGACAAAGCCGGTGGAATCGGGCAGCCAGACCACGTTCGGAATGCAGCCGCTCAGGGCCACGCAAGTGAGGACGCCAGGTAAAGCCAGCCAACGCGGGGCACGAAACATGGAATGCTCCTTCCGGTGGGCATGAAGAAGTCTTCTTGTCTTTGTACTCGCTTTGGAGCGGGCGAGTGTCACTATCGTGCAAGATGCGCCGGGGCAATGGATATTCCAAATTAACCGTCGGGCGCGGCGAGGGTGAATGCGAGGCCCGCCGGAGAGCTATTTGAATAGGGCCCGAAAACCGGCTTGCTCGAAATGATGGTCGGCTGTGAGGGCCTCAGACAGTCCCAGGTCCGTCATGACTCCAAAGGAGATACAATCTGTCAGCGACCAATCTTTATCTGGCCGACTGGCGAACAGGCTAAAACCTGCTTCGTATACAGACGAGAGATAGCCGACAATATCAAATAAGGGGTCTGCGCGAACAGCGCGGAGGAATTCTACAGTTTTCGTTCGCGCTTCGGACGCCGAAAGCGCGTCTGCAACTTCCATGAGCACCCATTCGGTCGTCACCAATTGCCCGGAGAATTCGTCGAGATAAGCCACAACCCGTTCGTGGGCTTCATCCTGTTTGTTCAGCCAGGCAATTAGCGCGAATGTGTCGGCGAAGACAGTCATCGCTTTGGCGTTCCCAGGCGATAATGTTCGTGTTGTGCCGCCAAGTCTTCGGGGAGGCCTTCCACCGCTCCCTTGAATTGACCGAATCGCTCACCGAACGATCGGGCGGTTTCACGAGTGACTGGCGTGATTCGAACGCGCGTTCCTTCAGATAACGCGCTTGAGTCGTCCGGCACGATTACACCATTATGAACTACGCCTTCAATCTCCATCGATGCGCCCTCGTTGGATTCCACCGTCAATGTATCAGGAAATGTTGAACGACCAAAGATAAGAGTGAAAAACTAACAACCCAACCACAGTCGCAGCGCAGCCGCGCACTCGTGGGGAGGGACGCTGTCGATGATCCACAGCATCGCTTCCCCAGGGTGCGCCGCCTCGCGGCGACCCTGGGCTCTGTTGTCCGACGCCTTCGGGGTCGTCGCGGCGACGTGACTCGGAGATTAACGCGGCAATTCGGTACAAAGTGCAGGCGAAGGCCGAGGGAATAACGGCCTAATCAAAGTTCTGGCACATTCGCCGTAAGCCAGCAATGTAACGCGCGGATTGCACTTGTCGCGTGCTCGCCCCAGTGCAGCCACAGGTGGAATCTCCAATACCAAATAGCCTCACTGCGCCGGCCAGCTAGGTATTGTCTTAATCCCCTTACCGCATCTCGGTAAATGTCGGCGATGTCGTCGCCAAGTGTACGTGTACCTGGTTCCTGCGGCGGGAACGTGAGCAGGTCGAACACGTCGCTATAATACGCGAGCGGCATTCGCCCAACAGCATCCATGACAGCTCGCCACTCGTCGTCGCCAACGTTTATGTCAATGCCGACCTTATCTCCTGTTTCGCCATCCAGCGCGTCGCGCCAGGCTGGTGCCAATTCCAAACCGGTCAAGTACAGCTTTGTCAGCAGCAGCAATGCTTGCCGAGCCCCCAATTCACCCTCATCAGTCCCATGCAGCGCCCACTGTTGGAACTCAGCGGCAACAATTGCAAAACGCTCGACTACGTCCATTTGGCATGTATCCGCGAGCTAAAGACTTTGGACGAGACCGTAATCATTCTACCACGCACCACGCACCCCTCACCACTCACTCCACCCGCATTTTCCCTTGCACTTCCTCGACATTTACGCCAAAATAGATAATCTGCCTGTAGCCCGCCTGTATTCTGTCCCACCTATTTACCAATGGAGGGGTGCCCACCAATGCGTTCCGCACTTACCCCCCGCTTGCTAGTGGCCGCTACCGTCTTTTCGCTGGCCGCGAGCAGCACTGTGGTTGCCGGTGACCTGTACACGTCTTCGGAAGCCACGCCGACCAATCCGGCCGTGCTGCCGAAGCCCGGCGAAATCAAAGAACTGACTGCCAACCCCGCTTCGATCAACCTCATTGGCGCCGACGATGCCGCCCAGCTTATTGTCACGGCCAATCTCAATTCGGGCCGGCTCCAAGACCTCAGCGGCGACGCCCAATACGTCGTGGCCGATCCGAAAGTTGCGAGAATCACCCCGACTGGCCGCGTCTTTCCGCTGGCCAATGGCACCACCGAAATCACGGCTAAGTTCCTCGACAAGACGGTGAAGGTGGCGGTGACCGCGAAGTCGGTCGATGTCGATTTGCCGATCAACTTCCCGAACCAGGTGGTCCCGGTCTTCACGAAACTCGGCTGCAACAGCGGCGGCTGCCACGGCAAGGCCAGCGGGCAGAACGGCTTCAAGCTCTCGCTGCTCGGCTTCGAGCCGGAAGTCGATTACACGGCACTGGTAAAGGAAGCCCGTGGCCGGCGTGTGTTTCCGGCCGCTCCCGAGCGTTCACTGGTGCTGATGAAGGCCACGGGCGTGATGGCTCACGGCGGCGGCAAGAAGATGGATCCGAACTCCGATGAATACAAGCTCGTGCGCCGTTGGATCGCAGCCGGCCTGCCTTACGGCCAGCCGACCGACCCCACCGTAACGAAGATTTCAATCCACCCCGAGCACCGCATCCTCACCCGGCAGAACCGCCAGCAATTCGCGGTGTATGCCCACTACAGCGACGGGCACATTGAAGACATCACTCGCAGAGCCCAGTACGACAGCAACGATCAGGAAATCGCGACGGTCGATCCGCAAGGCCTGGTGCGCACGCTGGGCATGAGCGGCGAGGCCGCGATCATGGCCCGCTACATGGGCAATGTGACCACGTTTCGCGCCACGGTTCCGCTCGGCCCCACGCCGCAATTCGACTTCGCCGAAAACACGATTGTTGATAAATTCACGTCGAAAAAATGGCGTGAGCTGGGGCTGAAGCCTTCGGACCTCTGCAGCGATGAGCAATTCATTCGCCGGGTGTCGCTCGACATCACCGGCACCCTGCCGACGCCGGAACAAGTGACCGCCTTTGCCAACGACAAGGATCCAAAGAAGCGCGACAAGCTCGTTGACAAGCTTCTGGAAAGCCCGGCCTATCATTATTATTTCGCCAACAAATGGGCCGACATTCTGCGCGTGAAGCGCCGCGGCCAGCCGGATCGGGCCGAAGGCACCTTCGCGTTCCACAACTGGATTCTCGAAGCCGTTGCCCAGGACATGCCCTATTCCGAATTCGCCCGGGCCATTCTTGCTGCCAGCGGTGACGAGGAACGCAACCCGCCGACGGTGTGGTACAAAGAGTTGGCCGCGCCGGAAAACTTCGTGGACGACACCGCCCAGGTGTTCCTCGGCCTGCGGATGGCCTGCGCCAATTGCCATCACCACCCATATGAGAAGTGGAGCCAAGACGATTACTGGGGCCTGGCCGCGTTCTTCGCCCGCGTGGATCGGAAGAACATTCCGGTCATGGGTGGTGGCATCCAACAGCAGGGTGTACAGAAGACCGAAATCTACACCAAGGCTGGCCGGTCAGTCATCAACAAGCGCACGCAGAAGCCGGCAGCGATCAAGCCGCTCGATGGCGAAGTCCTCGACATCGCCTCCGATGTGGACCCGCGGCAACAGCTGGTTGATTGGATGGTCGATCCGAAAAACCCGTTCTTCGCCCGCGCCGTGGCGAACCGCTACTGGGCGCACTTCCTCGGCCGCGGTATTGTCGATCCTTTGGACGACATGCGCGTGACCAACCCGCCGTCCAACCCCGAACTGCTCGACGCGCTGGCCCAGAACCTGATCGACAACAAGTACAGCTTGAAGTCGCTCATCAAGACCATCTGCAAGAGCCACACGTATCAGCTTTCGTCGCTGCCGAACGATTTCAACAAGCACGACAAGCAGACGTACGCCCGCTACTATCCGAAGCGATTGCAGGCGGAAGTGCTGCTCGATGCCGTGTGCCAGGTGACTGGCAGCCCGACGCAGTTCGGCGGCCTGCCGACCGACCAGCATGCCCCCAACAGGGCGATCATGCTGCCGGATGAATCGTTCACCTCGTACTTCCTCGACGTGTTTGGC
>DATGHS010000533.1:0-2611 GCA_035307785.1 Gemmataceae bacterium
GTCACGATACAGCGTCCGCCCAGTCCCAAAGATTCCTCGGCGATGACCAGTCCAGCCAGGCAATCGACCGTCGCCTCGGCCTCGGCGCCAGTTAGCCGGCGTGACCTCTCCAGTGTCTCCTTTGCATCCGCTTCCGATTCCAGACGGACAAGGCGCGCCAGTCGGCCGAAGTGATCATCCTGCTCTGGCGCGGTGTGGGCGCCCCCGATGCGGACACGGAGCCGGCGGCCCTTCCAATCAGTTCCATCCAGAGCCTTTGCCAGCCGCGTCTCCGTTCCGTCCGGCACCTCGACGACACCGGCCCCTCCATGGAGTTCGATCCGGCCCACCTGATCCCGGGCAAGTCCGCCGACTGCACACAGCAGATGCAGAATGGCACCCTTCAGCGTGCGCGGGGGTAGCGATTCCAGGTAAAGAAGAGACATGGACTCCTCGGGACGGCAGGACGGCGCGGGTTTTGAGCCGTTCGGCCCAGTCGGCCGCCTTATTTTAGCAGAGCATGCATTGGCCGTACGAATCGCGTTGCACATTCCGAGCCCGAACGCAAGGCTGCCGGCCAGAAGAATTGGCTCAAAACGGTCGGGCTTCACGGCCCGGGGAATCGAGACTCTCCAAGAAGCAACGTTTCGCAACAATTAGCCATGATTGAAGTCCACCAGCACACGAACGGCCGGCCGATGTGCCGACGACGACATGAATGATCTTCTTCCCGACACCTGGGCCTAACGCCGACTTCCGGCTTGCTGAACCCGCGACACTCTCCCATCCTTCATATCCTCGTCCAAACCCATTATTCACAAGACGGCCCAGTCAACTACGTCCACATGTTCGATTCGAAAATCGGCAATGGACCATTTTCCGTTTCCTCACCGTCACCAAGCCTGGCCGATCGGATAGAATAGCACGAATCTCAAACCTATCAGGTGCAGTCGATGTCCAATGTGATAAGTACCTTGCCCGCCATCGAGCAAGGTGCTCCGCACGCTGTCGAGCAGCTTTTTCCGTTCGTCTACGATGAGCTGCGCAAGTTGGCAGCGTCCAAGTTGGCTCACGAGAAACCAGGGCAGACACTCGACGCCACGGCCCTGGTGCATGAGGCATACCTGCGATTGATGGCTGCTCACCAGTTCACCAGCGCCCGCCATTTCTTCGCCGCAGCAGCAGAGGCGATGCGCCGTATTCTGATTGATCGGGCTCGTGCCCGAAAAAGCCTCAAACGCGGCGGGCAAGGACGCCGGATGACGCTCGATGGAGTTGCGGCGCCAAACCCGGACGATCGCCTGCTCGCGCTGGACGAGGCCCTGACGCAGCTGGCTAGCGTTGATCCGCTCGCCGCCCGCGTCGTCGAAATGCACCATTTTGCCGGCATGTCCCACGAACAGGTCGCCGCCGCGCTGGACGTGTCCGTCTATTTGGCGCGGCAAAAATGGACCTTCGCCCGCGCATGGCTAAAGACCGCCCTGGGCGAATATTGAATATCTGCCGACTTTTTTCGACAGTTTGCCGCGCCGTTTACGCATGTTAGGGCAGCCGTATGCACAGGAGTCCCCACATGCCAGTCGATTTTCAGCGCGTCCAGGGCGTATTCCAGGCAGTTGCCGAGTTGCCGCCAATCGAGCGCGCGGCGATGCTGGAGCGAGAATGCAGCGGCGATGCCGAGCTGCGCCGCCGCGTTGAAGCTCTCCTCCAGGCCCATGACGATCCCGGCGATTTGCCCGCGGCGGAACCGGAGAAGACCGGAGCTTATTTACTTGCCGTCGAACCGGGCCAGGTCTTCGCCGGCCGCTACAAGCTGCGCGAGAAGCTGGGTGAAGGGGGTATGGGCGTCGTCTTCGTCGCCGATCAGACCGAGCCGGTGCAGCGCCGCGTGGCGCTCAAGATCATCCGTGCTGACCTGGACACGCACCGCCTGCTGGCACGCTTTGAGCAGGAGCGGCAAGCATTGGCCCTCATGGACCACCCCAATATCGCCAAGGTGTTTGATGCCGGCGTGGACGGGGCGCAGCGTCCCTACTTCGCCATGGAGCTGGTCAAGGGGTTGCCGCTGACGAAGTACTGCGACGAGGCCAAACTGTCGCCGCGCGAGCGCCTGGAGCTGTTCATTCCGGTCTGTCAGGCGGTGCAGCATGCTCACCAGAAGGGCATCATTCACCGCGATTTGAAGCCGTCGAATATCCTGGTCGGACTGTACGACGGGCGACCGGTGCCGAAGGTGATCGACTTCGGCGTGGCGAAGGCAACCGGGCCGCGCCTGACGGAGCAAAGCATCTACACCGAGGTGGGCAGCATCGTTGGCACGCTGGAATACATGTCGCCGGAACAGGCCGAGCTGAATAACCTCGATATCGACACGCGCGCGGATATCTATGCACTGGGAGTGATCGTGTATGAATTGCTGACCGGGGCGGTGCCGTTCAGCCGCAAGGAGCTGGAGAAAGCGGGCCTGGCCGAGATGCTGCGAGTCATCAAGGAGATGGAACCGCCGAAGCCGAGCACCAAGCTGTCGCAGTCGGGCACTCTGCCCAGCATCGCAGCACACCGGCAGCTGGAGCCGCACAAGTTGACGGCGTTAGTGCGCGGCGAGCTGGACTGGATCGTGATGAAGGCGCTG
>DATGHS010000534.1:0-4375 GCA_035307785.1 Gemmataceae bacterium
GCCGCCTTGGCGATTCTTTCCTGAAGTGCGAGATTGTCATCTGCGATTCGCTTTTGGACGTTGTTCGTCCACCGCGCTGCCAAGCAAGTCCCGACAACCCCGATAACGCCGCCAATTGCGGCCCCGGCAATGGCGCCGACCAAACCAGCAGTAGCTTCAGGGGTCATAGATTGCAACCCTCATGGCGCGGTTGGTGGGTGTTCTCCGCCAGCCAGGCGCTCCTTCTCACATAGCGTCGGCCCAGGCCACTCGCTTGGTCTGGATTGTATGGACTCCAGCGACCTACCCGCAATTCCTATTCGTCAATCAAACACTCGACTGATCGCCTCCTGCTGCGTCGAAGGATATAAGTGTCGGTATCGCTTCGACGTGGCCTCGTTCATATGGCCGGCCCATTCCTGCACGAGCCGTTGATCGACTTCCTTGCTGGCACACGCCGAAATGAAGCTGTGGCGCAACGTGTGAAGCCCCCGCATCATCTCCCATTTCGTTCCGGTCAGTACGCGCTTGAAATGGTCATGCACTTCGTTACGGGTGAGGGCCGCATGGCCGGGCTGTGGCCGTTTCTTCACTGTCGCCATCCGGCCTTTGAGTGACTTCGGGCGGCGCTTGCCGCTTTGATGGCCGGTCGTCAGGCTGCGTTTCTTGCTGCGGGCTACCGTTCCGTTTTGGCAGAACAGGAAGGGCCCGCCGGGGTGAATCGCCAGCCAGTCCTTCAGCACCTGTTTCAGCAACGGCGTCAACGGCACGCGGCGCGTGGTGCGCTGGCTGCGACTGCGTTTCTTTTCCCGCACCAGCACCGTGTTGCCGGCGAAGTCCACGTCGGCGACAAGTGCTCGCAGAATCTCCGACCGTCTGGCTCCGGTGTGAGCAGCGAAGCAGAACAGTGGGTAAATCCACGGATGCGTTGCCTTGGCCTTCACGTGCTTCAGCAGCTCGGCCAGCTCGTTGGCTTGCAGGTAGAGCGCTTCCCAGAGAGTATCCGGGTCGCCGCCGGCGGCGATCTGCCTTTCGATTTCCGCCATCGTCATGAACGGCGGCTTCTCGTCGGCCTTGGGGTAACGCAACCCCTTCGACGGGAACCGGCCGGAGGTCAGCTCCATCGGCTCGCCCCAATTCCATGCGGCCCGCAGCGTGGCGATCTCCTTGCGGATGGTCACCGGGCTGATCTTCGCCTTGGCCCGGAGGTTGACATATTCCTGCATCTTGGCGAGCGACAATTCGCCCAGCGGGAAGCCGTCGCCGAGCACGCGGACAAAATGGCCGAGATGCAGTCGGCAAGTGTCGAGGCTGTTTGCTTCTATTGTACCGTTGGCGTGAGTAGTGAGGTAACTCTCTTTTAGATGATCGAGGGTGACGGCCTGGCGGGGAGCGTCGGGCCTAGTCGGTCCAATGTCGGGCGGCTTGCCGTCATGCTCGATGTAGGTCACGATGTCGGTGCCTGCGGGCAGCACGATCAGCCGCTGCTTTAAGCGCATTAGCAAGTAATCGACTTGCCGGGCTTTGTTTTCGGCTTCGCCCTTCTCGACTTTGCCAATGGTAAAGGCGTGGAGTTTTCCGTGGTAGCAGAAGAGAATCCGGTAGCTTCCGTTTCGCTCTTGCAGAGACGCCATGATTCGGCCCTCCGCAGCATCACCGCAACATCAGGCAAATGGCTTTACCAGAATTTTACCAAGAGGTCTTTGAAACGCACAGGGCAAGAGGACACGATTCGCCGTAACCTCTTGCCCTGCAACAAGTGCCGGAGACAGGACTTGAACCTGCACTCCCTTAACGGGAACCAGGCCCTCAACCTGGCGTGTCTGCCAATTCCACCACTCCGGCGCAACAGGCTGCGTATTCATTATTTGAGAGAATTCCTGCTGATTCAAGTGGGAAGGCTCTTTTTTCGTGGGGCACGTCTTCGACGTGCCCCACGGACCTCAGCCTTCCACCGTTTCCTTTTGCTGCATCAGCATCTCTTCATTTGCAATCTCGAGTTGCCGCCAGAATTCGCGCACGTGCTCGCGACTGGCCTCCGGCAGCGCGCCGCGGGCATAGGCCAACCGGGCGTACCAATTGGCCAGGCGCGGCGCATCTTGCTGCAAATCAGAACTGCCGCGCGCCACCCGGTTCGCAAACTCCAGCGGCGTTTCATCTTCCTGCCGGCCCTGTTCGTGTTCGTAGGCCCAGGCTTCCAGGGCCGCGAAACTATATTCGACAAGTTCTGCCGGGCTTTGGCCACTAGCGGTTCCCGTGTCGAAGGGATTCGAGAAATCTGCAAACGGCCGCGGCCGCGGAATAGATTCTTCCGGTTCTTCTTCCATTTCCGCGCGGGCTTCTTTCGCGGTGCCGGCGCCAAATAGCCGCGACCAGAAATTGTTAATGAAATCGAGCAATTGCTTGGCCCATTGCGTGAAGTTGGCCAGGAATTTGAGCCCGTGGCGAAAGATATAAAACGCAACGATCAGCGCCAGCACGGCAAACAAGATCCATTTCAGGACCGAGCCGACGCGGCCCATGTGCAAGTTCGTCAGTGCGTTCTTCACGGATGAGCTACTGCTCTTGCTGCTCGAAGACTTACTCTTGCTTTCGGAAGCCTTGTCTCGCCCGGAACCGGATTCCGATTTCTTCTCGTCGCTGCCGTCTTTCTTCTCGGCATCGTTCTTTTTTTCGTCTGAGGATTCGCCCTTTTTCCCCTGGTCGCCGGAATTTTTGTTGGGCTGGTTGCCCGCTTTCTTGTTATTGCCGCTTTCGCCGCCTTTGCCTTTGTCCTGGCCGCTGCCTTTTTTCGAATCGTCTTGTCCCTTGCCTTTGCCGGCCTCATCGCTTTTGCCTTCGGTCGAATTCTTGGAGTCGCTCTTTTGGTCTCTCTCTTCGCCCCCATTGCCCTCGCCCTTGCCCTTGCCATCTTGCTTCATCGCATAATTCGACGCATCCCGTTTTTTTGAGCCGATGGGCGTAAAGTCGAGCATGGAGTATTCCGAACTCGGCCGTGGCAGCAGGGCACCCACGATCAGGAAGAGCAGGATCAGCCCCGTCCCCACGCCCAGCCACGTCGCGGCCATTTTCATGGGGATTTTCAGCTTTCGATTCTGCAAATAACGCCGCAAGCCGAGGAAGCTGGTGGTCATAAGCAGGCCCATGCCGGCGCCGACATACATGGCCATGAGCCAGAAAGTGTAGCGGCGGCTATCCAGCCCCTCGGCGGTGTCCGAAGGAATGAGCGCCTGACCCAGGCCAAATATCGGCAGCGCGGCCAAGGAGAAATAAACCACCCAGACGCCGGGCGTGTGTGGCTTCTTCTTCTGCGCTTCAGAGTAATCACAGTAGCGCTGCCACCAGCCCGCGAGACCCATCGGCCGCTTGCGTTTTTTCTTTTTGCCTTTCTCTTCCTCTTCCGGTTCTTCATCATCGCGCCATTCTTCCGGGCGCTTCAAGGAATCAAGCCCGGCTGCTTCAAGCAGGCTGTGATCCGAGGCATCACGATCGGGGTCGATGTGGGTGCAGTCCCAGGTTAACTTCTTCGCGCACCACCAGACCAGCACCAGTAGGCCGATGTTGATCAGCCAGCCAAATTGCTCGAGAAACCCACCGCGCGGATATTCGACGAAGCGAACCATGGCCAGAAACGCGCCCGCGCCGAGACCCAGCGCATATAGCGTAGCCTTGGCATTGCCCATCTCAATGCCAATGCGCGCGACCAACACGGCGCCGAATACGAAGAAACCAAACGTCCAGCGCAAGCGGCTTGAGAATTCGCCGCCGTACAGCACTTCGATGAGAAAGTAAACGAGGCTGCCGACCATCGCCATGATAAGAATGGGGCTGATAATCGTGGCGATCATGTCGGCAAGGCCGCGGGTTCTTCGGTCGTCTGCCATTCGGTAAGCCGGGACTATTTCTTGTGTTCAGTTTTGACGGCTGGTTTCGGACCTTCGGCCGGTGCCAACTTCAATTGCTTTACGGCGTCCTTAAATTGTTCCCGTAGCAAAAGCCCATCGCGGCCCTCCGCATTCTCCAAGGCGCGCAGCACTTTCGTCGCCTGACCATTCAGGGAATTGCGGAAGTATTCGCGGCACATCTCTTCGGCATTCTCCCCGGTTGAAACAAGAATCAGATTATCGAGAACTATGGTCTTCAGATCCGCCATATTGGCAAGAACGCGAACAGCAGTTTCGAGCGGCACATCTTGTAAGGTTGCAGTTGCCAAAGTCTGCGCTTTTTCCTCGCCCCGAAGGTCCACGACGATACTGGCTCCGGTTTGCTCGGACAGGTCTTCCAAGACATCGGCCAATGTCTGCTGTTTCGCAGTGACATGGACGGGTGTCTTGGTTAATTCGCGCGCGGCTGCCGGAGTCAAGATTTCGACAAATCCTCCCCGCACAATAAAGGT
>DATGHS010000535.1:0-6660 GCA_035307785.1 Gemmataceae bacterium
GCCGCTTGCGGCTTAGCGCTAGTGAGCGCTAAGCCACAAGCGACAGATTCAGATACTCAACTCCCGGTCCCGCGCGACTATATCCCACCGCTCGGTCACTTCGCCGTTTTCGACCACCAGCGCTTGTTTATGCAGCGCCACCGTCGGGCAAATATGCGCCGGCAGCGCGTAGATCACGTCGCCGGGCTGGAATTGATCCGCCTTCGGGCTGCGGATCACAAAATGCTCTTCATTCTGCAAGAGCGGCTCATGTTCGGGCATGTCGAGCAACACGCAGCGTTTGCCGGCCGGTTGATCGGGCGAAACGGCCTTGTAGCCCAGGTCCAGCGTGATCCGATCGCCGACGGGCCGGCTAATGACGCGCGTTAGCAACAACGCGGCCGGTTGGATTCCCAGCTCGGGATACTTGTGACCGTAGCCGTAGTCGTGCAGCGATAGTGTTCCGGGCGAAAGCTCGGCCCCAGGTATTTTGCATTCGGCGTGCACTGGAAAGGTCGGCGTGCCACCAAGTACCATCCGCGGCACCGGGAAGCCGGCTTTTTCCAGTTTCGCCCGAAGTTCGAGCACTGGGCCGAGCAAATCGCTCACTGCTTGCTTGCGCTCTGCCAGCGACTCCTGATGATTGTGCCCGTCGTAAACATGCAAGCCCGCCGGGTGCAAACCAGGCGAGCGCGTCATTTGCTGATACAACGCGAATGCCTTCTCCCCGGCTTCGATGCCGGTGCGGTGCATTCCGCAATCGATATCCACGTATGCGTCGACATTCTGGCCGGCCCCGGACAATACCGAGGACAACATTTGCAGCGGCTTTGGATGGTCGATCAATACACCGAAACGCGTCTTTGGAAATTTCCGCGCCAGCTTTGCCACGCGCTGGCAATTCGGCCCAACGATCGGATACGCGATCAGCACGTCCGGAATCTCGCACGTCGCCAGCATCTCGGCCTCGGCAATGGTGGCGCACTTTTGCTTGGTGATGCCAGCCGCCAGTTGCATGCGGGCAATCTCGCGGGTCTTGTGTGTCTTGACGTGTGGCCGGAGCCGCGACGGGTCGCCGGCAATTTCGACAGTCCGTGCAATGTTCCGGCGAATCAGGTCCTTGTAGAAAAGCAACGACGGACTAAAGACGGTTTCCGGATGTTTCAAACAATAAGCGGCGTTCATGGATTGCTCGTTTCGTACTAACGTAGGCTACTCACGTAGAACGGAATAAATTCCGTTCTACATATTGGAGAGAATCATGACGAGCCGAACTGCACTGGCGTCATTCGTTCTTGTCCTGCTTTTCACCGTCACTGCCCCCGCGGAAGAACCAAAGCCCGATTACAGTCGTGGGCAGAAAATGCTCGACGCCTACTTCCGTCGCCGCGTTAAGCAGATTTCCGACGATTGTTTGAAAGGTATCAACACGAAGGAAGAATGGGAAAAGCGCCGGCCCGAATATCGGCGGCAATTCCTCGACATGATTGGCCTCTGGCCATTGCCGCCGCGCTCGGACCTGAAGGCGACGATTACCGGCAAGATTGAATCGGAGAAGTTCACGGTCGAGAAGCTGCACTTCCAATCGATGCCTGGGTTGTATGTCACCGCGAATTTGTATGTGCCGAAGAATGCGAAGTCGCTGCCGACGGTTCTCTATGTCTGCGGGCACGGCAACGTTGTGAAAGACGGTGTCTCCTATGGCAGCAAGGTTTTCTACCAGCATCACCCGGCCTGGCTGGCTGAGAATGGCTACGTCTGCCTGATTCTCGACACGCTCGAACTCGGCGAGATTCCGGGCGAGCATCACGGCACGAGCCGCAAGGGCATGTGGTGGTGGCAGGCGGCCGGCTACACGCCGGCGGGAATCGAGTGTTGGAATGCGATGCGGGCTCTGGATTATCTGGAAACCCGGCCCGAAGTCGATACGAAGCGCCTGGCCGTCACTGGCCGCAGCGGCGGCGGGGCCACGAGTTGGTGGCTAGCCGCGGCCGATGACCGCCCGCAGTGCATCATCCCCGTGGCCGGTATCACCGACTTGTGGTCGCACTTGATCGAGGGCGAAATGGAGCCGTATCGCAAAGGCGGCGTCATCGCCGGACATTGCGACTGCATGTACATGGTGAACACTTACCAATGGGACTTCCCGCTGGTCGCCGCCTTGTGCGCTCCGCGGCCACTCATGCTCGGCAACAGCGATTCTGATTCGATCTTTCCCCTCGGCGGCGTCCGCCGGCTGGCTGAAAAAGTTCGCCGCATTTACGATCTTTACGGTGCCGGCGACAAATTCACGGTGTTGGAAACTTCCGGCCCGCACAAAGACACGCCGGAACTTCGCCTTGGTGCATTCCGCTGGCTCAACCGCTGGCTGAAGAACGACAACGGACCGGTGGTAGAGAAAGAGCGCACGCCATTTACGCCGCAAGAGTTGAAGGTGCTAGATCGCGTGCCGCAAGACGCGATCAACGCGAAGATTCACGAGAAATGGATTCTTCGCGACGCGCCAAATGGCATGCCAAAGCCCGATGCGGAATTTGCCAAGCGCTGGCCGCAGGTGCGGCAGCAGTGGCTCGACGTATTGAAGGAGCAAGCGTTTCGCAATTGGCCGAAGAACCCGCCGCCGCTGAATGTGCGCCTGGCGGCGGACATCAAGAACGATGGCATGCGTTTGCGGGCTTGGGATTTTGTAAGTGAGGATGACGTGGAATTGCGCATTTGGATGACGACGGCCGAAAACGTAGAGATACCCGCTACAGTCAGTTTGGAATTGGCGAACGATGACGCGGTGGAGGCATTGGCGCAGACATTGCCTCGAGCTTTTGCAGCGGCGTTTCCCGGCTTGCAAATGCGCGACAAGTACGAGGCCGCTCTCAAGGAATTCCACCAGAAGTTGCACACGAAAGAGCATGGCCGAGCGTACCTTGTTCCGCGTGGTATCGGGCCAACTCGATGGGCGGCTGCCGGCAGCAAAGAAGACGTTTTGGCAAAGCGGCGGTTTGCCTTGATCGGCCAGACCCTCGACGGACAGCGAGTGTGGGATGTTCGCCGTGCCTGTAAAGCCATCAGTCAGCTATTCGATTTGAAAAAAACGCAGTTGCGAATTCACGCAATTGGTGAGTTGGCCGGCATCGCCGTTCACGCAGCAATTTTCGAGCCAGAGATATATTCCCTCGACTTAATCGATCTGCGCGAATCTTACCGACTGGGGCCGACTTTTCTCAATGTGCTCAAGTACTTCGATGTACCGCAGGCGCTTGCCCTAGTCTCCAAAAAGAACTTACTTCTCACGGTCTCCATTCACGCAAAAGTGAAGGTCTGGGAATGGCCACAGGATCTAGGGGGCCAATTGGGACTGAGCGGTGGGTTGAGAATACAATTCGTTAGCGACTGAGATAGTTTCCGTTCGTACAATGTTCATTCGACCTTTAATGTTGCAAACACCAACGGAGTTCCCCACAATGGCTGATCAACACACGCCACCTGCCGGTGAAGGCAGCGGACAACCGACGCAAGTGCAAATTCCTGTCGACATCAGCGGCATGGTATCCAGTTATGCCAATTTCTTTCGGGTCAGCGGCACGCCGGAAGAGATTGTGCTCGATTTCGGCCTGAACACGCAGCAAATGGCCGCCGGCGGGCCGGAGCCCGTGAAGTTGAACCAGCGGCTGGTGATGAGCTTCTACACTGCCAAACGTTTGCTTGGTGCGCTTCAGTGGGCGGTCAGCCGTTATGAGCAAAACTTCGGCAACCTCGAAACCGATTTTCAAAAACGCATGCGGCCGCAACAACAGCAGCAGCCGCGGCCTGCGGGAATGTGATCTTGCGAATTTCGCCGCCGGGGGACTTCAAGGATGACGACCTTCGGTGTGCTCGTGCGCATCCAGAATGGCTCCGCCTACCTTGCCTCACCATGATCTCTTCAGTCTCGCCGGCCGCGTGGCCCTGGTAAGCGGCGCGGCCCGCGGACTGGGGCGCGCCATGGCAACTGCCCTCGCCGAGGCCGGCGCCGACCTTGTGCTGGCCGACCGCAACGTCGAAGGATTGCACCAAACAGCAGAAAACATCGAAAGGTTTGGTCGGCGCGCTGTTCGCTTCCCATGCGACGTCTCCCAGCCAGACGAAATTCGAGCCATGTTCGCTCGCCTGGACGCCGAATTCGGCCGGATCGATTTTCTGGGCAACGTGGCCGGCGACGGCGTACTTGGGAAACCGGAAGAAATCGCGCTCAGCGATGTGGAGCAAACCTGGCGCAATCTGGTCTTTGGCCGCTTCTGCTGCTGCCAGGAAGCCGGCCGGCGCATGCTGCAAGCCGGCCGGGGCAGCATCGTAAACATCGGCTCCATCGCCGCCGTCACGGCGTTGGGCCGTAGTCACATCGCCTACAGCATGGCTATGGGCGCCGTCGTGCAGATGACACGTGAACTTAGTACCGAATGGAGCGGCCGCGGCGTGCGCGTGAATGCGATCTTGCCGGCGCAAATCATTAATCCGGGCCTCGAAGCGCGCATGGCGGGCGATCCGAACTTGCGGGCGAAGTTTCTGAGCGGCATTCCGGCGAATCGATTTGGCCATCCCGACGACATCAAAGGTCTGTCGGTCTTTCTCGCATCCGACGCTTCAAGCTGGATCACGGGCGCGTTAATCCCGCTCGACGGCGGCAACCTCGCCCTGAATGCCGGCGGCACCAAGGGCATCGGGAGGGAACCAGCCCATGGGTAGCCGCGAGGCGCAGCCAAGTGCGAGCACCGATCTTCTCCTGCATCTCTACAGCCAGATGCAACTCATCCGCCAGTGCGAGGAGCAACTGGCCCGCTCGCACCAACGCGGCTTGATTCACGGCGCTTGCCATACTTATGTCGGTCAGGAGGCCGTCGCCGTCGGCGTTTGTGCACATTTGCGCAAGGAAGACGTTATTTTTAGTACGCATCGCGGCCACGGCCATGCGCTGGCGAAAGGTTTGCCGGCGCGAGAGTTATTTGCCGAGCTATTTGGTCGCGCCGCCGGTTGCTCCCGTGGCCGCGGTGGGAGTATGCACCTGTTCGCGCCCGAAATTGGCCTCATGGGCACCAGCGGCATCGTGGGGCCGTGCATTCTTCAAGCGGCGGGCGCCGGCTATACATTCAAGCTGCTGAAAAAAGACAACGTCGCGGTCGCGTTCTTCGGCGACGGGGCGGTGAATAACGGCGCCTTCCACGAGGGCCTGAATCTGGCTGCGATCTGGAAGTTGCCGGTCCTGTTTGTATGCGAAAACAACCAGTATGCCACCGAAGTGCCGTTCGACTACTCGGCCGGCAATCCGAACGTGGCCGCGCGTGGCGGAGCGTACGGCATTCCCGGAATTCAAGTCGACGGTAACGATGTTTTGGCCGTTTACCAGCATGCGGCTGAAGCCGTCCAGCGCGCGCGCTCCGGCGGTGGCCCAACTCTGCTGGAATTCCGCACCTACCGCACCCGGCCGCATGCCGAAGGCATGGGCGATTTCGGCTACCGCAGCCGGGACGAAGTCGAGGAGTGGAAATCGCGCTGCCCGATTCGCCAATGTAGAAAGCGGATTGCGGAATGCGGAATAGAAAACAGTAGCTTGAACGCAATTGACAAGGAAATAGCAGCGATTGCTTCCGATGCCCATCAATTTGCCGAAGCCAGTTCCTGGCCGGAGCCGGCAACTGCGACCGACCACGTTTATTCCCCGCCGGGCCGCAAGGAGAGTACAGCGAGCACTGCGGGTTCGGCGCGCGAAATCTCGTTCATGCAAGCCACGCACGAAGCGCTGGCCGAAGAGATGGCCGCGAATCCCAAAATCTTCGTCCTCGGCGAAGGCATTGGCAAACGCGGGGGCAACTTCAAGACGACCGCGGGCTTGTACGAAATCTATGGCCCCGAGCGGCTTTGTGACACACCCATCAGCGAACGCGGTTTCGTCGGCCTGGCGGGTGGCGCCGCCATGACCGGCAGCCGACCGGTGGTCGATTTCATGTTTGCCGATTTTCTCCTCGACGCGGCCGGCGAAGTGCTGAACCAGATCGCCAAGATGCAATACATGTCAAGTGGCCGCATTCGCATGCCAATTCTGCTGCGCGGCTGCATCGGCATCGGCCATTCGGCCGCCACGCATCATTCGGGGAATTATTACCCGATGTACGGCCATTTTCCGGGCTTGCGCGTGGTCGTGCCGTCAAATCCGTACGATGCCAAGGGCCTACTCAAGCATGCATTGCGTTGCGATGACCCGGTACTATTCTTTGAACATCGCGAAATCCTTGCAATGAAGGGATCCGTTCCACGCGAGGATTACGAGATCGAATTCGGCAAGGCAGCCGTCGTGCGCGAAGGCCGCGACGTAACCGTGGTTGCCCTGGCTCTCATGGTTCAAAAAACAATGGCGGCTTGTGAACGACTTGCCGCCAAGGGCGTTTCTGTGGAACTAATCGACCCACGGACGGTGTCACCTCTCGACGCCGATACAATCGTGCAATCCGTTCACAAGACCGGCCGCTTGCTGATCGTGGATGAAGCGTTTGCTCCTTTCGGCCTCGGCGCCGAAGTCGCTGCATGCGTGATCGATGCAGGCTTCGATGATCTCGACGCCCCGATACGCCGACTACATGGAGCATTTACTCCAACGCCCTATAGCCCGACGCTGGAAAAAGCTGTAGTGCCGCAAGTGGAAGACTTCGAGCA
>DATGHS010000536.1:0-8380 GCA_035307785.1 Gemmataceae bacterium
GAACGTCCGAAGGCAATGCCAGCGCTCGCTAATTGGATTACGCCTACCGAGAAGACCATTGTTCTCGACCCTATTACGGTTCCGGAAGAGATTCTCAAAGCTAGGCCAGGTTTACCACCTGCGACCGTCGCTCCCGAGCTCCGCTGCCGCCATTGGGTGAACTCTCCGCCCCAGGAGATCAATTCCCTTCGCGGCAAGGTCGTGCTGTTGGCCTTCAGCGCGACTTGGACCAAGCGGATGGGCTGGGCCGAGTGGTTGGCGGAAATTCAGCTGGCCCACAAGCTCTATGCCGACAAGGGCTTGGTTGTCATCGGCATCCAGCATCACGGCGAGCGAAACGAGGACGTGCAAGCGTGGATCGCGAAGGCCGGGCTGACATTTCCGATTGGCATCGACAACGCCAATGGCGAAACCTTCGACCGCTACCGGGTGAATTACTATCCGCAATGCGTGCTAATTGGCCGCGACGGCAAGCGGATTGACGACCGCTGGCGCAACGACAATTTCCTGGCAGCGATCCGCAAAGCGGTGCTCTATGGAGAGGGGGTGGACCGGTAGGGATTCATCTAGTTGTCATCTCGCGCGGCACTCGCAAGGCTCGAAGACTCGCCTTGCGGCTTGGGTTTTTCCTCGTTCCCACGCCGGAGCGTGGGAACCAGGTCATTCTAAAAATCAATCTAACAATCAATCCACTCCCCGTTTCCGGAAAACGCACCTTTCGTTAAGCCGCGGGACCCGCGGGGCTTTGTTCGGGCTTCCCTTCGATCTCGCGGTATTGCTCGTCGAGCTTGGAAAGCAGCCGAAACACGCCCGACGCCTTGCCAGTCACGACGCGGGGCTTCCCGTCCAGTGTGGGAATGGTCAGGGTGCCGCTCCAGGTCTGGCTGGCCGAGTCGTAGTCCAGCTCGAAGCGAGCGCCGTGGGGCAACCGCCCCAGGGTCAGCTGGGTCTTGGCCTTGGGCTTGGGAGGGGTAGCCGGGGGTTTGTTGAGCTTTCGCATCTTGGCCGCCTCCTGCTCTTGCTGTTGCCTTAAGGCCCGGCACTCTTTGCAAGCCTTCTCGGCCATCTTCTTCTTCCGAGCGTCGCGGAAGCGATCCTTGCCATCGGCGCACAGGCCGAATTTCACGACATGCCCGCAGGCCACCACGAGATCCTCATAACCAACGAACGGGGGAAGCGGAGGTCTCCCTCTCGACGGGTTCCTGGCGGGCTGCTGTGTCTTTTGCATCTGCATTTCTAGTTTCCCTTCGGCGAGTCTCAACGAACTGGTCCCAACTTATCCAATATAGCTTGCGGCCGGCGAACGTGCCGACAAATCGGGCAGAGGCTCGATCGAGCAGGCCTGATGGTGATGCCTGACGGAGCAGAAGGTCGGAACTTTCTCGTGGCGTTTTCATAGTTTCGCTCCTTCGCGCTGATTCCGGCCATCGCATTTCGCCTTCCAGGACACCTCCCGTAGCCTCGGCGTAATTACCGTTTTTTCCTGCCCGTCAACGCATTGCCTTCACACGGTAGCAGGTTGCTCCGCTCCGGCAGTCGTGCCTCTGGGAGTGAAGGAGGGCAATGGGCCGGTCATATCAAGCTGAAGGGCACAACGCGCGTCAAGGCTGGCTCGGCAGATTTGCCACCGCCACTGGCTGACTCCCGTCGAACGTCACGCTTGAGCGATGGCCGGCGCGAATGAGCACCGGGCGGTCCTCAACAACAACATGATTGCCGGCGATAAAGCAGGCGCGCAAATGGAGCACGACGTCTTTGCCCGGAGGCAACGGCGGCGACTGAAGATATCGGTGTGCAGATTTCTCAGTCGCAATCTGCTGTCCTTCCACGCAAAGTAGTCCATCGGCGTCGGGGATATTCACTTCGATCATGGCCGGCGCGGTTCCAAGCCACTCGGGCGCGGTCGGGCTGCGGAAGTACGAAGGCAAGGTGAAGGCTGTGACGACTGGGCCAGCCGGAGTGTCAGTCGTCACACGGACTTTGCGCGGCAGGAACACCCCGCCAACGGAAATTGTGGTTTGATTGCCCTGACGAACAATAATGAGCCCGCCGTTGTATTTGAGCGGCTGGCCGTCGGGCATCATCAGGTCATCGGCAATAGCTGAAAGTGGCAAAAGAAGCGAGCAGACGGCGACAGCAAATAGCTTCCTCATAAGTCCCTCCTGGCAAGCCTATCCGTGGCTGGAGCCTTCGCTCGCTGAAGAGTACCCCGCCCGCATTCGAGAACAAGCGCAAAGTCGATTTTGACGGCATGCACACAGTTAAGCTGTGACGAACGATTGGAATAGTTGGGATGGACGGTGCGGCATAGTAAGAGTAATCCTTTCCAATCAAAAATGGACTCCATTTCCCGCCGGCGCTATTCGCTTCACCATGCGCACCTCGTTGCCCTTGTCGTTGTAAATCACTTCGTCCATAAACGTGCGGATGAGCAGGATGCCGCGGCCGCTGGGGCGCTCGAGGTTCTCGGGGTCGGTAGGGTCGGGTAGTTTGGCCAGGTCGAAGCCTGGGCCTTCGTCACGGACCGTGAAGACAGCTTCGGCCTTGGAGAGCTTGGCGAACACTTGGAGCCGGCGTTCCTGATACGGCGAAAGCCGGCGACGCTGGGCGATTTGCCGCTCGAAGGAATCGACGGCAGCGGTACGTAACTCGGAACTCACCTCCAGGTTGCCGTGAATCAAGCCGTTCAGCAGCGCCTCTTCCAGGGCCACGCCGATGCGAATGCGGCTGGCAGCGGTGCACAGGCCCATGGCGCTAAGTTCGTTCTGGAAGATGGCAACGAGCGCCGGAATGTCGGCCGGATCATTGTCGAGCACGAAGTGCGAAGAGCGCTCATCCAATTTGCCGAGCAAGGCCTGCTTGCGCCGGTCCACCCGTGCGGCCGCGAGCACCTGGTCGAGAATCTCCGGCAGGTCGCGCTCCATGTGCCGCTTGGCCACATAGCTGGCAGCGCCTTCCCGCAACGCTTGCATTGCGAGCTCTTCGGTTCCTTTCGCCGTCATCAGAATGATAGGCAGGCTCGGCCAGCGCCCCTTCACTTCCTGAACCAGCTGCAAGCCATCCATTTCCGGCATGTCCAGATCGGTGACAATGAGGGAAGGCGCTTCCTTCTCGCAAAGCTCGAGGGCCTGCCCGCCGTTCTCCGCGGTCCGCACACTGTGACCGCACCGGCAGCGAATCACATTGGCGGCGTGCGCCCGGCCGGCCCGGGAATCATCGACCACCAGAATTGCCGGTGCTTCTTTAGATTTAGGCGGAGGGGAGTGCAGTTCCATTTCCTGCATTACGGCGGACATGACCTGGCCTTTCTTCGCGAAGCTATGCGACGGAGCGCAAACCGCAATCGTGACGGCGAGCGCGAGGTCGTCATTCTGAATTTTAGTACACGAATCGCCATCGCGCCCGCTTGAAAGGAGTTTCATTTGCCGAAATCGCTTTTTCTTGGCCTGGACAATGTAGTTATACTTATTACAACTTAGTATCACTTAATGACTCCTCCGTCTTACGGGGTACAAGCATGCGTCATTGCTACACCCGACGTGCCTTCACACTGGTCGAATTGCTCGTGGTGATCGCCATTATTGCCATTCTCATCGGCTTGTTGTTGCCGGCGGTGCAGAAGGTGCGCGAAGCGGCGGCGCGCACGAAATGCACCAACAACCTGAAGCAGGTCGGCCTCGCTTTGCACAACTATCACGGCGTCTATGGCTACTTGCCGCCCGGCTATAGCGACGGAAACACCGGTCCGGACAGCACGCCGGACAAAGACGTCGGGCCCAGTTGGGCCTGGGCCGCGCATTTGCTGCCGTACCTTGAACAGGACAACCTTTACCGGCAGATCAACTTCAATGTGCCGGTCGGGCAAGGAGTGAACGTGCAGCCATCGCAGCAGCCGGTCCCCATTTACCAGTGCCCGTCGGATGCGTATCTGTTGCCGTTCACCTTCGACGTCTACGACGCGAATGGCAACTTCATGATGCGCGTGGCCAAGAGCAATTACGTCGCCTGCAACGGCTGGGTGGAATGCTTCGGCGGGGCCGGCGGCAACCCCCAACCTGGCTCCGCGGCCGACGGTTTGCAAGGAACATACGGTTCCGGCGGCCGCGGCGCATTTTATCGCAACAGCAAGACGCGCTTCGGCGAAGTGCTCGACGGCTTGAGCAACACGATTTTCGTGGGCGAGCGCTCGGGCAATCACTCCCCGGCCACGTGGACCGGCGCTGGGGCCGGCGGGCAGACCCCCGCCTGGATGGCGGGCCAGCCGCCGTATTCACCGCCTCCGGGCCCGGCCTACGACAATGCCGACTATGGCGAGGCTCTTGTGTTGGCGCACGGCAATGCCACCCATGTGCCCAGTGCCGATTTTCCGATCTTCGACCCTGATGTCTTCTGCAGCATGCACACGCCGCAGGGAGCCAACTTCCTCTTCGGCGACGGCTCGGTGCGTTTTCTGTCAAGCAGCGTCAACCCATATACGTACCAGTACATGTGCACCATCGCCGGCGGCGAAGTGTTTCCGGCGGAGTGGTAAAAATCAGAGGTCAGAAGTCAGAGATCAGAGATCAGAATCGTTAGTCTTATGGGGCTCGCCTTGGTGTCGGAGGTTCACCGTGGTGCGGCGCATAAACTTGCTTTGCCTCTTGCTCGCCGTCTTGCTCTGCGCCGGTTGTCGCAGGGAGAAATCCACCGACGAGTTGATTGCCGACTTGAAGTCGCCGCAAGCCAAGGATCGGATTGGGGCCGTGCGGCTGCTGGAGCAGCGCAGAACGGAGCCGTCTAAAGTGGTGCCGGTTCTGATCGAAGCGCTGAAAGACACCGAAGACGACGTACGCTGGGGTGCGGCCAACGGGCTTGGGTATTACGGCGAGCAAGCCCGCGACGCCATTCCCGCGCTGCAACAAATGCAGCAGCACGACCCGGATGCTCGCGTTCGTCTTGCCGCCAAGCGCGCACTGACGCGCATCGATCCGAGCCTCGCGACACCCAGCGCCCCGAACCAGCATGCGAAGTAGAAAGCCGCGCAGGCGGGAACTGGCATCTTGCAGATTCATTCTGCTGCAACGAATTGTAAGTTTTTGTGATGTCACCGTTTGGATAATGACACCATTTTAGGACGGAATCGCGAAAGCGAGATCACTTTCCGCCAGATTCTTTCAGGCGCAGGATGTATACGGTTCCATTGTCGTTGGCGGTGACGAGGTGCCGGCCGTCTGGGGCGATGGCGAACGCCGGGCCGAACGCCCGGCTTTCCCACAACTTCACTTTGTCGCCAATGGGCCACTGGATCAAATTCGCGCCGCCCACGATGAAGCTCTTGCCATCCGGAACGAATGCCACGCCTTTCCATAGCCCTTCGAGCGCTGGTATGTTGTTGATCTGCCTGCGCTCCTTTATTTCCCAAAGTTGCCATGCCGACTGAATTTGGTTGTAGTATGTAAGGGCGAGATATCTGCCGTCGGCGCTAAAGGCGAGGCCGGTGCACGGACAACCACCGCGGCTAGCATCGATCCATTCCTGCTTGCCATCGGCTACGTTCCAGAGGGCCACCTCATACTTGGGGCCGCCGGCAGCGGCGACGGTCTTGCCGTCGGGAGAAACGGCCAATGCGGTAATCTGCCCCAGGACGGTCTTGATGGCCGGCCGCTCTTTGCGTTCCGATACGTCCCAAAGCTTGATTTCATCGGTGTCGCCGACTGCCGCCGCCAGTTTGCCGTTGGCGGACAGGGCGAACAGCTTCATCGTCTTGCCAGGCGCGGGCAACACGCCTTGATCTTTACCGTCGGCCCAGACTTTCACCGTGCCCTCCGCCCCTGCACTGTAGAGTTTGCCGTCGGGTGCAAAGGCCAGACCGACAACCTCGCCGGTATGCGTGCCCAGGGGTCGCAGGTTGTTCTCGGCCTGGTCCCAAATCGAGACGGTGCCGTTTTCCGCACCGGTGGCGATCCGCATGGCATCGGGCGAGACAGCAACTGCGGTCAACGCCGCATTGTTGGATTCGAGCCGGCGTGGCTTTTCCGGCGGCGTCATTTCCCAGGCGTAGATCGAACCACCCGGCCCGGCGCCGCCGGCCAGCACCGTCTGCTCGGCGGGTTTCTTCGGGTCGCCGACCGACGCCAGCCAGCGTACGCCACCGGGACAGCTGTACGCGCCTCGCTCTTCGCCCGACAGGCTCCAGACCCGCAGGAAATTGTCGTCTCCGGCTGTGATGAGGTGCTTACCATCGCCGGCAAACAACGCTCGCCTGGCACCGACGTGTTTGACCGTGAACCGTTCCTTGCCGCCGGCAACCAGGTCCCAAACTACCACGACGCCCGCTGTGGGATTAGCCGATGCCAAGCTCCTGCCATCCGGGGAAAAGACAAATGACGACACGCCAAACTCTTTTGGAGTCAGCGCGCCCGCATAGGTTACGTTGCCCAGCGCGCCGCCGTTATACGTGAGCGACCAAAGCAAGAGCTGGTCCGCGTTGGGCTGATTGTACATGCTGACCAGGGTCTTCCCGTCCGGCGAGAAGGTGAGATCGCGCATGGTGCCGTTGTGTTTATCTTTTGGCGACACGAATAGCTCTTTTTTCTTTGCCCAGTCCCACAAATGGAAAGAATTTGGCGTGTTGTTGGGATTACTGAAGCTAAAGGCCAGCATCCGGTCGTCGGGCGAGAAGGTCAACGTCGAGATAACGCCGGTGACGGGAATCTGAATCGAGGTCTCCTTGCTGGCGGCCAGGTCCCAGACGCGGAGTTCCGATTCGCCGCCGGAGGCGAGGTGCCACGACCTCTTGTCACCCCTGAGATTATGCGTGAAGGCCAGGGCATAGACCGAGGTTTTGTGGCCGCGCAGCAACCGAGATTGGCCGGTGGCAGTATGCCAGACGCGAACCGTGCCATCCCGCCCGCCGCTGGCGATCATTTTTCCGTCACCGCTGATCGCCATGCTCAGCACTTCCGCGCCATGAATCCAGCGATGTTCGCCCAAAACGGCGGCCAGTTCTTTCGGCTGCACATCCTGAAAGCGCTGCTGGGACGGAATGTTCGCAGCGCTGAGTTTATCCAGCGGGGACGGCGCGCTCAAGAACAGCTGGGTCACTTTTTGCGCTTGCGGCAGATCTGCATATTTCGAGCGGAAGGCGACGATCGCCGGCCATAACTTTTCATCTTTTGGCCGGCCGTCAAGCGCCTTTCCTTCGGCCTCGGCCTGCTCCACCCGGCAAGGCCGAGGAGGAGCCGCCGCGGCGTTCTGTTTCACGCCGCCTTCAATTTCCACCAGCATTTCGCCGCTATTGCCCGCCAGGTCAAAATCGTTGGCTTGCAGGAAAAGCCGTCCCGACTGTGGGGGATTGAAAGCTTGCCCCGCCGCGACGGCGAAGGGCTGGCCGTCGCCCACCCGGGCGATCAGGCACATGGAGGGGGAAGCAAGGACGATGTTGCGGTCGGTCGGCGCCGGAGCCGGCAAGCCTTCCGGACCGCTCGCCCCAGCGCCTTTGTTCCAAGTGCCTCCCGCTTTGACGGTGACGTTGCTGCCCGGCTGCACATCGATCATCGTGTCTTGCCACGACTTCTGAGCGGACACGTGAAGTGTGGGTGGTATGATCGGCGGAGGAGGCGGCGACTCTTTTTTTCCGGTGGCCGGCGATTCCTTTTTTGCCGTGGGAGGGCTGACGGTTGTTGGCGGCGACTCCTTGCTTTTCGTCGAGTCCACGGCCGCCACATTCGTCTTGTTGCTCTTCGAGCCAGAGAAAACGATGATCAGAATTACGGTTAAGCCCAGGATCAAAGTCGCCGCGCCGCCGATCACGCCGATCCAAAGTTTCTTCTTCGAACCGGTTGCTTCCGGCAGGAGAATGGTCGAGGATCTCTTGACGACCCGGCTGGTGGACGGCGACAACGGCTCAACCGGAAAGGAAAACGGGCTGCCCGAATCGGACAGCGGGTCGGGGGTCGCGGCAATTGACGTTGCCGTGTTGGCGGCCGGCACTTCCAGAAGCAACGGTTCCGGCCGGACGTAGCGCTTCAGGACCATGGCCAACTCTGCGGGCGTCTGAAAGCGGTCGCAGGGATTCTTGGCCATCAGTTTGCGGACCACGCCGGCCACTTCCGGCGGAATGTCGCTGCGGAACTGCTCCAGCGCTATCGGTTCCTCGAATCGGTGCCGGAAGAGTTTGTCCAGAGTCTTGCCGCCCGGGAACGGGACCTGGCCAGTCAAAAAGTGATAAAATGTGCAACCCAGGCTGTAGAGGTCGGAGCGGATATCGACCGAATGTGTTTCCTCAGCCTGCTCTGGGGAAAGGTAATCGGGCGTGCCCATGATCGCGCCTTCTTGAGTCAAACCTCCTGTGGCGGTATCAGCGTCGGGCAAATGGCCCAGCCGAGCCAACCCCATGTCC
>DATGHS010000537.1:0-8447 GCA_035307785.1 Gemmataceae bacterium
CCTGGGAAGCGCTCGTCAATTATCTGGCCCCTGATTTTCATCCGGACTTTATCGCCCTTTGGCTGGACGACGCGACCCATCCCTACACGGTGTACGAAGCGACGACGAATCGCTCCTGCGATGGGCCGATGACATTCTTACGAGACTTCAAGGGATACTTGCAGGCCGACGCCTTCGGCGGCTACGACGGCGTGTATGCGCGCGGCGTGACGGAAGTCGCCTGCTGGGCGCACGCGCGGCGCAAGTTCGTCGAGGCGGAGAGCAGTGCTGCCGCGCACGCAGCCGAGGCGATTGCGCACATCCGCTTGCTGTACGCGGTGGAGGAGAAGGTGCGGTCATCGTCGGCGCAGGAGCGAGCGGCGTTGCGACAAGCCGAGGCCGTGCCGCGGCTGGAGTCGCTGCGACTATGGTTGGACCAAGTTCAGAAGGAGGTGCTGCCCAAGAGCCCGCTCGGCCAGGCGCTCACCTATGTGCGCAAGCAGTGGGCCGCGCTGAACGTGTACCTGACCGATGGCGACCTGGCCATCGACAACAACGCGGCCGAGCGCGCCTTGCGCGGCACGGCCGTGGGACGAAATTATGCCCAGTTCCGCGCTATGCGGAGTTACAGCCGTTCCGCGTTGATTTCGGAGTCCGCAGAGTGGCGCTAACTCCGCATAATTCGGCTACAATCCATCCAGGAAGTCGAAGAGACCGCGACTCTTCTTTCGCCGGCTCGCGTTCGGTGGTGGCTCGTCCAGACGGTCCAGTACTCGCCGCTTCATCTCAACGTCAGCCTCAACATATTGGTGGGTAGTCTCTGAACTCTCGTGGCCCAGCCAAAGCGCGATCACCGTTATATCGACGCCCGCCTGCAACAAGTGCATGGCCGTGGTGTGCCGAAGGGTGTGTGGTGATACGGATTTGCCAGCCAATGATGGGCAGCCGGCCAGTGCGGCCGTCACCGCTCGTTGGAGCCGATCCTCAACACCCGACCGTGACAGGCGCTTACCGAACCGGTTCGGGAACAGCGGCGTCTGCCCACCAGCGCTGATTTCAGTTAACCAATCCGCGAGTAAATGGGCAGTCGTTTTCCACAAAGGCACGACGCGCTCCTTGCGGCCCTTCCCATGAATATGCACCGACGCGCATGGCCCCAGCCGGAGGTCGTCTCGGCACAGGCCAATGGCTTCGGATACCCGGGCCCCCGTGTTATACAGCAAAGTGAACAGTGCCCGGTCCCGACGACCGCTCCAGTCGCCCTGAGCAGGGGCTGCCAGCACGGCCTCGATCTCGGCCCGCGTCAGGTATCCGAGCAATCTGCTGGCGCATCGTTTCTGCGGAATGGCCAGCACGCGCTGGGCCAGGGGCAACGCCGTGGGGTCTCGGGCCGAGGCATAGCCCACAAACGCCCGAATGGCCGCTAATCGAGCGTTTCGGGTCCGCACCGTGTTGCCGCGCGTGTTCTCCAAATCATCCAGGAAGGCCAGCACGGTAGCGGCGTCGAAATCGTCGATGCTCAATTGATCAGGATGGCGCCGGCGTTGGCGCCGTAGGAAGGCCAGCAGCAAGCGAAATGTATCACGGTACGCGGCCACGGTGTGCGGGCTGACGTTCTGCTGTCCCATGAGTCGGTCACAGAAAAAGTCTCGAACCAGAGTGGCAAAGCTCGGTGGGCGGTGGGGTGAGGTCATGGCTTTCCCTCCCCGCCACTGGCTTTTGTGAATCCCTCGAAGCGCATGGCGGCGCGCGCCAGCAATTCCGGCGTGGCCGTCAGGTACCAGTACGTATCGGTCACTTTGGCATGCCCAAGATAGGTCGACAGGGCAGGCAAAGCGCGAGCCAGATCGATGCCGGCATCGAGCCATTGCTCAACTCGCCGGCAGGCAAATGTATGGCGCAGGTCATGCAGGCGTGGCCGACGTCGCAAATCGGTGATTCCCGACTGGTTGCACAATTTGCGGAACGTCTGGCGCACGGTCGAGTAGGCCAACGGCGTGCCTCGATCATTCACAAAATACCGATCACACTTCAGTGTGGGAAAGACCGTGTCGCGGAGCTTAGCATAAAGCCGCAGCGCCAAAGTTACCGAATCATGCAGCGGCACCCACCGCGTCTTGCGGAATTTCGTTTGCCGAATGACCAGACGGCCCTGATCCAAATCAGCATCCCCTCGGCTCAGGTGCAGGGCTTCCGAGATGCGTAGGCCGGTAGCCGCCAGCAGTCCGATCAACGTTTGATACGTATGTGGACGCAACCAACGTGTTGGTCCCAAGTTCCTGGCAACCGCCATTAGGTCGGCGATTTCCGCATCGGAATAGATGTGGGGAGCGGTTCGTCGATGGGCTCGACCGAGCAGGTGGCGGGCCGGGATCTCCGTGCCCGGTTCGGTCGCGGCCAAATGCCGGGCGAAACAGCGGACGATTTCCAGCCGCCGGGCGGCGTAGAGCCGATTGATGCTGGTAGTCGCAGTGGCCCATCATAGCGCCAATTCTGTAGTAAGCGGGCCGCGGTGCCGTACCGCATCCGCGAATGCAGCGAATTGGTGGAGTAGCCGTCCTTCGATCTTCAGTTGGAATCCCAGGCTGCGCCGGTATGCAAGGTAGGCTGCCACCTTAGTGGTCATCGTCACGTTCGGCGTCATGGCCCCACCTCCTTGTCAGTCGTCGGCCAGGGAGCGGCGACAGCGGTCAGATGGGCCATATCGACCTTGGCGTAAATGGCGGTGGTGTCGATGCTCTTGTGACCGAGGATGTCAGCGATGCGCTTGAGGTCTGCGCCGGCACCCAGCAAGCGTGTTGCTGCCGTGTGGCGCAAAATATGTGTGCCGGTTAACGGGCCACAACCAGGAACCGTTGCATAGGCTCGCCGGATAACACCGCGCACCAGTTCTCGGGACACGGCCAATCCCACCGGCAGCCGGTGTCGCACGAATAGATGGGCATCAGTGGTCAGGGGCCGGCCGTCGCGAATGTAGTTGAGGATAGCTTGGTAGACACGCCGGGGCATGGGAAGTATGCGGTTCCGACGCGATTTGCCGCCGACCAGGCGCACGGTAGTTGTGGCCAAATCCACATGTTCCAGTTTGAGGCCCGCCACTTCACTCACCCGCAGACCAAGCTCGACCATGCATACGGCCATGGCGAAATCGCGACGGCCCACATGGGTGGATCGGTCGAACGTGCCGAGCAAGGTGGCAACTTGATTGCCAGACAACACCGGCGGTAACGCCGCCAAGCGCCAACGTGGGATGTGTGGAACTATGGCGATCAGCTCTGGGCCGGTGCGGCCACAAAACTGCAGCCAACGGAGGAAGTTCCGCAGGGCACAGGCCGATACCTGGGCCGCCGCCCATCGTCCGGTTCGCCCATAGCTGCTGACAAAATCCTGGAGGTGTTCGGCTCGCAGGCGCGACCAACGGACGGGGCCGCTGCCAAAAACCGAACGAAGGAACTCGCAGGCATAACGTCGCCGATACGACCGAGTGGCGGGGGCCAAGCCGGCCACTTCCCGAAGATGGGCATCGTAGTCCATGATGATCGACCTAATCGAATTGGGCATTTCGATCGGTCGTGTTGGGACGACGGCGACTTCGCGCAAGCAACACAACAAGAGTCGGAGACCCGCGTGCGTGCTGGCTCTTGGTCTCTGGGTCTTACGCCTGCGACTGGCAAAGGTGCGAACAGCATCCTCGGTAACCGAGCAGAGATGCCGCCGACTTCGTTGCAGATAGCGGAAGAAAAGTTCGGCGGCACGAACGTACGCCTGGACAACCAGGCGACTGTGCCCTCGATGGTGCAGGTAGGCGGTGAACCGCTCCAGATGGACGGCATGGGGCCCGGCTTGTAGTCGAGTGGTAACGCGGGCGCAGAAATAGCGTTCGAACATGACAGGTTCTCCTTGGAGAAAAGGAACGAAAAACCTGCCAGGATTATGCGGAGTATCACCATGATTGACCTGTTCGAACGAACTGGGAAATGGGGTCCAGGGGCTTGCCGATTACGAACAACTCCGCATAGCGCGGAAATGGGCATAATTTCGTTTATGCCAAGCTCCGCATAAACGAAAGAATTGGTTATTCTTTGGCAGCGAGACTGGCGGTCAAACGGCGGCCGTGTTGACGAGCTTCATCGCCAGTTGCCAACGGCACGGCCTCAACCCGTGGCTATACCTGAAGGACGTGCTCACTCGCTTGCCCGCATGCCGCGAAGGCGAGTTGCCGAACCTGCTGCCCGATGTTTGGGCCAAGGCCCAGCATGCAGCGACTGCACCGGCCAAACCGTAAAAATCACTGCTCCGCCGAACGCTTACGGCTTTTTTGGCTTGGCGGCCATTGGAGCGCTCGAAGGCGAGGTGGCCGTTGTCGAAGAATTCCTTCTGCCAGAGGTAGAAGTGGCTGGGAGCGATGCCGAGTTCATTGCAAATTTGCGAGACCGGAACTTGTTCGAGCAGGTGCCGTCGAATGGCGGCAACTTTTTGTTCGGGAGAGAAGTGACGTCGGGGGTTCATGGCAAATTCCTCCGTTGGGGTTTGTCATTACCCAATTACAGAGAAAAGTCCACTTCCGACTGAGGCAAGACAGCTGCGGCATGACCACTGACACCCAAAGCTTTTAATGTGGGTGCCCACTGTCAGCGGGCGCCCAAAACCGGTTCTTCCGCACTTTTGGTGAAGGCGCGCCTTTCGACTAATCCGCCTTGGCAGCGTATTTTTCAGCTAGGCAGCATTCAACACTCGGGCGCGAAGCAAATGAAAGCCGGCACGGCCGTACATTTGGCGTTTAATTGCCTTGAGCCGGTTATTGGCGCCCTCGACCGGTCCATTACTCCATTTCTCGTTTAGCCCCGCGGCCACAGCCACCTCGTCGTGACGCAAGCTCCGAGCAAAGCCACGCATCTCCGCGGACGGTGATCGCTCCGCCTTATGTAACCAATCCGCTAACGGCTGCTTTAGGCTTTTGCGCGTCATGGCCGCAAACTCATCGGTTAAATCCAAAACCTGGCTTAATTCAGCGCTGAAGCCGCGGATGGCTTGTAGCTGATTCTGCTCCGCGGAGTCGCGCTCTTCGGGCCGACGAATAAGGGAGAATGCCAGAGCACGTGCCGAAGGCGGGCTCGGCTTGGCATTTTGGTTCTGGTCGGCTTGCCGTGGCTTACCCAACAATAGTAGCCGGCGCCGCACAAATCGGCGGACCGCATGATAGGAAACCTGATGACCTTGCCGGGTCAGTTCTCGGTGCAGTTCCGCCGCGTTGCGGCAACCTTCTTGTAGGCGTAAATCCACGGCTGCACGAAAGCCGTCGAGTCGCACCGGAGTGCTCCGACCGGAATGCCAGTTCGGACATCGTTCTTCGCGCACGTACCTCCTTACGGTCTCGCGGCTCATGCCCATGATTTGGGCGATGCGTTGGATCGCATGGCCTTCCTCATGCATTTGCCGAACCTGTTCAAAGCGCTTAACGCGGTGGGCCCGCCGGGTCTGCTGCGCTTGCTGCCGTTGGGACAGGGGCGCTTCCTCGGACTCCAAAGGTGAAGCGTCGGCTTCATTTTCATCCGTGGGGCTGAGTGGTGTGTCGGCCGGTGCCGGTAAAAGTTTGGCCAAAACGTCCTTGATGCCACCGGCGTAGCGCTGAAAAACCCGCTCGGCAGACTCGCGCAAATTCTTCAGCAAGTGCCAGCGGTCGGCCACCTGTTTTGCTTGTGGGGCAGCAGCGCTGGCGGCCTGGGCAATGGTTCCAGAACGATCACGGCTGATAATTTCAATCTGGGGGTGCTGCTTGAGCCAGGATTGCAGCGTCTGGCTTTCATGGTCCGGAAGCAAATCGACTACCTTGCTGCGCTCCAAATCGACGAGGATGGTCCCGTAACGCTTGCCTTTGCGCCATGCCCATTCATCAATCCCGACAATTTGGGGTAACGGCGCTTGTGGCACTGGATATTGTTTGACCCGTCGCAGCAATGTATCCGCACTGGTCGGCATGGCCAGATTTCTGGCGAGGCGCGAACCAGCTTCACCGCCGAGTGCCATACCAATTCGGCTATGAGTCTGTGAGAGCCGAAGTGTGCTTCGGGCATAAAGTTTGGCCACCTGCGGTAATCGTTCTACGAAAATCTTTTGTGCGCAGCTTGCAGTCGAGCAGAAGAACCGCCGCGCCTGCAGCCTCACGGCGACGGTTCTACCCTGCCACGGCAAATCCGCGAGTTTCCGTTGATAGCGACTATGCACTCGTTGTGATGGGTGGCCGCAAGTCGGACATGCCGCTGTTGCGCTGGTCGCTCGAACTACTAACGTCGCCGATTCGGGTGCGACGACAATGTGTTCGATCTCCAGTTCCGAATTGGCGGGCAGTAGCCCGAGTTCCGCAACAAGGGAGGTCATTCTCCACCGATGGCAGTTCCATTACAGGGTGTTCAGCTCCTGCCATCGTAGAGCATGCGAGGATTTTCAGCTGCGCCAACTCATGGCCGCCGGGCCGCTTCACCAAAATTGCGGAAGATCCGGTTTTAAAGCGCCCAATGACAGCCCACGGAATTAGGAAACCGCGACAACGCCTTTTCTCTCGCAACTACGGATCGCCAGCACTACGGCTTAGTCAAATCAATAATCACGACATCCCCAGACTCGCAAGCCACAGCGAGCCTTTTTAGATCTGGTGAAATAGCCAGATCAATTGCCTGGCGTTTATCGCACTCGTATTTTCGAATCGCCTTACTGTGCTTAAGGTCCCACCGAATAACCGCACCCGTTGTATCCGCAGTAAATAACGTCTCGTTGTCCATGAATAGCATTCCACCGGGGAATCCCTTGTGTCCTATTAATTGGCCGACAATGGACCGTTTGTCGAAATCCCAAAGATGAACCGCGCGGTCATTCGCAAAGCAAATGGCAAGCAGCTTACCATCAGGCGATGCCAATGCGCGGTTCAGAATGCCGTTTCCGACCTTAAAATCTTCGGCACCCCTGGCTTCCGAAGTACTCCAAATTAGAATGTGGGAATTATCATATGCGACGATGACAGTCTTGTTGTCCGGCGCGAACTGGACCGATTGCACAAAAACCCCGGCGTACTGGCACTTTATTGTTCCCTTCATTTTGCCATTTCTAGAGTCAAGCACCAATACGTCCATATTCAGATTGCCGACTGCCAAATCCCTACCAGAAGAGGAAATGGCTAAATCGTTAAAGCATGATGGTGGATCCAATCTCAATTGCCACGACGGTTTTTCCAGTGACATGTCCCACGCCTGCAGAGTCCGTTGCGACGAAAAGAAAACGGCTTTTTCTTTCCGGGATCGTGCGATCCAGAAGAGCTCGTCGAACGGCTTGCCATTTGAAACCTGCAATTGCTTGCTCGTTTTGCCTGTAGCGACGTCCCAGGCACGTAGGGCCCCGTCAGCGCAACCCGTGATTACAACGTCACCATCACAGTAAACAATCGCATTTACCGCCCGACTATGTTTAAGGCGTGTAAGCACGGCTGGGTCATCGCTTCCGCCGGTCGGCTCGCAGCGGGCAATGACTACAAGTGCGGTGTTGGCAATCAACACTGCAGGAAATACCCACGGCATTCTTAGAGGCACGGGCGTTGCTAATAGCTTCATTTGAAGTTACCTTTTGGAAGTCTCCTACTTCGGCCTGTCAATCGTTGGAAACGGAATCTGAGACACAATAAGCGCCGAAGACATCAACTGGTACGCATACGGATCCAACGCAGGGTTTGCCTTCACTATTGAATTCAATATAACTTGGGCTCTCCACGACGCCTCAGGATCGCCACTGTTTAAAGCTTTGGCCAACAGTGGGTAGGCGTAAAGCGGATCCAACATCGCCCAGTTTAAAGCTACCCATGATACTCGCTCCCTAACTCGATAATCCTTGTCGCCAAGTTTCCCAATCGCGCTTTTGAGAATTGAGTGACTGCCGAAATAAGCACCTACCTGACTAAGCACGGAGGCTTTATGCCACAAGACCAACTGCTTTTGGATAATCGCCCGCGCGAGCGCCGCGTATGAATTGTAGGCGGCCTGTAACGCAGGAAAATCCGCAGGTGGCGTATACTTTAGGATCTCGACGAGGGTGTCGACCTCCGCCGGCGTCATGGCCCGCCCGCTGGCTTCAATTCCCCTTAGCGTTGAGTTGTTTATGCCATAAGATACAAGTGTCCAGTTGTTATCTGGCACCATCACTTTATCGATCTCTTGATATCCGCTGGGATCGACCCCATCAGTTAACGCATTGCCCATCGCGCGGTACAAGTTCGCATCCCCCATCGCAAAGCCGCCGGGATCACGGCTAATCCAGCTTCCCGTTGCGGGATTGTACCAGCGGGCATCGTGGTAATCGAGGCCAGTCGTCGAGTCGCGCTTGGCGCCCTCGAACATATACGCATCTGCGTTCGTGCCCAACGTGTTCGTCAGCACCTTGCCAAAGCCGTCGTACGTCACGCTGCCCAACGATGTCCCCGTCGA
>DATGHS010000538.1:0-2540 GCA_035307785.1 Gemmataceae bacterium
TTTGATGAACCCCTGCATCATGGGCGAAATGCGGCTGGGCGGAATGATGTTGCCCTGAAACTGCTGCCGCGTCAGCAGGCTCGGATTGTTCGGGTCCGGTCCCGTGGTGGCGGGGTCGTAAATGTTGCGCCCGATGATGGAATGGGAGAAGTCGCCCGAGATTTCCGCGGCCGTGGGCACAACGATCAGCGTGCCGACCGGCTTCGAGTACCGCCAGCCGTCGTAGCCACCGGAAAAGAACGTCTTGTTCTTGAAAATCGGTCCGCTGAACGTCGCGCCGAACTGATTCTGCCGGAAGGGGAACGGGCTGTTGCGTTTGCCTTCGACCAGCGTGTCACGCGCATTGAAGAAGTCATTGCGCACGAATTCGAAGACTGATCCATGGAACTGGTTGCCGCCGGATTTCGATACCACGTTGATAACGCCCCCGGCGACGCCGCCGTACTCCGCCTTGTCGTTGTGAGACTGCACTTTGAACTCCTCAATCAGGTCCACGTCGGGCAGGAGGGTGTAAGTCGTGGTGCGAAAATCGGTGTTGATGATGCCGTCGAGAAAGTAAATCGAAGAGCGGTTCCATTGCCCGTGAATCGAGGGGTTCGAGAACCCGGATTGCGGCAGGGCCACGGTGTTGCCATCGTTTGTGCCGATGGACGCGCCCTGGCTCGTGCTGACCGGTGTGGCCCCGGGCGTCAAAGTCAGCAATTGGGTGAAGTTCCGGCCATTCAGCGGCAGATCCTTGACAGCTTTCTCCGGCACGATAGTGCCCAGTTCCGCCGAGGATTGCTGGATCAGTTTCGCTTGCGCCTCCACCGTCACCGTTTCATTCACCTGGCCCAGGGTGAGAGCCAAGTCCTGGGTCACCGTCTGGTTTACCCCGACCGTGAACTCCGGCAGCCGGACCGCCTTGAACCCGGGGTGCGTAACCGAGAGCGTATACGGCCCCGGCTGGACGTTCACAAACGTGAAAAATCCACTGGAATTGCTATTTGCGGTGGTTTGCAGGTTGGTGGCCGTGTTTCGCAGGGTTACGGTGGCTCCGGGAACCGCCGCTTTGGCCGGATCCGTGATCGTGCCATTGACCCCACCAGTTGCCGTCTGGCTGTGGAGCAACCCTGGCATGCTCACAGCCACCAATAACATAGCGAAAACCGTTCGGAGACTTCGTTCCATGTGGGTACTCCTGCGCCAACTCAGCTCGCCGTGCGGAGCAATTGTACTACCCTTTATCGCTAAAATACAAGGACAACCGACACGCTGTCAACGCAAAAGTAGAAATGGGATCTTCCGCACTTTTTGTCCCGCCCCGGACGTTTGACACTGCCAACGGCTTCATTAACACTAGCGGCACGGGGGCAGACATGTTCGGGGCGGTACGCGGATTTAACCACATTGAATTGTCCTGGAGCTGATCGAAGGCGAGCGCCAGGGGCCTGCCGGCTGGCTTCTTGGCGCGGCGCGCCTTCTTCGCGGCCCTGGCCTTCTTGGTTGGCTTGCGCTCGCCTTTCGGCATCGCTGTATCGGGCGCCGGCTTGCTGGTGTTCTCGCTATCGATTGCGTTTTCGCTCATTGGTTTCTCCTTGACCGGGCTGCGGTCGTCACATGGATCGCTCCGGTTAGGAGAAACATCAAGTGGAATCTGCGGGCGATTGGATCGGTGAGGCGAATGCCGCTATCGGCTAAGGGGAAATTGGCGGGCGTGGTCCTTTTTTTAAGGGGGCGACAAAATCAGCCGCTATGCAAATCAGCCGCCATGCCGGTATACCAGACCTGAAGGACGGAAAGCAGAGCTATGTGGCCATTCATGGCACTCTGATAATATTCCCTTTATAGCACCATGCCCCGATGTTGCCATGCATTTCGTCGTTTTCACTGGTCTTAAAACAGTAACGGATGCGCTCCGTGCCGCTTGTGATCAGATGTTTTCCACCTCGGTCGAGTTTTCCGTCGTAGACCATCCAAGCCATGCCGCCATTGACCAACTCCTCGTAGACCCTCACCCACACAGGTCCATAGTCAGCCAAGATCGTGCATCTACTCAAAGGGAGTTCGGACTGCTCGAAGCGTTGATCGGATTGCGCGCTCTGCGCAACCGTGAATGCCAAACAGCAGCAAACAGCCAGGATGGTGATCGGTTTTCTCTTCATAAGGGCTCCCTGCGAATCAGGATGTGAAGTAGCCGGGCAAGTAGCAACAAACTTGAACCACAGCGTCGGTTCGGTGTTCGCTGAGGCCCGCATGGAGCGTCAATTTTTATCCCATAAGTTTTGCCGCTGAGACATGCGACGCATCTAAGAGTTGGGACACGTCAGGAAGGTTGTCCAGCAGCCTGGCCCACTTGGATCCCAGGGCCCGCAAACCTGGCGTGTCCTGCGCGCACATCGACGGGCATGAGAAGAAGCTAGCGTTCCTAAATTGCGCTCATCCTTGCATCCTGCTTGCACGGCCTGCGTGGAGTGCGGCAAAACTCTGGGCGCCGATCTTGTCGGCGTGGCGATTCTCGTGGCGATTCTGAAGGGCCGTAACCGGTGAGCTGGCGTTCG
>DATGHS010000539.1:0-3563 GCA_035307785.1 Gemmataceae bacterium
CCGGTCGTATTCTTCCTTACCGTGGTAAGCGCGGGCTCTCACGAAATGAGCCGGCAAGTCATCGCTGTTTTTGTCAATTCTTGCGGTGCACTCGGCAATGATCTTATGATGATCCTTGGGCGCCGGTCCATTGCCTGCGCCCACACCCAATGTGATGGAGTGCTCGTTCCGTTGATACTGGAACTTCAGGTTCTTGGCGTTTCCAAGGAAATAACCAGCGCACTGCACCAGACCCTTGGCCGTATCGCCTTTGGCGAGGTGAATCACGCCGCGCAGCCCTACGATGAATGGCTCCCAGGATGGGTCGATTCGAGCCGCCTCGTTGGCGTCGGCCAAGGCTTGGTCAAAGTTCCTTTGGCCAAAACGAACCATCGCTCGAAGCACAATAGCCGGAACATTCTTCGGATGCGCGCGCACGACTTGATCCAGGTCATTCAGTGCCAGAGTGTGACTGCGCTTCCGCCAGTAGGCATCGGCGCGGACCAGTAGCGCCTCCACATTACGCGGATCAAGTTTCAGCGCCTTACGACATTCGGCAATCGCCCTGCCTATCTCGCCGATCTGCGTGTAACACGTTGCGCGTCCGGTATAACCGCGGCCATTTTTTGCGTCAATTTGGATCACCCGCGTATAGTCGTCGATGGCCTGGAAGAAATCAGCCTTGTCGTAGCAGGTCTCGGCCCGCAGCATGTATGCGGCGGCGTTCATCGGCTGGTGGCGAATCACCTCGCTGACATCAGCAATGGCCCGGTCGTAGTCGTCCTTCCAATAATACGCCCAGGCGCGAAGGAAGCGGGCCTCGATGTGGTTGGGATCCGCCGTCAACGCACGGCTGGTATCGGCGATTACCCGATCATAGTCGCCGTTTGCGGCGGCCAGATAACCGGGGCACGTCGGCAGCACCTGCGCCAGTATTTCGGCTGTTCTGGCATTCGCAGGGGCCGGCGGTGGAATCGTGGCGGGCTGATCTTCGCCAGCAACGGCGCCACCGGTGAGCGTCAACGTGCAGGCAATAGCGACCAAAAAGAGCTTGTATCGCAACATGACCGAGTCCTTCGGAAAAGCCGCCGGCGAACAAGAATGGAAGTGCCGATCAGACAGCGGGGTGACCTGTTCTTCATAAACCGCCCGAAACATAACTGCCACGGCAACTTGGGTCAAGTGCAGAAGCGTGTAGCCGGCAGCGACAGCAAGATGGTGAAACAGTGCTACCACCTTCACGACGATGAAGCGTGGCAGCAAATGCAGCGATTGGATTTCTAGGTGATGCTGGCGGCGCTAGTGCCGCTGGCGATGTTCGTTGTTCTGTGGAGAATGCCGGAACGGGCGCCTGACAAATCCCGGGAATCCGTCATTGCGGGAAGGGCAGATCTATGTGGTCCTTAACAAGCTCCCGGCGAAATGATTGGCACAGTCTTGGCGCCATCAATTGCGACAATCAGATTCGCAAGGAAAACTCGCTGAAAATCATGGGGTTTCAGACTGCAACGCAGCCCAAGCGGAGAGGGCGGGATTCGAACCCGCGGTGAGGTGTAACCCCCACGCCGATTTAGCAAACCGGTGCTTTCGACCACTCAGCCACCTCTCCGGCATGGCGTCGATTCCACTCTATTATTACCGTCCTCTTGGCGAACTGCAAGAGTTTGCTTTCGGATTCTGTTTGAGTCCTGATGTGCAAGGAGACTGTCTTCACGTCATTCCACTACCACGAGGTTATCGCGATGCACCAGCTCAACGTATGGCACGGTGCCCAGAACCTCGGCCATGCCTTCGGTGTTCATGCCGCAAATCTTTACGGCATCGGCAACCGAGTAGTTGGTCAGGCCGCGGGCGAACTCGGCGCCGGTCATGTCGCATAGCGCCACCACGTCGCCTTTGCTGAATGAGCCCGTAACTGCGACAACCCCGACCGGAAGCAGGCTCTTGCCAAGTTTCAATACGGCATTCTGCGCGCCGGCATCGAGAAGCAGCTTTCCTTTCGGCCGAGCCGTGAAGCCGAGCCAGCGCTTCCAAGCCGGAATGGTGGTGCCGTGCGGCAGGAAGAGCGTGCCGGTCAACTCGCCGGCCAGAATCTCGTCCAGCACGTTGGCGCGCAGGCCGTTAGCCATGATGACCGATTCGCCCGCCGCCGTGGCCATACGGGCGGCACGAAGTTTGCTTCGCATCCCCCCGGTGCCCAAAGTGCTCTGACTGGCGCCCGCCATGCCTGCGACCTCAGCAGAAATGTATGGTACTGTGCTCAAAAGCTGGGCATTCGGATCGGCTTTTGGATCGGCGGAAAAAAGACCGTCGACAACGGTCAGAAGAATGAGCAGGGGGGCTTGAAGGAGGTTCGTGACCATCGCAGCCAGGTGGTCATTGTCGCCAAACTTGATTTCCGCCACACTGACCGTGTCGTTCTCATTGATGATTGGCAAGCAGTTCCATTCGAACAAGGCATGGATGGTGTTGCGAACATTGAGGTACCGGGCTCTGTTGTCGAAATCCCCGGCAGTGAGGAGAATTTGCGCCGCCTGGGTCCCGTGCGGGCCGAGGCATTCCTGATACATTTGCATTAGGGCATTTTGGCCGACCGCGGCGCAGGCTTGGAGTTGCCGCAGGTCGGTGGGGCGCGAGCCCAGCCCGAGCCGGCCGATGCCGGCGCCGATGGCCCCGGAACTGACCAGGACCACGTGTTTGCCGGCCGCGCGCAGTCGCTGGAGCTGATCGACGAGTGACTGCATGCGGCTACGGTCGAGCCGGCCATCCTCGGCTGCCAATACGTTCGTGCCGACCTTCACCACGATCGTGTGAGCGTTGACCAGAATTTCCTGCCGAACCGGATCCGACATGAACTTTTCCTAATTTGGCTCGTCGAAGGAAGTAGGTCAGCCTTTCCAGCTTGAAATCCGACTGGTGAATGAGGTTGAAAAGCCTGACCCATTCGATTGTTTCAGTTAAGCACGAGCAGTGTGCCCAGGTCAATGCCGGCCGAAAATGCGGCGCCGGTTGTGACATTGCTGTAACATAGGTTTGACGAAGGGCAGTGCGTTTGGGTATATTTGTGGAATTGGGTAAATTCCTCTCGAAAGTCCCTTGTGACGGAGAGGTGCTCCTTGTTACGCCCGTGGTTGAACGCGTTCGTCCCCATTGCTTCGCTGGCAGTTCTCGCACTGCTGGCGAGTGAGCCCGTTTTCGTTTTTGCCGCCAATGTGGCTCGCGATCAATTGCGGCAGGAGGCCGAAGAATTCGAAAAGAAGGGCGAGTGGGAACGAGCCGGCGAAATCTATTGGAAGATTTTTTCGCTGGATCAAAAGTCACCCGGCGTTCGCCAGAAGTTGCTGTTTTGTATGCGGCACGTTCAGCAAGCGCGCCGGCATCGAGATCCGGTTTACCGCGAGCAAGTTCGCGCATTGTCGTTTTCCAAATCCCTACGCGGTTACACGGAAGCACTGCAAAAACTGCAAGCGAACTACGTTGACCGCGATAAGGTGAGCATCCACGCGCTCTTTCAGCATGGCTTGGATGAATTCATGTTCGCGTTGAATGAGCCCGTTTTCCGGCACCAGTATCTTGCCGGCATT
>DATGHS010000540.1:0-6145 GCA_035307785.1 Gemmataceae bacterium
CTGCCCCGGCAATGCAAACTCTGCCCGCGGCCGAAAAGCCGAAGACCGAGCCAAGCGACCCATTCGACCCGCTCATCTTCAACAGGCAGCCGCAACCGGAAAAGAAGTGACAATCACATTTCATAATGCGGCCGTTAGCCCGTACTACAGCATGGGCTGACGGCCGCACTACCAACCAAAACTGATTCCTTCATTTCTTCGAATCGCCATTCGTCTCCTTGCCGTTCTCCTTCTTCGGCGAATCTTGGCCGACCGGTGCCGGCAATAGCAGGTTCATGTTCTTGTCGCCCATGTTAGTCCAGAACGTGCCGTTGCCACTGTGGAAGAGCCGCAGAATCAAATTGTCGTTCAGCTTCTGAGCCATGGTGTAGCGGAGGAAGGCGTTGCCGTCGTTTTGGAAGACTTCCATCTTCATCTGGTAGAGACTGCTTTTGGCGGTTTCCGTGAGCTTGGTGACCTCGGCTTCGGCCTGACCGAGAACCTGCTTGCGCTCGGCCTCCAGGGCTGCGATCTTGGCGCCGTACTCTTCCTTCATTTTTTCAATTTCGGCTTCGTTGCGGACGTTGATGTTCTTGACCTCCTGATCGATGTTGGCGACCAGCAACTTCGTTTCCGCGCCTACTTTGGCGATTTCCTGTTCGATCATGCGCTGTTCGCGCTCGACATCGTTTTCTGTCTCGGCCGTGAGTTCCTTAGCCTTGGTCGTCATTTCCGTTTCCGCAGCGATTTGCTTCTCGCGGATCGGCTTCAGGTACTCCTCCGGAATCAGAATGCGGCGAATGAAGGCCGAGCGAACGGTGACATTCTTGTCTTTGCAAACCTTGGTTAGCTCCTGCGTGAAGTCCTCTTGGAACTTCTCGCGGCTGGTGCCTTCCAGGAACTCCTGTACTCCGTAATCGATGCCCTTGTCGCGGCAAATGGCGTGGGCCTGCACGTCGATCACTTTCTTCTCGATTTCCTTCCAGGTCCCGTACTCCGCCACCAGGGCGGGCATATGTTCGGGCAAGACTTCCCATTCCACGGTACAGTCGATGCTGATCGGGAAGCCGCCTTTGGAAGTAAACGTGATCGAAGTGTCCGTATCCCTGCTTTTCTCTGGCGCATGGAAGGCGGTTTGAATGATCCCCACTTCCGTGGTGATCACGTCGTACTCCTTGGTGTTGATGTAATAGAAGCCGGGCTGAAGCACGCGGGGGAGGAAACCTTTTTCGTCGCTGCCCTCGGCCGCGAACAGGCCCTTGCCCTCGGAGCCGAGCAGCCGGCGGACCACGCCGACAAAACCTGGCTTGATCTCCACGGCGGGCACTTCCTCGATCTGGTAGCCGTGCATGTTGATGCGGTAAGCGCCGGGCGGCAAGACTTGGCGCTGAATGCCTTGCTCGCCCTTTTCGGCCAGTACGCGGCCGCCGGTGGGCGCCGTGCCGCCCAGTGCCGTGACGATGCCGACCTTGCCGGGCGGAATTATCGTGTTCGGTTCCAGCTCCGTCGTGTAAACGATGGGCATGACGAGGTGCCAGCCTTCACCCAGCACATCGCGGCGAATGCCTTTTTGGCCTTCCTTGGCGAGGACTTCGCCGGGGTCAAGCGGGTCGCCGTTCTTGGCAATGACGACGAGGTGCTTGCCGGGCGGCACATACTTGTAGAAAGAGGTCCAGACGAGAATGAAGCCAACGGTGGTTACGAAGAACAACACACCGGCGACAATGGCAATGCGCTTCCATTTTCCGCCAGGAGCGAGGGCAGCAACGACATCCATGACATCGTTGCGATCGGGAGGTTCATGAGCACGCGTCATGTGTATGATCTCTTTCTTGAATCTTGGGTTCAACTTTGTCCGGCCACCCCCGCCCTAACGGGCGGGCGTGATCGCCGGAGGAATCCGACATCCCCGGCCTAACGGCCGGGGTTCGCCTTGTTATCTCGCCGTGCGGCTTCCGCTGCGGCATCGGTGAACTTCGGCATCGTTAATTTCTCACTTAGTGCGCCCGGCGCCTTCGACGGGATGCCGGCCGGTGAGTTCATGTAACCGGAGAAGATTTTGGCAAAGTCGCTCTCATCCGAGGCAAAGATCTCGCGTAGGGATGGGGCCAGCCGGGTGAGCACGTGATACTGTGCAAAAGTGGCTACGCTGGCAAAGCCTTGCACGGCCTTCCGCAAACCCGCGACCTCGGCTTCGTTGTTCAAGTCGATGACCGCGGCTTCCGCCTTGCCCTTGGCCACGATGCCGGTCGCCTTCGCTTTTGCGGCATCCAGCTTGATCTGGGCACTTTCCAGTTCCTGTTTCAGTTTTGATTCCTCGACCTGTTTGTTCTGCTGGGCTTGAGTCTTGGCCACTTCCAGCCGCGTGTTCGCTTCCACCTTCTGCTTGTTCTGCTCTTTCAGCGTTTCAATCGATTTGAGTTTTTGCATTTCCTTTAGCTGCCCAATCTTGACCATGTTTCGTTGCTGTTCCACGCGGGCCAGGTCGCGCTGCGAAATTTGCTCCGCAAGATCGGCCGGCGGTTTCATTTCGCCGAGCAGCACGGCCCGAATATCGATGCCCAGCTCGAGGCATCTCGGCTGGACCTTCGCCAGCAGCGCTTTTTGCAACCGCTCGCGCGTGTTGGCCGCCTTTTCGTTACCGGCCGCGCCGGCAGTGATGATGAAATCGCGGGCGTCGAAGTTGCTGCCTTCGATGCGGGCGTAGCCGCGGATGTGTGGCAGGATCACCTTTTGCAGAATCTCGTTCTGCTCTTGTTGAGCGGGAGTGCTGTCAGCCTGATGTAGAATGCCCTCATCGGTGAGCCGCACCAGCACTTCGGGCGCCTTATCGCGCTGCACCTGATATTCCACCAACACCTGCGGTTTGAGATTGAAGCCATCGCGCGACGGGAACTCGATGTCAAGCAATTCCGCTCGGTGACTGCGCACCTCGATCGGCGTGATCGATTCGACATATGGATTCAGGTAATAGGTTCCGTTGCGGACCACGGTTTCTTGCACACCGCGGTAGCCTTCCGGCACCATGTAGCGCGGTCGCTTGGGGTCCGCCGGCAATTCGCGTGGGTCTTTGCCAACCTTCAGTATGCGCACACCGACTTGATCGGCCCCGATGTCAACGGCATTCACCACGTCCCAGCGGTAGGCATACGGATTGATGCGGTAACTGCCGGGCAATTTCACCTCGCGGACGATGCCGCGCTCGCCTTCGTGGGCCAGCACGTCGCCCTGGGCTAGGCGCTCTTTGGGGATTTCGTTGCCGTACTTACGCGTGAGCACCAGGCACTTTCCCGGCGGCACGTTCACGATGTCGTGAATCTCGTAATCCCAGATGAGCGGGTTCAAAAAGTGCCGGCCTTCCTGGGACACTTCGAGCATTACGCCCTTGGACGATTCGTCTGGCGCCACGATTTCGCCGGGCGGCAGGTCCTTGCCCCAGCGATGGACGCGCACGAGATACTTGTTCGCCGGCACCTCGACGCGATCGATTTCCCAGTGCCAGAACTGCCACGCCAGAATCAGGGCAACGACCGCAATGGCGAGCGCGCCCCACGCTTTCGGGTTCTTCCAGAAGTCCACGGTTACACCTCCAAGACTTGTAGACAAATTCCTCCGACAAATGTTCGCTCTTAGTTTCTCTGATTCGAATTCCGCAGCGCCTTCAATTTCGCAAGCTCCCTGTCAAGCGCCGCGGTATCGATCTGCGCCGACTGGCCGTTGGCCGGAATCTCCGCGATATCCTGGCAAACGCGTTCCACTGCTCGCGCCGATAGTGCGCGCTCCTGCACCATGCCTTCGGCCTTTTCCCAATCGGCAATCGCACTGAACGGATCGAACTTGCTGGCGATCACATATTGCTGTTCCAATGTCTTTGCTTCGGCCAACTGGCTCAGCAGAATGCTGCGGCCCACCTCGTATTGCCGCAATTGCAATTCGAGCAAATGCAGCCGCTGCTTGGCTTCGGCAATGTGCCAGGTTTGTCGCTGCAACTGTTGCTGGAAATTCTCGACGGCCGCGCGTTCCAGGCTGGCCTGAGAAAGCGCCGCCCGGGCGGCTTGATCGTCGCCATGGGCCACGTTTTTCTTGGCCTCGGCTTCGAAGCTCGCAATGTTCTCGTGGCACGTTGTCAGGTTCCGCTCGATATCGCGGCGGGCGGTCTCGGCGCGGTTCAGCGCCGCACGCAGCGCGGCTATGTGCTTCTCGTGTTGCTTCACCACCTGCGTGAGGATGGCCTCGGGCTCGTGGCGCTGCATCCAGAGCCAGCTCCAGAATTGCCCGAGCCAGCGGCGCACCCGGCCTGGCCCGATCAGCAACACGATCAACGCAATGGGTAAGCCGACCCAGAGGAACAGACGGAGAACGACTGCTTCAAGGAATCCCATGCTCGAGACCTCCTTGACTGGTTGACGCTGCGGAACGTCGTGTGGCAGCGAATGTAAAAACTGGGCAAAAAGACAGGACTCTAACGGAAATCACGACAGGCCCATTGTATCTACCCGGTAATTCGCTTTGCCAACTATTTGCTTGACTCAACCCGAATTCATCGATTCTTGTTGACGGTTTTTCAGTTTGCTAACATCTTGTTGCTCAAGAGGTTGTGGAAAATGTTCAGATCGTATGAAGAAGGCGGCTTTCAACAGTTGTTCCGTATGTGCGGCCGTCCAAATGCAAATTCTGCGAAGCCGAAGTATAATTAAGCCAAGTTAGGGAGTGCTCCGATGGCTACGCACCCGTTTTTTGACATGCTCGGCCTCGATAACCCGCGGCCCGAAGATCACATTGCCGATTTGGAAAAGAAAGCTGTTCGAATTAAGCATTTCATGCAGCGGCTTGCCGAAGCAATGGTGCGCTGCCGGTGCAAGATTGAGCGCTTACGGCAAAGAGTCGAGTCGTCGCCACGCGACTTTCGACAAGGTGCACTCGAAGAGTATGAATCGCGATATCAGCAGTTGCTTGGCCGGATGGCCAAGGCGAAGCGAAAATTGAGGGAATCTCAAAACGAGCTTGGCCGACATAGTTTGTAATGACCGCATTTAGGCGGTCCGGCGACCCCGCTAAAGCGGGTCACTACAAACATATCACGGCGCCATTCGCCGAAAGATAATCGTGACGGTTCCCATCGCGCCGAATTCCTTCGGCCGCTCGGCTTTTTCCGGATTCTCGGCATCCGGCGAAACATGGCAGATCTTCAGCTTGTTGCCGTCGAGTTCGTAAATGCCTTTGAGCGTCTTGCCCTTCGCGGCACCGTAGTCGGGGGTCAGATCAATGATCTTCGGAAAGTCGGTTCCGTCAGCTTTGTAGGTCATTCGGCCTTCAACCTTTTTTTCACTGACCAGGACTTTGATTTTTCCGCTTTCCATGAGCCAGTACTGGTTGGTCGGCATGTGGCCGGTTTCGCCAGGCTTCTGGATGACCCAAAACCCTGGCAGCATATCTTCGCCTGCACCTTTCGCGAATTGATCGTACAGCTTTTTCGTGACCACGAAGACGACAGTGTGCTCATTCAGCGCTTTCAGGAAGAACAGATCGGGCGGCTCGGAATGGACGACCACGGCGGCTGCCCGAACCGCCAGGCGCCGGTTCAACTCGTCCATGCTCAGCGGCTTGCGGTCGGTGCCAAATGCGCGCACCGCTTTGCCATCGACCTTAACGAGCCTGCCCGGCGGCAACGGTTCTTTCGGGTTGGCATCGTCTAGATGGGGAACGGAGAGCAGCACCTGGCCGCCCTCGATCATGTTCGCTTGCACCAGTAACGCGTCGCGCAGCCAGGCCGTGCCCCACTCCGGCCCCGGAGGCGGCCCGGGCGGGAGCGTGCCGTGCTCCTGGGCGAGCGATTGTGGGAGGATGACGAGCGGTATTAGGAGGGCGAGGAGAAGGCGGGGCATGGGAACTCCTTTTGGCCACTGACTAAGTTTCGCGGAAGTGACTACATTCTGCAATTTAAACGACGAATCACGGCAGGCCGACGACCAAGGCGGTATTTTTGATGTATTTGATTGTCACGGCTCCCCGTTGTCTTGTATACGCTAGTGTCCTGAGTTAGAAGTTCGTTTACAAACTTTCTCGATTTTTTTGAGTATTGAGTCGGTAGTTGCCGTCCACTGAAACGGTTTGGGGTCGCGGTTGTGTTCCGCAAGGTAGGCCTGGATGGCGGCTTCCAGGGATT
>DATGHS010000541.1:0-3889 GCA_035307785.1 Gemmataceae bacterium
ACCCCTCACCCCAACCCTCTCCCCCAAGGGGAGAGGGAGAAAGAAGGGAACCCTTCCCGAAAGGGGAAAGGCAGAAAAATCATTTCCGATGTCCATTCACGCGGTGCAATTCCTCTTTCACCAGCTTTTCCACCTCATCTGGCTGCAAGGCACTGTTGACGGCCTCGCGCAAGGCTTCGCGGATACGGTTGCGGACGATGTCTTGCCGCTTTGATTTGCAGATGACCGGCGCTTCGGTTGTCACTTCCATCCCTTTCCCGCGACGCGCTACCAGGATGCCGTCCCGCTCTAGTTCTTGATATGCGCGGGCGACCGTGTTGGGATGCACCCGAAGTTGAAAAGCCAGGTCGCGCACACTAAGCACCAGTTCCCCGGGCACGTCGGCCCCGGAGGCGATGCTGAAGATCATTTGCGAAACAATTTGTTCGTAGATGGGGATCGACGAATCGGAGCGAATATCCAAAAGCATGCTCGTCGCACCCTCTGCCGGCTGTAACAACATGCTAGTACACTAATGCACCCGCGCGGATATGTCAAGCCTTTATCGGCACTCGCAGCACTGAACAAGTCTGTTTTCCCATGGCGGGAAGCGCCGCGTTTCATCTTATGCGCCGCGTTTCACGGGCCTTTACCCTGTTTTCATGAAATCTGAAATTCGGCGCGTTTGGCCATGGGAAAACCATCGATTTTGCGCCGGGGGCGCCACGTTGCGCACCTGATACGATGAAACCCGGCGGTTCGCCTTCCCACCAAAACGCAAGCGGATAAGATTGCACATGGCCGGTAGTCGCAAGGTGCTGAAAGCGACTACCCCGAAAAAGGAATTCGACATGGCGAAAGGCGCGACCGCCATCTGCGAACGCATGCTGTACGTGCACCTGTTGCCGGAACTGGTCTCCCCGGGCCGGCTGGCAGGCAGCATCGTGGTGGTGACCGACGTGCTTCGCGCTTCCACCACGATCGTGCACGCGCTGGCGGCCGGCTGTTGCTCCGTCCGGCCCTGTGCCGACATTGAAGAAGCGCAGCGCCTGGCTGACGGCATGAAAGCCGGCAAGGTGATTCTGGCCGGCGAGCGCGGCGGCGAGAAGATTGCCGGCTTTGACCGGGGCAATTCGCCGCGCGAGTTTTCGCCCTGCAACTGCAAGGGCTGCACCCTAGTGCTTACCACCAGCAACGGCACCAAGGCGTTATTGCGCTCCACCGAGGCCGAGCGCGTCCTGGTGGCCGGCTTTATCAATTTCAGTGCCGTGTGCGAACAAGTTCGCTGCGATCCGCGTCCGTTACATATCCTGTGTGCCGGCAGCGAAGGCGAACCGAGCCTCGAAGACACGCTGCTCGCCGGCGCTTTCGTCGAATGCCTGTGCGATCATTATGAACTGCAACTGAACGATTCGGCCCGGCTGGCGTGGGACTGCTTCGAGAACCACGGCCACGTGCTCGCCTCGACCATGGAACTCGGCCGCGGCGGGCAAACGCTGAAACGCCTGGGCTTCGACGAAGACATCAAGCTCGCGGCGGAGGTAGATAAGCTCACGATTGTCCCCGAGTTGCGCCGCGATCCATTGCGTGTCGAAATCGGCTGCGTGAGTATTCTCAAAAACTGCTGGCCGAAATAGGAACAAGATTTGATCCGCAGATTTCGCAGATTACACAGATAGAATTTGAATGAGATCTAATCTGTGTAATCTGCGAAATCTGCGGATAAATGTTTTGAGGAACAAACATGGACATGGAAAAACTCGTCGCCCTGTGCCGCCGCAAGGGCTTCATCTTCGGGTCAAGCGAAATCTACGGCGGGCTCAACGGGTTTTGGGATTACGGGCCTCTCGGCGTGGAACTCAAAAACAACATCAAGGCCGCCTGGTGGCACGACATGGTCCGCAACCCGCCGCTCGGGCCGGACGGCAACGAGATCGCGATGGTGGGCGTGGATTGCTCGATCATCATGAATCCGAAGGTGTGGGAAGCGAGCGGACATGTCGGAGGCTTTAGCGATCCAATGGCCGACTGCAAGGCATGCAAAAACCGATTCCGCGCTGACCAGCTCTTAGCATGCAAGTATACCAATGTCAGTCAGCAAGAATTCCCCGGAACATCATTTGTAATCTTCGGCTTCGGCTCGCCAGAGCAGATTTTCGAAGCCAACTCAGCTAAGATTCGAAAAATCGAGAAGGCCCATCCCGGAAAATGGGAAGGTCCCGGGTGGATCAGTTTCAACAAAATGTCAACCGAAGAGCGTGCACTATTTGAATGTCCGAATTGCGGCGAAAAAGGGACGCTTACCGAGCCTCGTGCATTTAATCTAATGTTCCAAACGTACGTCGGAGCAGTTAAATCAGACGAAAACATTGCCTACCTTCGTCCCGAAACTGCCCAAGGGATTTTCGTCAACTTCAAGAACGTGGTCGATAGTTCACGGCTTAAGCTTCCATTTGGAATCGCCCAGATCGGCAAGGCATTCCGCAACGAGATCAATCCGCGCAATTACACCTTTCGCAGCCGGGAATTCGAGCAGATGGAGATCGAGTTCTTCTGCCGGCCGGATGAGTCGATGAAGTGGTACGAATACTGGCGCGATGTGCGCAAAGGCTGGTACACCAAGCTCGGCATCAAGTCCGACAAGTTGCGGCCGCGTGAGCAAGGTAAAGAGGAATTGGCCCATTATTCCATTGGCACGACCGACATCGAGTATTTGTTCCCGTTTTCGGACGAGCCGCAGGAGCTCGAAGGCGTGGCCCATCGCGGAGACTACGACTTGAAGCAGCACCAGACGCACAGCGGCAAGGACATGACCTATTTCGAACAGGAACTGTGGGCCAAGGCCGACAAATCCGCTTACAAGGGCGACAAGAAGCTGGAGCAGGAAGCGAAGTCGAAGCTACCGTATCGCTATTTGCCGCATGTGATTGAGCCGTCGGCCGGGGCGGATCGTTTCACGCTGGCGGTGCTTTGCGAGGCGTATTGCGAGGACAAAGTTCCCAATGACAAGGGCGACCCGGAAGAGCGCGTGGTAATGAAATTTCATCCGCGCCTGGCGCCGATCAAGGCGGCGATCTTGCCGCTCGTCAACAAAGAGGGGATGCCGGACAAAGCACTGGCTCTTTATCGCGAATTGAAGCAGGACTTCGTGGTCGAATACGACGACGGAGGTGCCATCGGCCGCCGCTATCGCCGGCAAGACGAAGCCGGCACGCCGTATTGCTTCACGATTGACGGCGATACGCTGAAGGATGATACCGTCACGATTCGCGATCGCGATTCCTTGCAGCAGCGGCGAATCAAGATGAGCTCGGTGGCGGAGGAGTTGCGGAAATTGCTGCGGCCAAGCTAGAATTGAATTATGCAAGAAGTCACGTTGCCATTTTTGACCGAACAGCTTGAGCTGGCTGAACAGCTCTTGGCGGGGCGTGATGCCATGCAGGAACCACAAGACTTACCAGGTCGCTATGGTCGGGTGGTACGGGCAATCGACCATATTTTGCAAGCGACACAGATCGAGTCAGTTCTGGGCGGCGGTTGGGCCGTTTGGCGGCATGGCTACGTCGGGCGAGTGACGCAAGACATCGACATCGCGTTGCCGGCGGACCGGATTGATGAGTTTAGACAAGTTGCGGCAGTATCCGGCTTCGACTTGCTGCCGATTAAACCAGGACGTTGGCCCAAGTTGGTCCATCGAGAAACGAAAGTCCAAGTCGATATTCTGCCCGAAGGTGCGAGGCCTGGAACGGCAAATCAACTGGCACCAACAACGATTCCGCACCCTTCGGAATTGGGCGCGACTTCGGGTAAGCTGACGTACATTAGTTTGCCTCGTTTGATCGAATTGAAGCTGGCTGCTGGCCGCCCGCAAGACGAGGCCGACGTTACTGCTTTGCTGCGCGCTAACGAG
>DATGHS010000542.1:0-3457 GCA_035307785.1 Gemmataceae bacterium
CCTTCTGCAGCCTTTTCCTTCTTGGCTTTCTTCACCACGTGCTTGATCACGCGGACCTTCGGCAAGCCAAATGGGCTGCGGCCATCCACCCATTTTTCCTGGTCTTGCAAAGTCTTGATGCGCTCGGCCCGCGTCAGCACGCTGCGCTGCCGGACGAGCTGGTTTTTGCGCTTGAGGCTTTTATCGATCGACATTGGCAGTAGTCCGTAGTCAGTGGTCAATATTACGCTTCGAGTGATAATATACTTATCGCACGCAAAAGGCAAAGATCGCTGTCAATTGTTCGTAGTGACCCGTTTTAGTGGGTCCAATAGACCGCCTAAAGGCAGTCACTACGAACTCATTACCGCCGACAATCATGCAAATCACTTTGGACTACGGCCGCACTGGCTTGACTGTCAATCTTCCCGATGATCGCGTTGTTGGACCGTTGGCCATTCGCCCCGCTATGCCGCTTAGCGACCCGGCCACGGCTGTTGAGCAGGCACTGAAACAACCCACGGCAGCGAAACCGTTGGCCGAGATCGCCAGGGGCCGGAAGAACGCCTGCATTCTGGTTTGCGATATCACCCGGCCGGTGCCAAATCGGCTCATCTTGCCGCCGGTGCTGCGAGCTCTGGAAGAAAATGGCATCGCGCGCAAGGACATTCTTATCCTCGTGGCTACCGGTTTGCATCGGCCGAACGAGGGGGCCGAACTCGAGGAACTCGTCGGCCCGGAAATCGCGGCCAGCTATCGCATCGAAAATCATCATGGCAAAGCTCGCGCGGAACACGAGTATTTGGGGACAACGCCGAACGGTGTGCCGGCGTGGATCGACCGGCGCTACGTGAAAGCCGACTTAAAGATCACCACGGGCCTGATCGAGCCGCACCTGATGGCCGGCTATTCCGGCGGGCGCAAGGTGATTTGCCCCGGCATCGCGGGGCTGGATACGGTGAAGGTCTGGCATGGGCCGAAGTTTCTCGAGCATCCGAATGCCGACTGCGGCATCGTGGCTGGCAATCCGGTGCATGAAGAGAACACCCGCATCGCCCTCATGGCCGGCTGTGATTTCATCGTCAACGTCTGCCTCGACGGCCAGCGCCGCGTTACCTGGGTCGGCGCCGGCGACATGATCCAGGCCTGGGAAGTAGGCGTGAAATTCATCGAAAACATCGTAAAGGCGCCGGTGCCGGAACCGGTCGATGTCGTCGTCACGAGTTGCGCGGGTTACCCGCTCGACACCACATGGTACCAGGCGGTCAAGGGCCTGACCGGCGCCATGCCGATCGTTAAGAAGGACGGCACGATTGTGCTCGCCGCCAGCCTGAGCGAAGGGCTCGGCAGCCCCGAGTTCCAGCAGTTGCTCACCGACAATCCCGACCTGGACAAATTCAAGCAACGGATCATGGGGACGGATTACTTCATCATGGACCAGTGGCAGCTCGAAGAGTTCGCCAAGGTAGTAGCACACTGCAAGATCAAAGTGGTGAGCGACGGCCTGTCGGCTGACATCCTGCGCCGTTGCCACGTCGAGCCGGCCACGACCGTTGAGCAAGCCGTGGCGGAATCCTTGCGGGACTATGGCCGCAGCGCGAAGGTGGCGGTCATCCCCAAGGGGCCGTACGTGTTGCCGTATGTGGCACAGGGGTGACGCTCAATACCTCATCATAATCTCCCCTCTTTCCACGCCCGCAATCTCCTCGAAGCCGCCGGCGATCACCATGTCCGCCAGCTTGTTCGCTTCGCGGAAGTAGCGGTCGCTGGGGCGTTGGCCGGTGAGTTTGCGTTGCAGGTCTTTGCAGACGAAATCGGCGGCGGCGATGTGCGCTTCGCTCTTGCCGCCGGCGGCCAGGGCGGTGACCAGCATCACAATCACGTCCTGCACGCGCGATGATACTTCGGCCATCCGGCATTGGCGGTCCGCCAGCTTCAATTGGTATCTTTGCAACAGTTTGCTCAATCCGACCGGTGTCTTTCGCAGCTCATAGCAAGCCCAATCGACATGTTCCACGAGGCGTTTGTCGATCGACGGCAGCCCGACCTGGCCACCCGGCGAGAACACGCGGTTGAGCCGCCATTTGCCGTAAGCCCACATCTCTTTTCTCAGCTTCCACAGATGGGCCGGGTTCATCGGATTCAGGCTCTTCATGTTGTTGCGGTTCAGCGCTTTGCCCACCGGCTCAAAGAACTCCTTGCCGTGCTCTTTCACCAGGCTCTTGAAGAACGCCAGACCCAGGACTTCGCCTTCGCCTTCGTAAATGCAGGGGGCCAGGAATTCGTGCACATTGTCGCCGAAGAGGTGGCCGCGCAGGAACGCCCGGCCGCCGTGGGTCTTCATCAGCAGTTCCACGGCCGCTTCTTTCTGCGCCTCGCTGCCGAAGATCTTGGCAATGATGCCTTCCAGTTCGCCGCGAAAGCCCTGGTCGATGAGCCACGACCCCCAGGCAACCAGCGCGTCGGCCGCGACGATGAGGCCGGCCAGGCGGGCGATGCGGCGTTTCACCAGTTCGCGGTCTTGAATCGGGTGGCCATAGGTGCGGCGGAAGGCAGCCCAGGGCAGAATGCTGGCCAGCATGGTGCGCATGGTGCCGGCCGCGTTGGCGCAGAGCGACAACCGGCCGAGGTTCAGACCGTGGTAGGCGATGGTCAGTCCGTCGCCGACGCGCGGCACCAGCAGGTTCTCTTTCGGCACGCGGAATTTGTTGAAGAGCAGCCCCTGGTTCCAGGTGTGCTTGAGCGCCCACAGGCCATATTTCTTGTTGCGGAAGGTGTCGTTCTCTTCCGGCAATTCAGCAATCAAGACGGCGGGCTTACCGTCCAGCAGCACCACCAGGCCGATAAGCCGGCCCGGCACCGCGTTGGTGATGAACAGCTTTTCGCCCGTGACTTCGTAATGATCGCCCACGAGGGTGGCCGTGGTTTTGAGCGCCGTGAGGTCGGAACCGGCCCCGGGTTCGGTGAGGGCGAACCCCGAAAGCTTCTTGCCGCTGGCTAACAGCGGCAACAGCCGCTGCTTTTGCTCCGGCGTGCCGAACGTGCGCACCGGATCGACCGCGCCGATGCAGCCGTGAACGGAAGCCAGGCCGGCCATGGTGGCATCGACCGTGGCCATGCGGGTGAGGAACGGAGCGAAGCGAGCAAACGGTGCTCCGGTGCCGCCGAATTCCGGAGCGATGAGCAAGCCCCAGTAGCCGGCGGCGGCCAGATCTTCGAGAGCGGCGTTAGAGACTTTGTTGTTCTCGTCGAGCAGGGTCTTTTCCTGCACGCGCCGCCGGATGGCTTCCAGCGACTTTTGCATTACGGTTTCATACCCCCCACCCCGACCCTCCCCCACAAGGGGGGAGGGGGACAAGTTGCCCTCCCTCCTTGTGGGGGAGGGTTGGGGTGGGGGGGGCGGGCTGAACAGCTCCAGCGGCACATTCTTTTCCCACACCGCCCGGTGCACGGGGCTGGCCGTGGTTTGCAGGTTCTT
>DATGHS010000543.1:0-6590 GCA_035307785.1 Gemmataceae bacterium
GTCGCGGAACCAGACGCCGGCATGGCCGGCCGGCACGTGAATGGTGTCGAGTACGCGCTCAACCAGGCCCGACTTCAGGACAACCGGCAGGTCCGGGTGCGTGAAGCGCCCGCTACGCGCATCCACCACTTCCACACGCACTTCGCGCAGCGCCGTCCAGTAGGCATGCAAGCCAGGCGGCAACACGTGGCTGAAGCGGCCGTCGATCCAGACCAGGCCGCGCTCGTAGTCCTTCAGGTCGAGGACGATCGCGCGCTCGGCCAAGGCGCCCGAGTCGGCAATCACGTCGAGCTTGTCGTGGACGAGCCACGGAGCGCGCAGCGAGACCGTTTCGACATACACGCGGCCGAGCGGATCGAAGAACCAGTGCCGGCCGGCGTCGAGCAGGCCGCGGAACTCGCCGTCGTGGAAGTAGAGGCCTACTTCGTAGCTGTGAATCTTGATGCGGTGGAGCATTGAAGCACCTATCAAATGAACCACAGAGAACACAGAGAGCACAGAGATAAGAAAGAATTGAACAGAAGGAAACGAAGCAAACAAAGAACTAAAGATGGCGCCTCTAACCCCCAATTTTTCCTTCATTTTCTTTGTTCGCTTTTTTCAATGTTGATTTTCTCTGTGTTCTCTGTGATCTCTGTGGTTAGTTTCCAGAACCCTCGGAAGGCGGAACAGTCGCCAATCCCACAAATCCTGGCGGAGTGCCGTTTGAGCGGTCGCGGCCTCCAAGGCACGCGGCAGCCACACATTGCAAGCGTGGTTTGGGGCTAAGCCGCAAGCGGCTGGCAATCGGGGGCTGCCGGTGATCCCGGGGCCATGGCGGCGGAATCCACGCACTGCATGGCCAGGATTCATGTTGCCGGGTTGGTGTCCGCACGCCGAAGCGCGAAGAGAGCCAAGCCGGCAGATTGAACGAACGCCCGCCTTCCTCGGGCCGTTAGCGGAGCGCTTGCGCGCTCCTGGTGGAGCGATTTCAAGTCGCCCTGGGTGGTGCAGGATTCGAACCTGCGACAGCCAGAGTCAAATCTGGTGCTCTTACCTCTTGAGCTAACCACGTTGAGAAACCGCCGTCGTTAGAACCCGTTCACGGAACGCACCGGGCCAACCAGTTCGCGGGGCCAGGCGCGCCGCCGGCCGGGCGGTTGCCCATCTCCTGAAATTCCAATGGAGTAAGAGATTGTCGTATGATGGCGGAGGTTCGCGAATTGTTCGTCGATTGGGAGAGAAAGCATGGCGCTGGTCGTCTTCCTGCGTGGCGTAAATGTGGGCGGGCACAAGACGTTTTCGCCGAGCGCGCTGGCGAAGCAGTTGGCAAACCTTGATGTGGTGAATATCGGCGCGGCAGGGACGTTTGTGGTTCGCAAGTCGGTCACCCCGGCGGCGCTGAAGAGCGAGATTTGCGGGAAGTTGAAATTTGAACCGGAGATGATCGTCTGTCGGGAGCGCGCAGTCCTCGGCCTCGCAGCTGCACAACCGTTTGGCGACGGAGCGAAGGAGGAAGGCATTACGCGGTACATCAGCATTCTGGCGAAGCGGCCGCGCGCGTTGCCGGAGCTGCCGCTGCTGAAGCCGGAGGGCAACGACTGGCAGGTCAAAGTGTTCGCTATTCAAGATTGCTTCGCGCTGAGTTTGCACCGGCGGCAAGGGAAGACGCTGGTTTATCCAAATGAGGTCGTCGAGAAGAAACTCGGCGTGAGCGCGACGACGCGGAACTGGAATACGATCGAGACGATTTGTGGGGTATTGAGGAAAGAGTAAGTTTTAATTGATCGCTAGTTAGTGGGCGAGCCGAGCCCCGTGAGGGGCCGGGTCGTTATGCGCTCAAGCCGGCCGCTTACGCGGCTCGGCTCGCCGACAGAGAGCCTCGCCCTGGGAATATTGCAGCCAGGTGCGCGTCCTACTTGCAGATGTATTCCAATTAGGAGAAACACTATGCGCTTGCTAATCTTTTTCTGCACCACGGTTGTCTTCATCTTGGCATTTGTTTCATTCGTGCACTCTGACGATTCGAAGGATGATCTCAAGCAAATGCAAGGCTACTGGAACGTGGTCGCCTTGGAGGCCGATGGCCGAAAAGCGCCGGACGATGCCGTAAAGGGAATGCATGTGCGCATCAAAGGCACGGAATTTGAGGGCATTGACCCCGGCGAAGCTTCGGGCGATAAAGCCACGATCAAGCTGGATTCAAGCAAATCACCCAAGCAGATCGATCTCGTCGCCTTGACCGGCAAAGACAAGGGAAAGACAATTGAGGGCATTTACAAGCTCGAGAAGGACCGGCTCATGATCTGCATGCGCGGTCCCGAAGCGGCGGAGAAGGGGCGGCCGAAAGAATTCAGCTCCGGCGACGCCGGTAGCGGGTTGGGGATCATGACATTGGAGCGGGTCAAGGAGTAAAGTCCCGCCATCAGCCAGAGTGTTTTTCACCGAGCACGTTGCCGGTGATGATGCCGCGAATGAAAGCGACCAGTCCGACGATGAACAATATGACCGGATAGATGAAGATATGCTCCAGCATCAGACCCACGACAAGCCAAACGGCGGCAAAGGCCATCATGGCGACGCCGCCGAGCATCCCTGAGCGAATGCCGCCCGGCCCGAAGAAGCCCGCATTGCTGCTGGCTCGTTTGGACTCCTCGGCGACTCGTCGCGCCAGTATGTAGCGCTTGAATTCCTCGTCGACTTCCTTTTGCGTTTGCGGGTCAGCGGGAACGACCGTGAGGGGTTCCTCGGCGGGCACTTTCGTTGGGGTCTCGGCGAGTGAAGGCGTCGTTTCCAGGCTCGGCGGCTGTGCCGGCTCCAATGTCGCCCCGCAGGCCGGACAGAATACGCCGTTAATGGACGGACTGTCGCTGGTATCCACTCGTTCGCCGCAAGCGCACCTAATGTAACGTCCCATGAAAGCCCACTCCGCGATAAGGCGACGCCGGCGATTCACCAAATTGTGGGACATGCGGTCATCGAAAGCAAATGAAATGGAACGGTTTCGCGGCCGAATTGAAATTAGTGGGCTTGCAGAGCCGAATTGGAGACGAATTTGCTTCCTTTCATAGACCATCCCCATGTCCCTCGTCATCGAAACCCACGGTCTGACCCGCTTTTTCGACGGCTTCTGTGCCGTCGATCATATCGACTTGAAAGTAGAGTCCGGCACGTTCTACGGCTTTCTCGGGCCCAACGGGGCCGGGAAGTCTACCACCATCAAGATGCTCACCGGCCTGCTGGCGCCGTCGGAAGGGCAGATTCATCTGCTCGGCAAAGACATGCTCAAGGCGGACGAAGCGCTGGCAGCGAAGAGCAAAATGGGCGTACTGCCGGAGGAACTGGCGCTGTTCGACAACTTGACCGCCCGCGAATATCTGACTTTTGTCGGCAGAATGTTTTTGCTGCCCAAGGAGACGATCCGCGACCGCATCGACGAGTTGCTGCCGGTGCTCGGCTTGCAAGACGACGAGAAGAAACTAACCCTCGAATACTCGCACGGCATGAAGAAGAAGCTCGCCCTGGCCGCGGCGCTGCTGCCAAATCCGGATTTGCTGTTTCTGGACGAGCCGTTTGAAGGCGTGGATGCCGTGACCTCGCGCGTCATTCGTGACATGCTGGCAGGATTTGTCGCGCGCGGCTCGACGGTTTTTCTTACGTCGCACGTGTTGGAAATCGTCGAGCGGCTCTGCACGCACGTGGGCATCATCGTGAAGGGCAAGCTCGTTGAGCAGGCGTCGCTGGAAGCTATCCGCCAGGGCAAATCGCTGGAGGAGCGCTTTTTGGAAAAGGTCGGCGCGGATTTGGAGCCGACGGAAAAGTTGCGCTGGCTGGAACAAAAGTAAGAGTCAATGGAGCGAAAGCCCAGGGACGGCAGTCCCTGGGCTTTCTTCAACCCAATGAACCGCCAACACCTCAAGACTTTCCTTTGGCTCCGCTGGCGGTTGGCCGTCAATCAGATCAAGCGCGCCGGGGCTGCCAATTTTGTCTTCCTGATGATCCTGCTTTTTATCGGCGCCATGATCGCGATTTCGATGTTCTTTATCGCCCTGATCGTCGGCCTGTTGACGCTGCACGAAGCGTCGCCGTTTGTCGTGATGACGGTCTGGGATGGCGTGATTTTGGGATTCCTGTTCTTTTGGATGATGGGCTTGCTGGTTGAGTTACAGCGCTCCGAGCTGCTTTCGCTGGACCGCTTTCTGCATTTGCCGGTTTCGCTCAACGGCGTGTTCCTGCTCAACTATCTCGGCACGCTGATCAACCTGCCCACGATCGCATTCCTGCCGGGGATGCTCGGGCTGTGCATTGCCATGGTGTTCACGAAGGGGCCGGCGCTCGTATTGCTGTTTCCCGTGCTGTTCGCGTTCCTGCTGATGGTCACGTCGCTCACGCACCAGTTTCGCGGCTGGCTCGCCTCGCTGATGACGAACAAACGCCGCCGGCGCACGGTCGTCGTGATTCTCACACTGGCGTTTATTTTGCTGGCCCAGGTGCCGAACCTGATCAATGTGTTCGTCCATCCCTGGACGCGGTTCGACGACGGCGAGCAGCTGAAGCAGCAAGTCGCGGAACTCGATCGGCAATTGGCCGAAAAGAAAATCGACTGGCAGCAATTCTCCAAGCGACGCGATGAGCTTTACAAGCAAAACCAGGAGGAGAAGAGGCAGCGCGAGCATCAGCTCTGGCAGCAATTCCAAGACAGCAGCATCCTTATTAATGTTGCCTTGCCCATCGGCTGGCTGCCGCTCAGTGCTATGACATTGACTGCCGGCAGCCTTTGGCCCGCGGCCCTGGCGACGCTGGCGATGTCGGGCATCGGCGCATTCAGCCTCTGGCGCTCGTACCGCACGACGATGCGGATCTACAAGGGCGAGTTCACTTCCAGTAAGGCGAAGCGCGCACCCGCGACTCCGTCGCCGGATCGACCGGCCCAGAAACAATCGGTTGCCATGCTGGAGAAGCAGTTGCCCTGGATGTCGGAGCGGGCGTCGGCGATCGCGCTGGCAAGTTTTCGCTCGATTCTCCGCGCGCCCGAAGCGAAAATGCTGCTGCTCACGCCGATTATCCTGGTCGTCGTTTTCGGCGGCGCTGTGTTTGCCGGGCAAGGTGCGCAGATGCCGCTGTATCTGCGGCCGCTCATGGCCTTCGGCGCCGATGCGATGGTGATGTTGATGATGGTACAGCTAGTCGGCAATCAATTCGCTTTCGACCGCAGCGGCTTCCGAAGCTATGTGTTGAGTGCGGCGCCGCGGCGCGACATTCTGCTTGGGAAGAACCTGGCGTTTGTGCCATTCGCCCTAAGTTTATGCGTAGCCATGACGGTGGTGTTGCAATTGTTGCGGCCCATGCGGTTCGATCTTTTCCTCGCTTGCTTGCCGCAAATGATTTCGATGTATTTTCTGTTTTGCATGGTGGCGAATTGGCTATCGATCCTGGCGCCGATGCCGGTTCAGTCGGGCTCCATGAAGCCGATGAATCCGAAAGGCGGCATCATCTTGATTCAGCTGCTGTTCACGTTCCTGTTCCCGATGGCGATGTCGCCCACGCTGCTGCCGCTGGGGATCGATTTCGCACTGGAAGAACTCGGCTGGCGGCATGGCATGCCTGTGGCGCTGCTGCTGTCTCTGGCGCTGACGGCAGGCGTGTTATTCCTGTATCGCAAGATGCTCGCCTGGCAGGGACAGGCGTTGCAGGCGCGGGAAAAGAAGATATTGGAGACGGTGACGAGCAAGATGGAGTAAGAAGGCGAAGAGGAATTGAACAGAAGCCAACGAAGGAAACGAAGATGGGCCCTCGGACGGATTTCACAATTGATAAAGTGTCGTGGCATACCGCAGTCAAAGGCAATCCGGAGACTCCAGATGAAGTTCGAATGCGATTCAAAATAATCGTCGACTTTCTCCAGACAAACCAACTTGCTACAAGGACACTCTTGAGGACGGACGAGCAACCGACGGAAGAATTCGCGATAAAAGCTTCCGATCTTACTCCCGAAGGGCTGGCTGTAATGAAAAAAGGGTACGATAAATGGCTGAAGAAAGTCGCCAATAGAAGAAAAGATTTGACGGACGTCAGCATTTTGGAGAGCGCGTTGCGCGAAATCCGAGGTAAATAAATCGGTAATTGATTGCGAGTATTCATCACGTAACTTAATACTCCGATTTTCTTCGTTTCCTTTGTTTCCTTCTGTTCAGTTTTTTTCCATGCCCCTAAAGATCTCTGCCTTTCCGAAGTGCTACATCGACCAGATCGCCGGCGCGCGGACGATGTCGGTGTTCGAATGGATCGAGATGGCGCGTTCGCTCGATGCCGACGGGCTGGAGATGTACGACGGCTTTTTCACGAGCCTGGATCACGGCTATCTGGATCGCGTGGCGGAGGCCATTCACGCGGCCGGGTTTGCCATGCCAATGCTATGTTGCTCGCCGGATTTCACGAACCCCGATGCTGACGAACGGAAGCGCGCTGTCGAGCGCGAAATCGAGATGATCGGCGTGGCGCGGCGGCTGGGCGGTCCGGGAACCGTTTGCCGGGTGCTCAGTGGCCAGCGTTATCCCAACGTCAGCCGGAGGCAGGGGCTGGAATGGGTCGTCTCGTGTATCGAGCAGGTG
>DATGHS010000544.1:0-14793 GCA_035307785.1 Gemmataceae bacterium
TAGCGGGCACATTCTGCTCTGGCATCCCGACGATTCTTCATTGCCGCGACGATTGGAAGGCCATCCGCTTTGCGCCTACGCCGTAGCGTTCGCTCCCGATGGCCAGACGCTCTGGTCCTGCAGCCAGGATCACAAAATAAAAATCTGGAATGTTCGCAACGGCGAATTGCTCCATGTGTTCGGGCCGCTCGATACGCCGCTGTATTCGTTAGCGCTAAGCAACGATGGCCGACATTTTGCCGTTGCCGGGTTGAATGGTCAGGTCTTTCTCGGCGACGCCTCCGGGCAGGTTGAGCATACCTTAACCGGGCATCACGAGGCCGTGTTTGCGCTCGCCTTTGCGCCGGATGGGCGACGCCTCGCTTCGGCAGGACAAGATAACAACATTCGCTTCTGGGACTCGAATTCAGGAGAAGAAGCAGGCCGCCTCGAAGGGCATCGCGATTGTGTCTATCAAATCTCTTTCAGCACGACCGGCCGGCGGCTGACTTCCGTATCCACAAACGGCCTGGTCATCGTGTGGGACGCTGTTGCCGGCACACCGCTGTTTAGCCACCGCTTTCCCGGGAAAACGTACTCGGCGGTCTTATCGCCCAACGGAGCGCGCTTGGCCGTCGGCGGAGCAGATGGTGAAGCGTTTTTGATGGAATTACCCATGTCGACGCGTTAGCTACTTCAGACGTAGAACGGAATTCATTCCGTTCGAGCCGAGCGAGCGAAACTGGAACGGAATGAATTCCGTTCTACGTTGATCTCCGCAGGCCATTTCTAACTCATAAGCGCCGCATATACTCGTTACTAGCCCAACATGCTCTTCAGGAATCGCATTATGAACTCACAACGCATTCCGCTGACACTCGTCGCATTCTCCTTTCTCGTACCTCCACTTTTCGCTCAGGAGCCCAAAGACAAGGAACTCCAAGCTAAGACCAAAGAAATCGCCGGGGTGGCGGAGTTTCTGCGCTCCGTGCCCAAGCATTTCGCCACCCTGCAAGCGGCGGATGCGGCCAAGCGGCGCGTCACTCTGCTCGTGGAAGGCGACAAATTCGCCAAGGCCTGGGACCTGACGCCGGATGCTGAGATCAAATTCATGGGCTGGTGGGGCCGGCTCGATCAATTCACCGTGGGCGATCGTGTGTGGTGCTGGTTCGCGACGAACCGGCAGAAGGAGCCGGTGGCCATCATGATGCTCGCTGATGAACCGAGTGAGCAGGACATTCATGGGATTGCCTGGAAGGTCGCCAGCGGCACTGCGGACACCGTGTTTCTGCAGCCCGGCAACGGCACAGTACGGCCGCTCAAAACCTCGACGCTTCTCCCGCCCCAGCCGGCAGACGAGCGCGTGTATTTTCAATCCGCCGGTGATAAGCTCCGATTCCTGTTGGACGCCAAGGCCTTTGAGAAAAAGCGCGAAGAGCAGAAGGCCGTTCTGCGCAAGCGCTGGGAAACCGAAGGCTTGCCCGGCAGCGTGATGTTCCTGCACCAATACAGCGGCGAGATGGAGTTTATGCTCGACCACGAAGCGATGCGCTGGGGCCGCTCGCTCAAGCCGGGCGACAGCATCACGCTGACGGCAAATCCGCCCATCAAGGGCGTGGTGCGCGATGTACGGCCGTGGCGCGAGCGTACGCAGCTGCGGCTCGTAGTCGCAGCTACCGATCAGGGCGATTTGCATCCGGGGCAGCGGCTAAACCTGAAGATGACACCGCCGTCGCTGGCCCTTGACCAAGCTCAATTGCCGCCCGATCTCGGCCGGCGCAAGAACAAGGATGAGCGCATCGAATGGTTCCTGGCCAGCATCTACTGCACCTGCGGTGTGAGCGGCAACATTTGCACCGGCCATTTCTACACACTGGCCAGCTGCAACCCCAACGGCTGCGGCCACCCCGCCGCCGTGAAAGAGCGCCTCAGCGAATGGATCGACAAGGGGCTGAGTGATGAGCAGATCTTCGCGGAGATGCTGAAAGCGTATGGGAACAACTTGCTGAAGCCGCATTTGCTGCAGTGACGTTTATCCGCAGATTACACAGATTTCACAGATTAAGATTCTCATTTGAATATAATCTGTGAAATCTGCGTAATCTGCGGATAAACTTTTATTCTCGCCGCATCAACGACCAGCGCGCTTCGCGGGTGATGGGAGAATTGACCGGGCCTTGCGCCAGATGTTGCAGCACTTCGCGAGTGGTAGGCGAATCGAGCCGGTCAAGCAGTTCAATCGCGCGGATGACCCGGAGCTTCTCCGCGGTGAGATAGCGCTCACCCGTGCGCTCCATCAATTCATACAGCCGGCGGCGGGCCTCGGGGGCAGGGTGATTCTTCAGTGCGTTTTGGAAGAAAGGCTGGCCGTCGTCGCCGAGCCTGGCGAGTTCGCCGGTGGCCCGCTGACGCACCGCATAGCGCGGATGATCGAGTTCGCCGATCCACTGCTCGATTTGCTTGACATTCAGCGGCACCGGCGGTTTGGTAAGCTGCTCTTTCAACATCGTGATAGTTTCCGCCGGCGCCCCAGCCAGCATGTCCATCGAAACGAAAGCTTTCGCGGCATCGGGGCTCAAAAGATCCGCCCAGCAAGTTTGCAATTCCTGCAGCTTCAACTTGCGCGGCTCCGGCTTTTTGGCCGGCAGCAGTTTGGTCACGTCCCAGATGAGGGCCGTGGTGTCGGCGCTGCCGCTGGCGAGCCGTTGGCCGTCGCGCGAGAACATCACTGCGGTCACATCGCCACGGTGGCCCTGGAATTCGCCAAGTTTGCGGCCGCTGGACACCTCCCACAGGCCGACATTGCCGTGCAACGCCCCCTGGGCCACGAGCCGGCCATCGGGTGCAAATGCCAGCGGCGAGAAGTCGAAGACATCGCCGCCGATGACGTTGAGCGGCGGCGCCAAGGGATCGACTGCCGCGTCGCGCTGGCCGAAAAGGCGCCGCTCGCGCCCCGTGGCCAATTCATACAGTGCCATGTACCCGGGGCCGAAATCGAGCAGCAAAGACCGGCCATCCGGGGAAAAGACGATGCCGCGCGGCGGACCAGGTTGCTCGTTGTACACGATTCGTCGCAATTCCTTGCCGGTAGCCACCTCGTAGAGAACCAGCGAGGTGTCTTCAGCCGGAACGACGATGAGCCGGCCGTCGGACGAAAACACGAGCCCCTGTTCCCCGATCGGGTTGCCGGGCGTGCAGGGCACCGGATGATGACTCAACTCCTTTCCGGTTGCGACGTCATAGAAACGAACCGCCGCATCGTCGCCATTACCCATGGCCGCACCGGCCAGTATTTTACCGTCCGGCGAAAACGCGAGACCCTGCATGCCCCCGCCGTTCGCCATCGGAATCGATTGCACTTTTTTCTTGGTGCGCATGTCGCGCACTTCGATGCTGCCGTCATCGGCATACAGGGCCAATAGCTTGCCGTCGGCAGAAATAGCGCCAAAGCCCATGCCGTTGACCGGCATGCGATGCTGAATCCGCTCCTTCACATTCTCTTCGCCCGTGGTGCTGTCCCAGGTGCAGAAGCGGCCATCCTGGCCCATCGTCCACACGCTCTTCTGATCCGGTGCGAAACGGAGCCAGTTGACCATGTCGGTATGGCCCTTCGGCTCGATCAATTCCTTGTTGGAAGCCAGTTCGATGATGCGCAAGGAATTGGACTCGCCCACGACGGCGAGATGCTTGCCGTCGGCAGAGAGGATCAGGCCGTTGCTGGCCGAGTTCATGCCGCCGATGTCATTCGCGTTGTTCTGGCGCGCCGCCCGACCGATGCGCCGGCCCACCTTGTCGGACTGGAGATCGATCTCGCGGATATTGCTGTAAAGAACGGACTTGATCAGCAACTTCTTGCCATCAGGCGTGAAAACCATGCCGCCGGTCGCGTCATTTTGCTGCCGGAGCTTTTTCCACAGTTTGCGGCTATCCAGATCGTAGATGTGAATTCCGGAAGCCTGATTGGTCAGCGCCAACCGCTTGCTGTCGGCGGAAAAAACCAAGGTCGCGGCCGTCCCCTGGTTTTCCAGGTCATGCGAGAACAGCTGCTTGCCGCTTGCCACGTCCCAGACGCGCAGCTGAAATGGCGGATTATTGTTGTTGTTATTGCCCGCATGCACGCCCGCCGAAGCCAGCAGCTTGCCGTCGGGCGAAAACTGCACGGTCGGGCTAAAGTTATTCACGACGGCGTTATTGGCCGCTGCCATCACGAGGGAGCGCTGAGTCCTTTGCCCGGCCTTGTCCCATACATCATGAATTGCGATTTCGCCGGCCTGATTGCTGACCGCCAGCTGCTTGCCGTCCGGAGAAACCGACATCACCGACGACCCGCCGCCGGGAAAAGGATTCACCGGGGCATTAGGCCCTCTCGGCCAGGAGAGTGAAAACGAGGTCCGCAACTTCCCAGTTCCTGTGTCCCAAACATGCACCCGGCCGTCCTGTCCAAACGAAACCAGCGTCTTGCAGTCCGCCGACATCGTGACCTGGAACGGCAAGCCGGTGTAGAGTTCCTCCTCATTGGGCTGATTCGGCAACTTCGGGATCTCATCGAAGGTGCGGATTTCCTTACCGCTACCCATTTCCCAGACGCGAATCTTGTAATCCTGCCCCGCGGTGAGAATCGATTTACCGTCCGGCAGAAATGCAGCAAAGGTGACGGTGCCGCCGTGCCGCCAGCGAATGGTGCCAAGCCGGGCCAGGGCGTTGGCCGGTAGCGGATCGTCGAAGCGATCCTTCAGCACCGGCGGCGACTCCGCCAACGTGAAGTCGGAAGCCAGAATGCAAAAGAGCAAACCCGCCGCAAGAAGGGCACGACGCGCCATGGCTGCATCTCCCGGCCGAAGAGGGTCAGAATGTCAGCATAATGGTTGCACGGGCGGAAAGCAAAGGAATAGTGAAAGCCCAGGGACGGCAGTCCCTGGGCTTTCCCACTCACCTTTTCCTCATAACCGGCACATCCTTTCTGGGCGCAACGGCTAGAATCCCTATTCAACCGGCGCAAGCGTGGTAAAATAGTAAATACCACCGAGGGGCAGGGAAACGAGGCAGGCCCGCACATCCATCCGCCGGGGCTGTGGTCCCGTGCGCAACCGATCGGGGTGAGGCCGTGGCACTTACAGCACTTGATCGCACGCTTCTGCAACGCTGCCTGAATCACGAACCCGGCGCCTGGAACGATTTTGTCGATCGCTTCCTGGGCATGTTCTACCATGTGATTCATTACACAGCGCACTTGCGCAGCGTGAGCCTGGCGCCGGAAGATGTCGAGGACCTGGCGGCGGAGATTCTGCTCCAGATCGTGGCCAACGATTACGCCATCTTGCGCGAGTTCCGCGGCAACGCCAGTCTGGCGACATATCTGACCGTAATTGCCCGGCGCATCTGCGTGCACGAACTCACCCGCCGCACCGCCATCCGCGAAGCCCCCAAGCTGAACGGCAAGCCTGAAGTTCCTTCCCGCAGCCGCGCGGAGGGAAATCTCGAAAACATGGAAGAAGTGCAGAAGCTGCTGCGCAAGCTGCCGGCCCGCGAGCGTGAAGTGGTGCGCCTGTTTTACCTGGAAGGGCGATCCTACGAAGAGATTAGCACGGCATTGCACATCCCGGTCAATACGATCGGCCCGGTGTTGGCTCGCGCTCGCAAAAAGCTCCGCGAAAGTGTCGCGCCGCCCACGGCCGTGAAGGCGGAGCTGGAAAAGAAGCCTGAGGAAAAACCCCGCTAACGTAGTGGCTCCGGCGTGTGCCAGTTAATCTTTCGCTCCACAATCTCCTGAATCACCACTTGCGGTTGAATGGCATTCACTGACTGCGGATCAAATCCGGCAGTGGCGGCGTAGCCGAGCCGGTTGAAATGCTCGGCGAGCAGCGGCAGCCACAGCTGCGCCGCGAACGAATCGTGAAACAGCAGTGCTCGCGGCAAATGCGGATCATTCCGACCCCAAACCTGCGGCTGAAAGTGCTTGGGAAAATGCAACCGCGAATCGAGCGGTAACTCCTCGAGCAAGCGAACTGCCTTGGGTTCTCGTAGTTGCCATGCTTCAATTGGCTCCCTGCGCTCGCCCGGGAGGTGCAGGATACGAGTCAAATCTCCGGTGAACGAAGTAATCCCGTGGCGGTCGAACCGGTCGCGCTCGAGCGGCTTCATGTCCGGCCACCGTTGAGCCAAGCGCTGCACCAACGTGCAATAACCGATGTAAGCGCCTTCGTCGTTCCAGTGCGTATCCGTGCGGAAAAAGAGGAGCGACGACGCTAATCTCCCGTCTCCCCCAAGGGGAGAAGGGAAGGGAGTGAGGGGGGAAGCGCTTCGCTCCGCCGTGAGCGCCTCCCGTAGCACCACCACCTTCGTCTTCGAATCCCTTCGCAATTCGTCCGCCATCATCTCAGCAGCGGTTGGCCCGTGCATATGGCGGTGAATCTCCGGCAGGTACTCCGGATAAATGGAATGCTTCTCCGGCGTCAGCACAATGATGTAATCGATGCCGCGTTCGGCCAGCCAGTCGCGGCGGCGGCGGAATTCGGTCGCCCAAAGCCGGCATTGCTCCGCTTTCGAAATATCGCGGCCGGGGTTTTCGGACTTCTCTTCGTTCATGAACAGCCAGCCGTCGCGGCCGACGATTACCTTCTCCGATGAGGAAGTGTCCAGCCAGTCGACCTTAAATCGGGCCTGTTCGCACAGCAGCAGCTCACGGGCAGGGAGCCGATCCTGAAAGTAAGCTTCGAAGCGCGCCGGAAAGCGAGCGATGGCTTTTCGCGCCAACGGCACTTCCGGCGCGGGCGCCGGCGGCCGGTTCTCGCCAGCCAGCATCTTCGGCTGCGCGCGGCCCAGCGCGAAGCGCGCAGCTGGCAGGCCCAGCGCGAGTGCGAAGAGCAATATCAGTGCGGTGTCAAAGAATTTGCGGAGTTGCTTCATTGCTCTTATGGGTCCCACGGGACCTATAGGTCTTTCAAAACCGGTAATAAATAAACGGATTATAGGTTCCCGCCGCAAGTTGCAGCACACTGGCGGCAAAGAGCATGCACATTCCACCCAGCGAAGCAAATTCCGCCGCGGCCGCGAGCGCTGTTCGCCGCCAGGCAGGGGCTTGCTCCAGCAGCTGCCGCCAAATCCGCCGTAATGCTGGCCACACCGGGCAGCAGCCGGCCGTTCCGACGATCAGCGCCAGCGCCAATTCCCGGCCCCAGAAATCATGCCAGGCGTATTCGCCGCCCCGCAAGCCCATCATCGCGGAAAGGTACACGCCCGCGTGCGCAAACGACTTCGCTTCGAAGAATACCCAGCCGATCATCACGATGACAAGCGTAACCGCATGCTGTGCGATTCGCGGCAGCCGCTCCAAGACACGCGCCCAGCCAAGTCGTTCGAGCACCAAAAATAACCCGTGAAAGAGACCCCAGGCCAGGAAGTTCCAACTCGCCCCGTGCCACAAGCCGCAGAACACAAAAACAAGCATCAGATTGAAATACGTCCGTTCCGGCCCATGACGGTTGCCGCCCAGTGGAATGTACAGATAATCGCGGAACCAGCTCGACAGCGATATGTGCCAGCGCCGCCAGAAATCGGTGATCGAACGAGCGGTGTATGGATAGTTGAAGTTCTCGGCCAATTCGAAACCGAACAGCCGGCCCAGGCCGATGGCCATATCGGAATAGCCCGAGAAGTCGAAGTAGATTTGCAGCGTGTAGCAAATGACACCGAGCCATGCAGCACTGAACGACAATTCCGCCGGCGACAAATGAAAGAGTGCGTCGGCCGTATGGGCAAACGTGTTCGCCAGCAACATCTTCTTCGCGAGGCCCAGGATGAAGCGGCGAATGCCACGGGCGACTTGCGCGCGGTCCACCGAACGGCTCTCCAGCGCTGCCGCCAGATCGCGATAGCGCACCACCGGCCCCGCAATGAGGTGCGGGAACAGCGTCATGAACAGGCCGAAGTTAACCGGATTGCGCGCGGCCGACGTTTTCGCCCGGCGAATATCGATGAGATACGCCAATGCTTCGAAGGTGAAAAACGAGATGCCAATGGGCAAATGCACCGGTCTCAGGTGCACCGGCGTGAATGCCAACCAGCGGAGAACGACATTCAAATTATCCGCCAGGAAATTCGCGTATTTGCAGGAAACGAGTAATCCGAGGTTGAAAACCACGGCGGCGGCCAGGAACCACGCCCCCGCGCGCCGTCCCTTCCAGGCTTCAACCAGAAGGCCGAAACCGAAGTTTGCGCCGATCGAGGCGATCATCAGGAAGACATAAAACTTTTCGCCCCAGGCGTAGAAAAAAAGACTCGCAAAAAGAAGGAGCGCATTGCGCGCCGAACGCGGCGCAAGATAATACACCGCGAGTACGAGCGGCAGGAACAAGAACAGGAAAAGCGTTGAGTTGAACAGCACCGGGATCCGTCCCGAATAAACAGTCTGGTTGCGGCTTGGCGCTCCCTACCTGAACTCAGCGACACCAGGTTGAGCCTCCGAGCGCGAAGCTGCAATCGGCAGTCTCCGTCTTTACTTCACCGTGAACACCGTGTCCGCGCTGCCGGTGTTGCCGGCGGCATCGCGCACGCGGATCACCACGACGTATGTGCCAGGCGTCAGCGATTCGGTCTGGAAATGGAACTTGGCCCTGCGCGCGTCGAATAGTCCATTTACCGGAAACAGGTTCATCCACTTGCCGCTATTGACGGCATACTGAGCGGAAGCAAGTCGCACGAGCTCACTGTCGGCGTTCGCTTCGAGAATTGCTCGATTCTTTTCCATGCCGATGAATTTCAGAGTGATCGTGGGCGCTTCATGGCTCACCGCCAGCGGCAAACTGACGCGTGCACCCGTCAACGCATCTTCTTCGCGATTATCAGGCCGGTCGCTAGCCACGACTTTGAACTGGTATAGGCCCGATGGCATCGTCGATGTGTCCCATTCGTACTCCGTCTTGGCCCAGCCGTCTTCGATCTTCACCCATTCCTTCCAGCCATCTTTGCGGACATAAAGATCGTACACGAGTTCATCTTCATTCGCATCGGTGGCGGACCATTTGAATTTCCATTTCTTCGGCTCCTTGGCGGAAGCTTGCGTCTCCAAATTTGGCGCGTCGAGGCTCGTAACTTCTGGCGCCTGATTGATCGTGGCGTAGTAAATGCTGAGCCGGTGCAGCGCCGGCGAAACCGCTTGCTCACTGGTCGCCATCGAGATGCGGTATTGCAAGAAGCGCGAGGCCGGGGCCTGCGCGATTGCGTGATTCGGATCGTCCTGCTCGGCCGACCAGGCGCTCCAGGTAGCGTCGGGCTCGGCGACGTTGCCGCCGCGCACCGCCACCGTCAGTTTCGTCCCCTTCGGCACGTCGGCTTGCCAGCTCATGCTGCCCCAACGACTTGGCAATTTCGCATCGATCACTTCCGACAGTACCGAGCCCTTGGCGACAAAGCGATCCTGAAGCACGTAGAGCGTTCCCGGATCGCTGGCCGCGAGGACAATGCTCCCGTCTTTGCGGAGCAACAAGTGCTGAATCTGGCCATGGTCGAGCTTGGCAATTTCGCTGCGCTCCTTGTTCGATTCATGAATCTCGAACAGCTGTCCTTTGGAGCCGGTGCCGGCAAAGAGGCGGTCGCCGTGCTTGAGCATGCTGAGAATCAGCCCTTTTTCGCGGAAGAGTTCGCGCACCGAGCCGTCGAGCCCGATGCGGTAGACGCAGTTTTCGCCGCTGCTCGGGCTGGGTGCGGCGGCCGCCGGCGTAAGTTTTTCGCTTTCCTTCTCCTTCGAATTCGCCGAGCCCGCGGCACTGGCGGTCTTCTCGTCGCTGGCGGCGCGCACGGTGGCGAAGGCTGGCTTCGTGAGCGCTGCCGAGACATTACCGGAGTTACTCGAAGTCGAGGCGCTGCTGTTTCCCGCATGCCCGCCGGCCGGCGAACTCGTGCCAACATACAACGCCTGACCGAACAGTTGCAGGCAGCGAATTTCAGCCTGCGGCGCCTGGAAAAGCACGAATGCTTTGCCGGTTAGATCAATCTTGTAAACCAGGCCCTGCTTGTCGGTGCCGGCGTAGATGGCGCCATCATTCGCGCGCACCATGCTCAGAATGTGGTCCTGCTTCGATTGGAAAAACAGCTCGGCCTTGCCTTCGGCATTGATCTTGTAAATGCGGCCATGCGGCCCGGTGGCCGCGAACACGGTTTGCGTCTTTTCATCAAACACCAGCGCCCAGATGTAATTCTCGGGGCTATCGTGCAACACGCGCGCGTTGCCATCGGGAGCAATGCGGACGATCAAACCGCTAGGCCCCGTGCCGGCATAGATCGAACCATCCGGGGCAGCGAGCAGGCAAAGGATCTGCGTGTCTTCGCTGTCAAAAGCTACGCTCACCGCTCCATCGGGAGCAATCTTGAAGAGTTTGCCTTCATCGCCCGTAGCGACGAACAGATTGCCGGCCTTATCCTCTACCACGTCCCATATGCGGGTGGCTTCGAGCGGCCCCTTGAGCGGCAATGGCTTGAGCCAGCGCGCCAGTTGAATGGTTCCCTCATTAGAAATCACTGCTTGGTGAAACTGGGCCTTCTCGAATTGTGCCGGCAGCGCGGCGGTGTAGGTCTTGATCTTGCCGGCCCACAACACGGTCGGAAATAGTGTAGTCGTAATGAGTGTGGTCCAGAGGAAACGTTTCATGGTTGACTCCGAGCCGCTCGCGGCGTCGCATGCAACGCTGCAAGCGGCGTTACTCCTGGGTAATGCTGGTCCGCTTGTTCTTGGTGACATTGATCCTCACCGTCTCGCTGCCCTGGATGACCCACGGCACCGGTTGCTTGGACTCCACGGCCTTCGAGATGGATTGCACCGCAGTGCGGTGCGTCTGGCTGAAGGTCTGCACCATGCTCGGCGGCAAATTTGGCAGCGCCTTGCCGTCGAGGGCCACGCCGGAGGCCGGCAGCGGCAACCGCAGCGTCAAGTTCGTGCGCTTGGCGGCCGCCAGCAAGCGGTAGCCGGCCAGAAGCTGCTCCAGGTTCAGCGGGTTGTTCCACTGCGGCTGGGACCGCAAGTCCGCTTTCGCCGCAATGCCTTCCTCGCTTAGCGTGATGCTGTACGATCCTTCGGGTAGATCTTCGGGTAACTTCAGCGCCACCGGCACCTTCTGCGGCGTGCCCTTCCATGGCCGCATGTAGACGGTGCCGCGAACCGTCTCGCCGGGAGCATACGTGTCGGATTCCAGCTGCACGCCTTCAATCTCGGCCGAGTGCCGCCCCGCTTCAATTTCCGTTTCGCATTCGATCTTCGTGAAGCGCACTTTTTCGAAGGGGTTCGAAAGAATTTGCTGCACCAGCAGCGCCACGGGATTGTAGAGCGCGGCCGGCGCCCGGCCGCCGGAGTAGCTCGCCCCGGCATAGCGATCACGGATGACAATCGGCTCGTGGCCTTCCATTTCGATCCGCAGCGTGAACGCGGCCGTAATCTCTTCGGGCAAATCGCCCTCCTGGTCGATGGCGTTGGTGAGCGCGGCGAAGATCAGGGCCGGCAATAGCTGCTTATGCCGCACCATTTCCACGTGATACTGGGCCGCCTGGCCGCCCGGCTCCTTGCGCACACTCATGCTCATGGGCAGCATGTCGGGCTTTTTGTCGAGCCAACCGGCGATGCACGTGCTTACGTCGGCCGTAATCGTGCCTACCGTTTGCAACGGTGTGCCCATTTTGAAGCTTACATTCCAGCGCGGGTAAATCGTGTGCACGTGACCGGTCATGAGCGGGAAGTCACAACTTCCCAGCGACATCATTGGATGGCCAAAACCATACACACGCTTGCCGTCGATGTGCGTGACCGTGCCGATGCCCGACATGTCGAAATCGCCGGTGATGAGCGCCACTACCAGCGCGCCGCCTTTCTCCAGCGGAATGTCTTTCTCACCAGCGAGCGTCTTGCCGGACGTGCCGCCGCTCTGCATCGGCACGAGGCCGCGCTGAGGGAACGCCTCGGTCAGCAGTTTCAGACTATGGGCCGTGAAACCGCTGGTGGCCAGCGGCGTGCGCAGCGGCATGAGCCAAAGTCCGTCGGCATTGGCTGGAACCGCTTCGTCAAACGATTGTGAAACCGTGACGTGATCGAAGCTGTGCCCTTCAATTTGCACCGGTTGCCGCAAGCCGACCTTAACGGGCTTGGCGCTCTCCGCGATTTCTTTTTTCTCAAACGATTCGACGAATTCATGCATCTGGCTAAACGGTGTGACCCCGGCAATCGGGTCCTTCCCATACGGCCAGGCGTAAGCGACGGCGCCCACGAGCTTTTCATCAATGTAAATCGGACTGCCGCTCATGCCGGCGATGATGCCGGTGCGCTCCAAGTCAAGTCCGGCGAGCCGGCACAAGACCATGTCGCGGCCGGGAGCGGTGTTTTTCAGCACCCCAAGCACTTCAGCATCGAATTTCTCAATCTTCGTGCCCTTCATCACGGTCAGGCCGTAGCCTTTCATGCCCGGTCGAAGCTCATCGACATTCCAGTAGGTTTTCGGATCGGGAGCAGCGTGAAGGAAAGTCAGGCCGGCGAGCGCCACCATGAGCGCGCAGGCGAATCGCGGCCAGGCCGCGGTGCGAAGCGACATCGTGCGCCTCCTTAGGAGGTCAGGAGGAGGGAACCGCAGCCACACCGAAGACGGATTCATTGCCAAAAGGGCGAAAGCGGCTTCCGGTGGGCCGGAAATAGGACGGCGACTTGCGGGAGAAGAACCTCGGAGAGCTGCGGGCCAGGAGGGGTCGTTCCATCCAAAGTCGATGTCCGCCATCTGGACGGCAGACTATAGCGACTACGCGATCTAGGATGCAAGAGCAATTCCCCTGGCCCCGCCGCCTCGGATCGGTTCTCGCAATCCCGGGGCGTGCCAGTACGAGCTATTCGATTATAAGTGCGCGGCGCGAAAAAGGGAAGTTTAGGCGATGGTGGGTAGTGGCGCCGATCGTGGTTTCTAGTAGTCGGTCCACTCAAAAACGCTGGATTGGTCTTTCGTAGACGACGCTGCTAGCGTCGTCCAGTGTAACGACGCTACCAGCGTCGTCTACGACAATGCGACCCACCACTTTAGGATTGAAGGTCTGGTTGGTCGGGCTTTGTAGCCCGACCCAGGAGCCAGGTTGGTTTTTCCGGAGAAGGCACGCAGGAACGGCTGGCCGCTCATTCCTTGCCGTGGGACGCGAGCCATTGCGCCTTACGACGATGTTCCTCGGCCAGTTTGCGGAAGCCCAGTTGGTCATTGATATACGCAAGCTGCGCGTGAAGGTCCGGGCGGTAAGGCTGGATTTGAAGGGCCGTTTCCAGCGCTTGAATCCCCTTGCTCGGTTGGTTTAGCTTCAAAGAACAGCCGGCCAGGCACAGCCAATCGTTCGCGTCGCGGCGCATTCGAGTCACCTCGCCGAGCCGAAGGCCGGCCGAAGCGAACTGGTTTTCGCGCATCTCCGCAACCGCGAGAAGATACCCGGCCCGGACGCGCGCCTCCGGTGGACTATCGACTGCCTCGATCACGTCGCGCGCTAGCGCCATGGCCGACGTCAGGTCTCTTTTTTCGTTGAAGTAGACGTCCGCCAGGGCTTGCGCAGCTATCGGATCGCGAAGACCTGCGGCGCGCGCAGCCTGCAGAAGATCGCGGCCTCGCTTCACGAAAACAGCGGAATGCTTCGAGTGATTTTGATTTCCGCTCACTCCCAGATAAGCCAGTCCCAGATTGCGCTGCTGCTCCACCGACGACAAATGAGAAGTATCCTGGATCGGCACCAGGTTGGGCGCCCCCACCGACTCGGTGCGCGGCTGGGTCGCATGCAGCCCGATGCGGTGATGGGTAAAGGCAACATGCGGGATGTCGGTATCGCCGCGCGGCATGTGACAGGCAGCACAATTATCCGCAGGTTCCTTCTCCAGACGCCTGGTCCGCTCGAGTTTGCAGCCCTTGTCCGCGTGGCAGTCGAGGCACTTGCTTCGGTAAAAAGCGACGCGGTCTTTGGGCGGCTCCTTGGCGTGCAAGTCGTGACAATTCAGGCAAGTCAGCTCCGATTTTTGATAACAGATGCTCTTCCGCAACTGCTCGACGTGGCCGACAACCGTCATCTCCTCGCTGCCGCCGTCGAAGCGATAGTCGATGCGATAATCCGTCAACGGCATCCCTGGGCGATAGTCCGTGAAGCGCCGCCCGCGCAAGGGAATCATCACTGCCGCACTCAGATGGCAGTTTGCACAGATGTCTTCCAGCTGAGAACGTGCCAGCTTCCCGGGGTTAACGATGCTGAGGTCTTCGCTGCTCCCAGCCTGTTTCTGGTTTCGGCGCAGTTCCCGATGAAGCGAGCCAGGGCCGTGGCAACTCTCGCAACCGATGGCCTTTTCGTGCAGGGTGACGGGCTGAGCCGTTTCGGGCACTGCCTCCACGCGCCCCGCATGACAGAACAGGCAGCTCGTATCGACGGGTCGTTCGAAGCTCAGGTTTCGGGGCCGATCATAGCCCGGCGAGACGTCCCATTTTTTCTTGGACGCATACCAGGTAATGGGCGATTCATAGAGGTAGCCGTCAACCTCGACCAGGTAAGAGCGTGTGAAGTGCCCCGAGCCAACGAGGTAACGGACGGGCAGGTCTACCTTCGCAATCTCCAGGCCGTCGGGTGCATGCTGAACCTCTTCATGGCGGAGTTCGCCGTTGCGCCGAAAAACGCGATACGATCGGCCCGAAGCCTGGTGAATGAACTCGCCATCGGGCGGCTCGGCCTTGGGATCAAGTTCGGACAATGCCCGGCTGTGCGAGGTAAGCAAATAGGATTGGTGTCTTTCCTGATGGCATTCGGCGCAAACCGCGCTGCCAACGTAGCGAG
>DATGHS010000545.1:0-4066 GCA_035307785.1 Gemmataceae bacterium
GACGCTGTTGACCGGCCCCGGCGATGCGAGCAAGACTATGCACAAGAATTCCGCGCATGGAAAGCTGGAAATCGTGCCCGGCGACCTGCAGAGCTTTTGGACACTAATGCCGTTTTGAGTTTGTAGTGACCCGCTTTAGCGAGTCGCACAGACCGCCTAAAGCTGGTTATTACGAACCAACCGCAGGCAATATCACTTCGACAAGTCTTTCACCAATTTCGGGTTCGGCACGACGACCGCTCGCGCCGACATGTCATTCGGCAACACCACGACATCCGCCCCACGTCTGGCCTGGGAAACGAAATTCACGGCCGTCGTCCGTGTGGCTTCGGCCGACAGCCCGGCAATAAGCACCAGCGACCGCCGGACATTCAGCGGGCTGAATCCGGCTGCAATCACGGCCGAACGCGAATGGGCGTACCAGTCGCCCTGAACCTGGAACGACCGCCAGCCAAAATTCACGGCAAACTGCGGTGCGAATTTCTCCGCCCAGATGTTGGTATCCGGCCGGCCAATCAACAGCACGTGCTTGTTGCGAAGTGTCGAATCCGTAGCCTCGTGATCCGATAGGATCGGCAAAGTGAAATTGTCGGAACTCGATCGAATCGCTTTTTGGAGTTCCTGAGCCGCGTCATAATTGGCCGCCGATTCGGTAAGGGTGCCGTACACAATTACCGTATCGGCCAGGTCGTTCCAGAAAGAATGCACGCCAAACATGCTGCCGCTCGCTTCCAGCCGGTCGCGGTACTTGTTCACCACAACCCGCTTCGGCGCTGCGGCCGTGATTTCGAACTTGGCCTCGGCGCCTTTGAATTCCACCCACTCGCTAACTTCGTCTTTATCCGATTCCACGGTGATCAGCACGCCGCTGCCGGCCGGCCCGGTCTGCTTCACGGCGCCGGTCACAGTGGTTCCTTTCTTGGTCCTCTTCTGCTGCACGTCAAGCAGCGTAAATTCTGGCAATGAACTGCCGCGGACCCAATAGTCGAAGAATTCTTGGAGCTTCTTGCCACTCGCTTTTTCCATGTGTTCCTGAAACTGCTGCGTGCTCGCCGCCTTGCCGGCATGTTCATTACCGAAGCTTTCCATGGCCTTGTCGAAAACTTGCGGCGTGAGAAATCGGCGCAGTTCCTGCAAGACCAACACGCCCTTGCCGTGGGCGCGCTTGTACCAGGCATCGGTCCGGTCCTCATGGCGAATCTCGGCCAATGCCGGCATTTCGCCGTTGGGACCGACCGCGGTCATGAACATGGTGCGAAGCGCATTGCGCTCAACTGCGAGTACTCGCCGGTCGGCCGCAGTTAGCGTGTCGTGCGATTTGCGCTTCTCGTATTCCAGGGCGACCAGTCGCTCAAATCCCGCAAACGCCGTTGCGAGCCAGATGTCGGCATCGCTCTGCGGCAACAATGTTCCTCGCCAAATGGGCGAAACATCCGGAGTCTTCGTGTCTTCTTCGCTTTCGGCCCCGTCGTCGCTTTCGTCTTCTTTTGTGCCGCTGCCAGGCTTCTCCGGCAGATCAAGGGCCCGCGCCAGTTTCTCGCTCTTGGCTTCAATCGGCGATCCGCCGCTCAGGATCGTCCACGGATTGCTGACGAGTGGCCGAATGTCCGGATATAGCTGCGTCTCCTTCGGCGAGGGCAGCCAGGTCCGGCCCAGCGGCGGGCCGAAGAGCGCATGCGATTCAAGCTTCTTGGCCAGATCAGTCGTGGTGAACTTCGCGTCCAGCGAGTGGTACGACGCCAATGGCGGGGTCGTGAACGCAAGCCGGGCGAAGTCCTCATTGATTTTGCCCTTGTGCTCGCCGTAAAGCTTCTGCCAGGCGCGGTCGCGCCCTGATGGCCGCCACACCAGATCAGCCGGCCGTTCTTTTACGCTGGCAATGGTTTCGAGCCGCAACTCCATATCCTTCGTGTTGTTGCAGCCCCAGTAGAAGCCCTCGGTGCCGCCGAACCATTCGTTTTTGCTGCTGCGCGAAAGCCGGTGCTTGTGGGTGCCCAATTGCAGCATGGCGATTTCGTTGGTCTTAATGTCGGCCAGTAGCCATTCATTCGTGTACAGGCCGTTATTGTCGCGGGTTAAGTATTGGCACACGTCATCGATGCTTTTCGAATACTGGAGCGACTGTCGAATGCGACTGGCGAGAGTCTGGCCGGTGGCTTGAAATCTCGTTTGCGTGATCGTGGTCTCGCAAACAATCAGGCCGGCATCGTTCATGTAGTAGTCCATGCCGCTCTGAATGCCGCCGGGGAAACTCTGCATCAGCACGCGCTGGCCCTTGGCCGGTTTCACATCGAGCCAGATGTTGTAATAATTGGAGGAGTAAAGCCCAAACATCGTTATGTGGCCGAAGACGATCTTGCCGTCGGCCGTGGCTGACCCCGTAGCCGCGAAGGCGCTGCAATGACTCATTGGCGGCACGGGCATCTTGTGCGCCTGATCTTTCGAGAAGCGTTTTCCTTCCAGCCCGTTCGGCGTGGCCTCGAGCGCTTCGTCTAAAGTGTCGATCTCGGCCCAACAATTCAGAGCGACGATATCCACCAGGTCAATCTTGCGGTCGAAGGCTTTGGCCCCGGCCGACGCGGCCCCGTCGGCAATGCCTTTCATTTCTTCCAGGTACTCGGGATCGAAACGGCGCAGGAACAGCGAATTCACGAGCGTGCGCGTCAGCTTCCAGCCATCGTCCGGCGCTTTCGACGATTGCTGGCTGGCAAAGCACTTGATGTACCCGGCAATCTCGCTCGAAAGCAGCCGGCCATGCTGGTAGCCGCGCTCGTACGGTTCGCCCTCGATGTGGAGCACGATCCAGCCGGCTTGCGGATAGCGGTAGCCCGATCCTTCGCGCTGCACCGAGCGCGGATCGGGCTTAAAGAGACGCGGGCTCTCGTCGCCGAATGCTTGCTGAAGCAGCAGCATAGGCACGATGCAAAGAACACCCAGCCGGCAAAGCGTACGCATGACATGCTCCCGAAAAGAAATGACTTCTCAATCGAGAGAATACGAATTTGTGAAACGCGAGCAACGCATCGCAGCTTTCGGCTTCCTGAAACGCGTCACCCACGGCAACTTTAGCAGCTCCAGCCAAGTCGGCCGCGAAGTCTGCGCCCGGCCGGTGCGGGCAGTAGAACCTCCGTCGCTTCTCGTTTATACTGTCTGCATGCCTTCATCCTCCGAAATCCCCGCCGACCCGGGCTCGCGGACCGAGAGTCCCGAGGATTTCTCCAAGACCGGCCGATTCGACGAATCGGCCAGCTCTTCGCATGGAGTCACGGCCGATCACATTCCAGCCAATGGTCATAGTCCGCAATCGCCCACGTTGACCTCGCCTGGCACCGAGCAATTTGGTGTTTCCGATTCGCGCGACGGCGCTACCGGGCCGCCGGCTTCGTTCGCCATTCCCGGCTATGAAATCTTGAGCGAGCTCGGCCGCGGCGGCATGGGCGTGGTATACAAGGCCCGGCAGGTCAAGGCGGACCGCCTGGTCGCGCTCAAGCTCATGCTGCATGCCGGCCACGCGGGCTCAAAGGCGCGAGAGCGCTTCAGCCTGGAAGTCCAGGCCGTCGCCCGCTTGCAGCATCCGAACATCGTGCAGCTATACGAGGTGGGCGAAACCGATGGCTTGCCTTATTTCACGCTTGAATTTGTTCCCGGCGGCACGCTTTCCAACAAGATCGATCAGTCGCTGCTAACCGGACGCGAAGTGGCAGCCCTGCTCGGCGTCTTGGCCCACGCGATTGGCTATGCCCACCGGGCCGGCGTCATTCACCGCGACTTGAAACCCGGGAACATCTTGCTGACGACCGATGGTTCCCCCAAGATCGCGGACTTCGGCCTGGCCCGCAAACTGGAAGACGAAACGCACCTCACACATACCGGGGCCGTCGTCGGCACTCCGAGTTACATGGCGCCGGAGCAGGCTGCCGGCGAAACGGCTGCTGTCGGCCCAGCGGTCGATATCTATGCGCTGGGGGCGATCCTCTACGAATTGCTTACTGGCCGGCCGCCGTTCGTGGGCACGACTGTCATCGACATCTTCGATCAGGTACGCAATACGGAACCGCTGCCCCCA
>DATGHS010000546.1:0-22393 GCA_035307785.1 Gemmataceae bacterium
AGGCGATGGGCGAACAGAATGCCGAGCGCTGCCGCGCTTTCGTGCAATGGACGTTAGCTTTCGAGACCTTGAACCCACTCAGACGTGAAGTGGTGCGCGTCGACCAAGAATCATGGAATCCGTTCGTGCAGACGACATGCCTAGGCGAATAGGACCGGGCACAGATTAGGGGCCCGGCCGGCATCATCCTGAATATGGTGCTAACGCTGATTATTTTCGATTGACGTTAGAACGAAGTCAAGAGCAAACACGACCCCGAGAGATTGAGAAATAGATTCCACCGCCGCTGCCGATCTGGTTGACGGAAGAAAGCAAAGTTGAGCGGGACCTCGTGGCCGATAAGTCTGGATGACCCAACGCTCGTGTGTTGACGGAATTCTGGCAAATTCCGCTACAAATCAGCTCTAATGCGCTACGAGCGCCTACGTCTCAGTTGCGCCGGGGCAATTCGTTGCCCCAAGCTTCCTTGGCGGCGGCTGTCACCGGTAAGTGCAACGAAAGGCGGTTCTACCGCTGGGCGCTATGATCAGGCGCAAGTCGTTCCTCTATAAGCTCTTAAGATATCTTCTCGCCACGGATGGCGAATTCGTTGCTTCGTTGCATTCGTTGCGCTGGATCGCCCACCCCACCGCCCGAGTTCGGCAACGAATGGGGCAGGAAGACTCTCTTAGCCTGCCCAGGCGCACGCCTATGTTTACCCGACAGGACCACCGAAAACAGGTAGACGGTCTAGTAAAAACTTGAATCCCGGGAAGATTCGGGACATCTCAAGCTTCGTTTCATTGCCGATGAAACCTCAGTTGTCCCGAATGGTGAGTCGGCCGTCCCCGAATCGTGTGGCAGTCGTTAGCCTACCGCTTCGGCTTGACGATGAATTTCGTGTCCCAAAGCTGCTTGAGCGCATCGCCCGTCAGTCGGAACGAGCCTTCGATATAGGAATCGTTCATCTTAACATCGGCAAGGATTAACAAGCTCACGACCAGAATGTTCGAGCCTTCCTCGTACAGGATATTCTTTCTGCGCTCGCTCAGATATTCGTACACTTTTTTCGCTTCTTTCGGTTCCGCGTATCCCAAGCCTTTGACGATCAGCCCATCCGGAGCCATGTCGAATGACAGGGACAGCGCTTCAATTTTCTTAACGGCGCCATACATCTCGGCGTGTTCTTTGCGCCAGTCGGCCAGTTCTTTGGCCTCGACCAGCGCGGGCGGCCGCACGGCAGCCCAAACAATCGACTTGCCCGGCGTTTGCGACAAGACACTCTTCAATGCGGTTGGTACGGGGCCCTTGCCGTCATCCAATTTGTCAAGCGCGCCGCGCACCAGGCCTTCGTCGCCTACGAGAATCGTCGACTCCTCCGGGAAGCAGAGGTCTGCTTTTTCAGTTGTGAAGATCGTGTGTTTCTTGTGCTTTTTCTCAGTGAGAGAATCTTTCAAACTATCCTTCAAGTGTTTTTCGACGGTATCGTTCTTGAAGGAGCCTTGAACCACGGCCAGGAATTTGGCGTCGTCGCCGACATTTCCGGCGGCGAAAACGGTAATCCATTCCACGTCTTTTTCGATGTCGATTCCGGTGAACCCTTTCGCCATTTCCAAATACTGTTTCAATTGGGCCATTTGCGGATTGTTCTGTACTCCGCCGGCGAGTGCCATGAACTTCGTCACTGTGCCGGCATCCAACTCGGCTACGGACCAGTAATCCTTCGGCAAATACTTCAGACGCGGGCTGGCCGCCGCACTGTCTTCCGCAGGCGGTGCAGCCGTGGCGCACAGGGGGCAAACTCCAGCAAATGCCAGCAGCAATAGTATCCACTTGGTGCAATGGCGAAGGCACTTCATAGAGGGCTCCAGTTTGAGAAGAGAATCAAGCTTCGTTTCGCGAGAGATGGTCTGGCGTCGTCACGCACATTTCAGCAACTTCCAGTAGGGGAACAGTAGCCCCGCACAACGGAAGCGGCAAGGGATACCTTGTCGGTTGCCGCACAGTCTGCCGACACTGCCGCGCGAGTTCTTCCCGTTGGGCAACCTTTGCTGCATTGCTAAGATGGCGATGACACCATCTTGCCGTAGGAGTCGCGATCATGGCATTGACGGCCCAGGAATTGGAAAAACAGAAGCAGCAAGTCGAAGAAATGCTCGCGGGCCCGGAGACGCTGGGCTTCGCCAAGTCCTTGTTCTTCGGCCACTTCAAAGGCGGGTTGCTTTTCCCCTATCCATCGCTGGCGCCGGAGAAGGAGCAGGAAGCAGCGGAGGCCGTGGTGCGCGTCCGGCAATTCGCCGAGCAGCATATCGACGCACGGGCGATTGATCGGAATGCCGACATTCCTGCGTCCGTTATTGAAGGCTTGGGCGCGCTGGGCGTACTTGGGATGACGGCCCCGAAAGAATACGGCGGCTTGGCCTTTTCCCAGCAGCAGTATTGCCGGATCATGGAAGTGATCGGCGGGCATTGCTCGTCGACGGCCGTGTTCGTAAACGCGCACCACAGCATTGGCATTCGGGCGCTGTTGCTCTTCGGCACGAAAGAGCAGCAGAAGAAATGGCTGCCGGACTTGGTGCGCGGCAGAAAACTTGCCGCGTTCGCGCTCACCGAAGAGCAGGCCGGCTCCGATGCCGCCAATGTCCAGACGCTGGCTACGCCTTCGCCCGATGGCAAGAGTTTTCTTCTCAATGGCGCCAAGCGCTACATCAGCTCCGGCGCCATTGCTCAAGTGCTGACCGTGATGGCGCGGACACCGGTGCCCGGCAGCGACGAGACCAAAGTCACGGCCTTTCTGGTCACGCCGGACATGCCGGGCTTCCAGGTAATTGAGCCTCGCATGGAAAAGCTCGGCATTCGCGGCACTGCCACGGCCAAGCTGGCGTTCCATGACATGCGCGTGCCGGCCGAAAACGTGCTCGGCAAGATCGGCAAAGGTCTGCGGATCGCGCTCACGGTGCTCGACTTTGGCCGTACGACCTTTGGCGCCAGTTGCACCGGGGCCGCGAAGACCTGCCTAAAACTGGCTGTTCAGCATGCCAAGAAGCGCGTGCAATTCAGGATGCCGCTGGCCGAGTTCGAACTGGTGAAAAAGAAGATCGCCTTCATGGCCGCGCATGCGTTTGCCATGGAAGCGACGACTACGCAATGTGCCGCGTTCATCGATTCGGGCTCGGAAGATTACATGCTGGAGACGGCCCTGCTAAAGGTCTGGAGTACCGACCATCTTTGGTCCATCGTGAACGACGCGCTGCAGATCTATGGCGGCGCCGGCTATTTTACCGACCTTCCCCTGGAACGGATGATGCGCGATGCGCGCATCAACATGATCGGCGAAGGGGCGAATGACGTGCTACGAGCGTTCATTGCCGTCGTTGGCTCCAAGGCGGTGGGCGAAGGCTTCCTGGAAGTGCTTGGCGCTGCCAAAGCGCCGCTGCGGAACTTCGGCAAGCTCGTGCAGTTTGGCCGGGAGCAATTGGCGGTACGCTGGAACACGCCCCAGGTGCCGGTGCAATGTCGCAACTTGCAAGTGGAAGCGCAAATCCTTGGCCGCATGGTGCAGGAATTCGGCCTGGCTGTGCAATGGGTACTGCGACACTGTGGCAAGATCGAAGTATTCCTCACGAGTGAGTACCTGCACGAGCGCATTGCCGATGCGGCCGGCGATATCTATGCGGCCAGTTGCACGCTAAGCCGGCTCGATTCGCTGCTGCAAACCAGCAACGGGCAGCAGATGGAACGCCACCCCGATGTCCAGGCCGGCCGGCATTTCCTGAAGATCGCGTTCCGCAGGATTCGGCAGAACTTGGCCGCGCTCACCGAGAACGACGATGCATCCACAACGGCAACGGCGAATGCGTGGTTACAATGATGCCGCTTGCGGCTTCGCCGGCGAAGCCGCAAGCGGCAGCTTAGCTGCTCGCCAAGATATGCATGATGTCCCCGTCGTGGACAACGTAGGTCTTGCCTTCGAGCCGGTACACGCCCTTGGCCTTTGCTTCTTTCATCGAGTAGCCGCACTTCACGAAGTCATCGTAATGAACGACTTCGGCTCGTACGAAGCGACTGGCCAGATCGGTGTGAATCTGCCGGGCGCCTTCCACGGCATCGGCCCCTTTGGGCATGGGCCAGGCCCGGCATTCGTCCTCGCCCACCGTGAGGAACACAATCTGGCCCATGGCGGCGAAGATGGTTTGCAGAATAGCGGCTCGATCCGACTCGCCGAGGCCCAGGTCGGCCAAAAACGCAGCCCGATCCTCCTTGGGAAGCTCAGCCACTTCCAATTCCAGTTTCGGCGCGGCTTGTAGGGCTGAGGGCGACAAGGCCAGCAGATCGGGCGGTAGCGGAGACTTCAATGTGGCCGCATCGCCGCGATTCACGAAAACCAATTCCGGCTTCAGCGTCAGCAACTGGAAGCTGCGCAGCTGTTTCTCTTCTTCCGGGTTCAGGCCAAGCGACATCGCCGATTGGCCGGCTTCGAATGCGGTTACCACGCGCTGCAATAGCGCCAGCTCGGCTTCATCGCGCTCCTTCTCTTTGGCCGAACGAGGTTTTTTCAACTGTGTATGCAGGCGCTCTATGCGATTGGTCACGATCTCCAGATCGGCAAACAGGATTTCGTCACGAAACTTGCGCAACTGCTCGGCAAAATTGCTGGCGCTGTATCCATCAAGCACCACGACCAGCCCATTGCTCTCGCGCAGGATCGATAGCCGGCGTGGGTTATCTTTGCGCTCGTCGAGCAGCAATCCCGGCGTATCGAGAAAGGCGATTTCCGCCGGCGTGGTCTTTTTGGGGCGAAAATGTTCAGACACCGCATCGAGGCGTGGGTCAGGCAATTTGGCGACGCCGGTCTGACCGTGCTGCACCCGAGCCGGGTCTGGCTGCACTCCGGTCAGCCACTGAAACACCGTACTCTTGCCCGACCCAGAGAATCCAACCAAACCGACTTTCATGTCTTACCTCGGTACACGTAGCCCAAGCGACTCAACGTTTGGTCGCGTCTCCATTGGGCCCAGGCAGATCTTCTAAGATCAACGTCTTGTCCGCTTCCTTTTGCATAAGGAGTGTTTTTTCTTCCTCGGTGGCATATTGAGGCTCGGCGCCCTTCGGTGTAATGGAATCGTCGCTGCTCATCAGATTCGCCCACGGCTGCCAGCCTGGCACTTGCTCGCAAATCGCTTTGAGTGCGGCCACGAGTGGCATGGCCAGGAACAAACCCGGCGTACCCCAGACCAGGCTCCAGAAGAGGCAACCAAGCATCACCGTCGTGGCATTGACACTAACGCTGCGACCCATCACCACTGGAACAATGATGTAGCCCTCGAAGGTGACCAGGGCCACGTAAAAGATCAAGATGCCCATGGCCCAGCCGGGGCCGACATTGATGAACGCATCAAGCACGGGCGGAAAGCCGGCAATGATGGTGCCTATGTAGGGAATGTAACAAAGGATGGCCGCCAGCAAAGCCCACAGCCAGGCGTGCTGCAATCTCGCCGCATGAAAGACAATCCCCAGCACCAACCCCAGCCCAAAGTTCACAATCGTGCGCCAGATCAGGTAACTGCGCACGGACTGGGCCATTTGGCGCAGCGCTTCTTGGGCTTTCAACGTCGCCTCGGGGCTGGGGCCAAAGATTTCCACCAGCCGGCGCGTAAGCATGCGCCCTTCCATCAGCAGAAACAGGAGGATAAACAAGATCAGCACCCATTGCAGCAGCCAGGAGCGCAAGTCGTTGAGCAAATGTAGCAGCAGTTGCGTGACATACTCGCCTTGAAGCGTCTTGCGCACCTGATCGAAGACGCGCGAGTTCTCGGCATCTTCCGGTAAGACGGAATCAACAGGAACGGGGCTGACTTTGATCACCTGCTTGCGGAAGTTGTCGTAATACTGCTTTTGATTCGCGTAACTATTGGGGTTCGGCAGGCCCTGAAGCATGCGTGGGATCGCGAGGACAAAACCGAGTGTGACCACGAGATTGAGAAGCACGAGCATGAACACCGAAATCATGCACGCCAAACCCCACGGGATTCCTCGTCGATGCATCCATTCGACCACGGGCCAAAGTACGGCTGCCAGAAGCACAGCGATGGTGAGCGGGATGAATATCGATTCGCCAAGCCACAGCGCAACCGCAACGCCGAGCAAAGCGAGGGAATTGAGCCCCATCCGTGTGGCTGTTGTGAGATTCAGATTCATTGCAAACTCCCGCTCAACTCAACCGGCTGGCGAGCAGCGTATTATGCAGCAACATCGTAATCGTCATCGGGCCGACGCCGCCGGGCACCGGCGTGATGGCTCGCGCGATCGGCAGTACTGCATCGAAATCCACGTCGCCCGCCAGCTTCCCGTCGCTGCGCCGGGTGATGCCGACGTCGATCACCACGGCCCCCGGCTTCACCATGGCGGCCGTGACAAAGTGGGCCTGACCCATGGCTGCGATTAGGATATCAGCGCTTCCAGCTAACTCCGGCAAATCGCGGCTCTTGCTGTGGGCAATCGTCACCGTCGCATCGCCACCGGGGCCCTTGGCGGCCAGCAAGAGCGCCAGTGGCTTGCCGACCGTCAAGCTCCGGCCCAAGATCGTCACCTTCGCCCCGGTCGTGTCGATGTTGTTGCGCACCAGCAATTGCTGGACGCCCAGCGGCGTGCACGCCACAAAGCGCGGCGAACCGGCGACGAGCAGCCCCAGGTTTTCCGGATGGAACCCGTCCACATCCTTGCGCGGATCGATGGCCGAGATAATCTCATTTGTGTCGATCTGCTTTGGCAAGGGCAATTGTACCAGAATGCCGTGCACGACGGGATCAGCGTTCAGCTTCGCGATGAGTTGCAGCAGTTCCGCTTGGGAAGTTGTTCCGGCCAAATGATAATGAAAGCTGGCGATGCCCGCCTTTTTGCAAGCCTTGATCTTGTTGTTGACGTAGACTTCGCTGGCCGGGTCAACACCTACCCGCACGGCGGCGAGGCCGGGCTGCGGCCCGCCGCCACGGATTTGCTCCGCAGCCTGGGATGCGATCTCCGCCTGCATCGTTTGCGCGAGCGCTTTGCCATCGAGTAGCTGAGCCGGCATGGAGCTATCCTGGAACTCGGGACGAATATCGCTGCCGGCTTATTGTAGAGAACAGAAAAAGAAACCCGCAAGCCGGAAGCGGCTTGTGGGTTGGTAAGCAACGACATCGCGCTGTTTATGGTTTGACCGGCAACGGCTTTTCTTGAGGCCCGCCGACTTGTTTTGTATTCGCGCGCTTGAGATTGTCCTTTTCGGCCGCGAGATTCACCTCGGCGATCTTTACTTTGGCCTGGGCTGCTTCCACGGCGGCTTGCGCCGATTCCACTTGTACCTTCGCCTCATCCACCAGTTTCGCTTCCACCGCCTTGGCTTCGGACAGCTTGGCCATCCGGTCCAGCTTCAACTGACTGGTCTTGAAGTTGGCCTCGGCAGCCTTGAGGTCGGCGCGCGCGGCCAAAAGCTCGGCCTCGGCCTTGGCGACCCGCAGTTCTGCATCCGTGTTTTTATCGGGCGGCAACACCGGAAACGGCGTATAAACCTTGGGGATTCCCGGCGCATCTGTCCGGTAATCTTTTCGGTCGCCGCGCCGCTGCAAGGTGATTGTCACAATTGCCGGTTTTGCAGAATTGGGGGAAGACTGGGTGGCTAATGTTAGTTTTAATTTCCCCCCCTCAAACTCATACGTCCCAGCGGCAGTGATAGGTCCAGCTTCCGTGGAGTATGTGATGCTCAGTTGCGGCTTGCCATCCTTCGAGGACAGTTGAATCTTCCCCATCCGTGGCTTGTCGCCGTAAATCAACATCACGTTATCATCTAACACGATCCACTCATGATCGGCTGGTTGGTTTGGACCCGGCGGTGCCTTACCTTCGAATAGCTGCTCTGTGACTTTCCACACTCCTTGGAACGGCTCCAATTCCTTTCTTGTGGCCGCGGGCCACGGCTCCGCAAGCTTTTGCAACTTGGACTTGTCAAGCTGTATAGCCATTTCGGCAATGGCACGATCGTAATCTTTGATGAGTTCATCGATATGTGTTTTATGTTTGGCCTTCTGTTCATCGAGTTCCTTCTGCTTCGCTTGATCGAGCTTCGCGGAGTTCTCGGCCAATGCGCGCTGGTAGTCTTTCAACGCCTGATCGTACGCAGCCGGTGATTCCGTCGGAGTTTTGTTTTTTTCCGGAATCGGGCCGCCTTTCATCAGGATGTCTAGACGCGCTTTTTCGCGCTGCCATTCGGCTTCGGCCTTCTTTAGTTGGGCCAGCTTGAAATCAATATCCGTCTTCGAACGTTGATATTCCAGCTCTGCCTTACGCACTTCCTGAGCGGTAGTGCCGCCCTTTTTATGCAGTTCCTTGGTTTTCTCCATTTGAATCTGGTAATACTCCGCCGTATACTTGGCCGATTCTGCATCTGCCTTCGCTGCTTGAATCGCAGCTTGCAAAATTGCCGCATCGGTTTTGGCTTCTTCTATAAGTGCGCTGCGGTAAGCGGCATCCACCGTGCGCGGCGGAGTTTTTGCCGGCCCTCCGGGCAACTGTGGTAACGCCTTGTCCCCCAGTGCGTTTTTCGCTTCAGCCTGCCTCAGCATCGCTTCCAACCGATCGCGCTCCGCTCTCAGGCGCGCTACCTCCGCTTTTGGATCAGTGGCCGCGTCGCTCTTGCCGAGCCCCTCCATTTCTCGGAGCTTGGCGAGCAGTACGTCGCGCTGTTGTTGAAGGTCTTCGAGCCGAGTAAGCAAGTCGATGCGCCACTTATCCTTCGCGACGGAACCGGAAATTCCTTGATCGGAGTTTTTGCCGAGGCCGTCTCCATCAGTTACGTCTTTGAACTTGGCCGCAACGTGTACGCCGAAGCCGGCTTCCTTGCAGACCAGGAGCACTTCGGCCATGGTCGAATACTTTGTGTCGGCGTTGCTCACAATCGTAATCGAATCGGGCAGAGTCTTGTCGGCCGTGCGCAACCGCTTCAAGTATCGCCCCAGCGCGGCGACTGTGTTGACGGTGATCCGGTCTTCCTTTTCCACCACCGTAATTTGTGGCAGCTTGTTGCCGCTTTCGAATACCTGGACTTGCAAGCCGTCAGTCTTGCCGGTTGGTTTCGGCGGATCAGCGGCGAAGCTCGGTTTGCGCGCCTGTTCGTTCAGGAACAAGCCAATGCCGGCGCCCAGGAAGAACACCAGGAACAGCGCGGCCGAGGCGGCGGTGATTCGTTTCACGAGCAGCATGCGTAGCACTCCTTGAGCTAACCGAACCACGGCCGCGGATGCCGCGGCCATGGCGGTTTGGTGAGTGAATGAAACAGCCGCCTGCACGGTCGCGCGCAGCAATTCGGGCGGTACCGCGTCGGCCTCGGCTGCCAAGAGCGGCAGCGCGACAACAGGAACAATTCCCCGGCGCACCAACCGTTTGCGAAGCAACAGGCGGGCCTGGTTGAGCCACGTGGAAAGCGTGCCTTCCGGGATTTCGAGCCGCGAGGCAGCTTCGCGGCGGCTGAGGCCTTGCACGTGGCAAAGCAGGACGGACTGGCGGTATTTTTCCGGCAGCCGGGCAAGCTCTTCGTCCAGCAGCCGGGCCAAATCGCTGGTGGGTGAGGCTGTAGAAATGGCGGCCTCGGGCAATTGAGCCCGCAATTCCTCCAGGCGTTGCCGGCGGTCCAGGTTAAAGCGTAACTTCCGCGACGTGCGCAGGGCCACACTGTGCAGCCAGGAGCTTAAGCGCTCCGGCTGCGAAATGGATTTTGCCTTTCGCGCCAGCACCAGAAACGTGGCCTGAAAGGCATCGTCACGGTCGGCCGGATTGGGCAACCAGCGCCGGCACACGCCGCGCACCAGCGGTCCGTGCCGTTCGACCAGCAGCCGAAATGCCTCTTCATCGCGCTGTTCAATGAAGCGCGCCAAAAGCTGCCCATCGCTATGCGCCGCGGCCGCCCGCAGAATGCGATTCAGATGCAGCAAGAGCCGATTCATGCGCCATACCATCCCAGTTAGCCGCGACCTCGCACCCCGGTTAGCCGCGACGCGGCGACTTCAGAGCGGAGCGGGCAACGCGGCCTCTATATAGGATAGTGCCCGGAAACGGCTCAGCGCGTTTAGAAGATTTGAATTCCCGGCGAAGCCGCAAGCGGCATTTCATCCCACTGCGCTGCGAATCCGTGGCCCGGACGGAATCTCTTCGCCGTCAATGAGCCCGTCGCTAATGTGAATAATTCGGTCGGCAATTGATGCGGCCCGGTGATCGTGCGTGACCATGACGACAGACCGGCGGCCGGCTTCCGGCAGCACGCGCAGCAGATTCAGGATTTCATCGCTGTTCATGGAATCAAGGTTACCGGTCGGCTCGTCGCACAGCACCGCTTCCGGCTCCGTGACCAGCGCTCGGGCCACGGCCACACGCTGCATTTCCCCTCCCGACATCTCTTCGGGGAAGTGATCGGCCCGCTGACTCAGACCCACGCGCTCCAGTGATGCTTCGGCCAGTTTCAGCGCTTGCCTTCGGCTCATGCCGCCGAGCAAATGCGGCATGGCCACGTTTTCGATGGCCGTGAGTGTGGGCAACAAGTTGAAAAACTGAAATACGAAGCCGATGCGATTGCGCCGCAAATGCGAGCGCTGCCGGTCGGACATGCGCTGCAAGTCTTGGCCTTGGAAAAAAGCCTTGCCGGACGTTGGCGTATCGAGCGCGCCCAACAAATGCATGAGCGTCGATTTGCCGGAGCCGCTTGGCCCCATGATGGCCACGAATTCGCCGGCGTCGATGCGCAGGCTCACGCCGCGCACCGCCTGCACCGTCCGCCGGCCCTGCTGGTAGATTTTCGTTACGTCCTGCAATTCCATCATAAGAAAAGTCCGTGATCCGAAGTCCGTAGTCCGTGGCGGTTAGCCGAGGCGAAGCCGCGCGCAGTTCTTCGACTCCCTCGGCGTTGATTGAGAATCAATGCCGGCTGGTCCACACATTTACGACTCCGATAATGCCCCCGATCGTCAATGCCACGCCGGCGATTCCGCAAACGATGCGGCTTATTCCTTCGCCAAACAGCCCCTCGATGATGGCGAATTCCATGATGCCGTAAAACCATTCCCAGTTCAGCAGCGCGGAGACGATGAACCAAACTCCCAGCGCGGTCACGATGATCATCAAGGGAAGCATCGCCGCGCTCCAAATTACGCCATGCCAGATATACCTTTAAACGGGCGGCTACGTTTCCGGGGGGCAAGATTCCAATCTTGTCCACCGTAACGGACAAGATTCTTGTCCCACGCTATTTCAATCGCTTGTACTTAATGCGATGCGGCTGATCCGCGTCGGCACCCAATCGTTGTCTCTTCTGCTCCTCGTACGTCTGGTAATTCCCTTCGCACCACACCGTCTTGCTGTCGCCCTCGAAGGCCAAAATGTGCGTGGCCACGCGGTCGAGAAACCAGCGGTCGTGGCTAATCACGACGGCACAGCCGCCGAAGTTCAGGAGCGCTTCCTCCAGGGCCCGCAGCGTGTCCACATCGAGATCGTTCGTCGGCTCGTCCAGCAGCAGCAGGTTACCGCCAGAGCGAAGGAGTTTCGCCAGGTGCACGCGATTTCGTTCGCCGCCGCTCAGCTCCGAGACTTTGCGCTGCTGATCCGGGCCCTTGAAATTAAACCGCGACACGTATCCTCGAGAAGCCACCTTGCGTTTGCCCAACATCAGGAATTCCGCTCCGCCGGTGATCTCCTCGAAAACCGTGTGCTCCGGGTCGAGTGCATCGCGGTTCTGATCAACGTAGGCAATCTTCACCGTCGGGCCGACGGTCAAGGTTCCCGCGTCGGGTTTCTCTTGTTCGACAATCATCCGAAACAACGTCGTCTTGCCGGCGCCGTTCGGGCCAATCACACCGACAATGCCGCCGCGTGGCAGATTGAAGTTCAGGTCCTCCATGAGCAGCTTGTCGCCGTAGCCCTTCTTGACCTTGTCGGCCCGCACCACCAGATCGCCCAGGTGCGGACCCGGCGGAATCTGCAGCACCAGTTCGTCTTCTCGTTCTTCGTATTCCTGGGCCGCCAATTTTTCATAAGCGTTCAAGCGGGCCTTGCTTTTGGCCACGCGAGCGCGGGGAGCCATCTTCGCCCATTCCAGCTCTCTCTGCAAGGTCTTTCTGCGGGCCGACTCCTGCTTCTCCTCCACGGCCAGGCGTTTTTCCTTCTGTTCCATCCACGACGAGTAGTTCCCTTCCCAAGGAATGCCCTGACCACGGTCGAGCTCCAGGATCCACTTGGCCACATTGTCGAGGAAATAGCGGTCGTGGGTGACGGAAACCACCGTGCCGGGATATTCCTGCAAGTGCCGTTCGAGCCAGGCGACTGACTCGGCATCCAGATGATTGGTCGGTTCATCGAGCAACAAGAGGTCGGGCTGTTGCAGCATCATCTTGCACAGGGCCACGCGGCGGCGCTCACCGCCGCTAAGCGTTTCCACTGGCTGGTCTCCCGGTGGGAGGCGCATCGCGTCCATGGCGATTTCCAGTTGCCGGTCAAGTTCCCAGGCGTTGCGGGCATCAATGGCATCCTGGGCCTTGCTCATTTCCTCCATGAGCTTGTCCATCTCGTCCGGCTCGGCCTCGGCCATTTTGTTGCCGAGATCCTCGTGCTTCTTCAAGAGAGCGCGCACTGGGGCGACGGCTTCCTCGACATTCTCCAGCACCGTTTTGCCTTCCGTAAGCCGCGGCTCCTGCGGCACGAAGCCGATGGAAATGCCTTTATCCGGTTCGGCCTCGCCCACGAACTCGCGATCTTGCATGGCCATGATGCGCAGCAGCGTGCTTTTGCCGGCCCCGTTGCTGCCGATGACGCCGATCTTGGCGCCGGGGTAAAATGCGAGCCAGATGTTCTTCAGCACTTCGCGCTTGCCGTACGTTTTTGTGAGTTGCCGAATGGTGAAGATGTAGCGTTCGCCCATGGTGCATCCTTGAGAAATCAGGTCTCGATAGTTCAGGTTAGCGGATGCACGCGATTAGTCCAAGGTCCGCCCGTCGCTTGTGGCGAAGCAGCGACTCCGGCACGCGGTTTGCAAAACTGCTGTTAGTTGAAGCAATTTCATCGTTTCACGAGGCGGGAGAACGAAGATGTCTAGCATGGTGAGAAGTGTTTCTGTTTCGCTCGTTTTACTGTTCGTGGGAAGCAATCTGGCCGATGCAGGGGAACGCTACTACCTACTCATCTTCGGCGCGCAAAGCGAGCCCCCGAAAGCAACGGACTCCCATTCCTTCGCCACCTTTGTTAAAGCGACCGGCGGGGGAAGCGATCCCGCCGCCTGGAAGTTGGAACTCCACACCATTAGTTGGATGCCGAAAAGCATGAGCCTGGAGATCCGTCTTGTGCCCGAACCGGGCAAAAAATCTGGATCTGAACGATTCCCTGGTCTGGGCGCGGCAAAACAAGGCGCGCGTGTACCTCTTTGGACCTTATGAGATCGACAAGAAGCTCTACGACCTGGCTCTCAAGCAGATTGCATTTTTGGAGAAAGGAACAGTGCGCTACCGGATGCTCGATGAACATTTGCGGCCCGACAAGGCCGTAAACTGCATTCACGCGATCAGTGACATGGTGCCCGACAAACCGTTGGAGTACACCGCCTATGTTTTCGGCGAAAAGGCCAGCGCGCTGGTGGTTAAGCATTTGAAACCCTGGGTTCATCAGCCCGAACCACCGGCCGACTGGCTTCTCGAGAAACTGGAGCTAATAGCCGATGGCGTGGTGCGCGAGAAATAATGGCCATCGGCCCGTTCGATGCTATTTTGATCCTTCAACGCGGCGACAAAAGTTGAAGGACCCTCTCCATGAAGCGTGTGTGTCTTTCGTTGACTTTGATCGGCATGATCGGCTTGACCGGGTGCAAGAAAAATGCGCCGTCCGGCTCGGCTGCAACATTACCGCGGACCGGGAACTCTGATTCCGCAGCAACCGCATCCAATCGGTCGTTGCAGGCGGCGTACGATAATGGCTCGCGCGCTACCGAGCGAGTCATTCAGTTACTCAACAACGTGAAGGACGATAGTAGTGCGCAGGCGGCGGCTGGCCCCTTGCGGTCGGCGGCAGCCGAATTGGCTTCCGCATTGAAGCAGATGAAATTGACCGTTGCCGCCCTCGACGCCGCGGGGCGAAAGCAAGAAATCGTGCAGTTCCACCAAAAGCTGGCCGAAAGCGGACAGGAGCCGGCGCTCAATCGCTTGCAGCCAGCCGTGGAGCGCGTAGTGAATAGCCCCCAAGGACGGAAACTGCGCTCCGAAATCAATGCCGTCCTGGATGCGCTTTTGGAAAATGTGTCGGTCACTGAGCGCGAACACCTTCAGCGTTGGATCCAGGAAAAGAACTTGCGACAATGAGACCGACTTCGCTCTTGCCACCGAGATCCTTGAATGGCTGCCGCTTCCCCCCGTGATCGCTGGCTCACGCTGCCCAACCTGCTCACGCTGTCGCGCTTGCCGCTAGCCGTGCTGCTATTCGTGTGCATCGACCACGAATGGTGGCTCGCTGGCCTAGTCGACTTTGTCATTGCTTCGCTCACCGACTGGGCCGACGGCTTTCTGGCCCGCCGGCTCGGGCAACTCTCGGCCTTGGGCAGGAGTCTCGATCCGCTTATCGACAAGGTCTTGGTGGGCGGGTCGTTCATCTTTCTCATCCCCGTGAAAGAATCGGACCTTACGCCGTGGATGGTGACGGTCGTGATCGGCCGCGAATTGCTGATCACCGGGCTGCGCGGCATTATGGAAGCGCAAGGAGTGAAATTCGGGGCCGACATGCTGGGCAAGATCAAGATGGTGCTGCAATGCGCCGTGCTCATCGTGGTGCTTGTGAATTTGTGGATGCTGAAGCAAGCGTGGTCCGAGCCACTGCGATCGACTTTCTGGTGGCTGCAAATCGGCTTGATCTACGTTATGCTCGCGGCAACGGTGTTTAGTGGTGCGCAATATATCTTGAAGGCGGTGCGGCAATATCGATGAGGGGAGACCGCAGCGCAAGCAAGGGACGGCCTTGCTTGCGCTGCGGGCTCCATTCATCCCAATCCCTTCTTGAACTCCGCTTGAATCGCCGGCAATTCCTCGATGCCCACCGATAGCCGAATCAGGCCCTCACTAATACCCTGGCGCTTCTTCTCGGCCTGACTCTCATAGCGGTGCGAAGTGGTCCAGGGGTGGCTCAGCGTCGTTTGCGTGCTGCCGAGTGATGGGCTAAAGGGAACGCCCGTGGCGAGGCGCATGAAGCGGTTGACGGCCTCGCGGCCGCCGGCCAGCTCGAAACAGAGCATGTTGCCGAAGCGGCCCCGGAGAAGCCGGTTCGCCAACTCGTGCTCCGGGTGATCCGTCCGGCCCGGATACACGACCTGGCTGATGCCCGGTTGACTCGCCAGCCAGTGGGCCAGTGCGGCAGCGTTGGCGCTGGCGGTCCGCATGCGGATGGCCAGCGTGCACAGGCCCCGCTCCGCCAGCCAACAATCGAACGGGTTCGATGCCAAGCCCCAGATGCTCGCGGTTGCCTGAGCCGGTGGCAGCAAATCCATATCTTTCCCGCACAGCGCGCCCAGCGTAATGTCGCCATGTCCGCCCATCATTTTCGTCAGGCTTTCCATTGCCAGGTCGGCGCCCAGGTCCAGCGGCTTGACCAGCTCCGGCGTGGCGAAGGTGTTGTCCACCAACAGCCGGCATTCGTGGGCACGCGCAATTCTGGCCAATGCTTCGATGTCGAGCATCCGACATAGCGGGTTCGACATCGTTTCAACGAGCAAAACCCGAGCCGGCGTTTGCAGCGCAATTTCGACTGCAGCCAGTTCTCTGCAATCGATAATGGCAGTTGTCACGCCAAAGCGGTTCAGCTCCTGTTTCAACAATTGATTCGTTCGGCCATATAGTCGATTGCTGGCGACAATGCGGTCGCCTTGCCGAACCAGCGGCAAAATTCCCGCCGTAAGCGCTGCCATTCCCGAACCACATATCAGCGACCAATTGGCATGCTCCAGTGCGGAAATGAAGTCGGCCAGCCGCTTCGCATTTGGATGGCTGTCGCGGGCATAAATGAAGCCTGACTCTTCCGCGTTGTACAAGCGGTCGAGCGCGTCCAGATCGGGAATGGTGTAGACGGAAGACTGATAAAGGGGCGGAACCAGCGGAGTCGTGCTGCCAAGAAGGGAGTCGGCCATGATTGAAATCCTAAATTCGAAGCACGAAATACGAAACAAATTCAAATATCAAAATCCGAAATCCAAAACGGCGACGTCAACGGTGTTTTGAATCTGGTATTTCGGATTTTGATATTGTTTCGTATTTCGAATTTCGAGTTTCGGACTTCTTTAGTCTGCCATCACTTCTTGACTTCGAAGTACTTTTGAATGGCGATCCAGAACGCGACCACCTCATCCGAGCCGGTCTTGCGCAGGCCGAATTGCGAGGCGCGCTCCAGGGCTCGGTCGTCGCTCATCTTATCGGCCGTGCGGAAGTGCATATACCACATCACGCCGCTGAACAGGCCAGTGTTGTCGTACACGAACAGCGGCAGGTTGTCGGCATCGGCCACGAGCTTGTTAAACTGATCCACGAGCTTGGTATCGAGTTTTTCGGGCGCGATTTCCAACGAACGATACTTCATGCCGCGCTTTTCGATCTGTTCCTTTTCGGTCGAGTCCGTAGCGCCTGGCTTGCGCAGGTGCAGCACCAGGCGATATCCTTTGCTTTGAAGCCAATCGAGCCCTTCCAGATCGGGTTTCAGGCCTGTGGACAGTTTGTCGTCGATAGGGACAAAGCTCGGAATGCCGGCCGGCAGGCCGTCCAGTCCGCGAATCGAGGCAGGTGGAGCGGGATTGGGAGGGGCCTTTTCGGTCAACTCCGGAGGCAGCAGACGCACCGGTTCCGGCGGCCGCTCGCTTACTTGCGGCGCAGGCTTAACCTGAGCCAGCGGCGGCTCTTTAGTCGTATACGGATTTGCCGGAAGTTGTGGCTGTGGGGCTGGAATCCAAGTCCCGTCCGGCGCGGGCGTGTAACCGGACGAGGTTGGCGGCAACATCGGCGCCGTATTGCCGGGCGGCACTGCGGTCGGCTGTAAAATCTCGGCGCCGCGCGGCGGTACGGTTTGGTAGCCCGGAGGCGGCAAATTCGGAGGCGGCACCGTAGTGGTAGACTGTTCACGGCGGCGCCGCCAGCAGTCTCCGCAGCAACCCGCTGCCGAAATGATTATCGCACTACCCAACGCCAAAGCCACCGCGAATCGGAGTTTCATGTGACCCTCCGTACCCTTCAATGGACACGCCCAGCCACTGGGGCGACCCGGGCGTCCTATTCCGATTTTACGTTGGCAGGGATTTCGATGCAGCTGCGGGAAATGCAAACCGCCCCGGTTTTGCCGGACGGGGCGTTAAACTTAACGATTGCAGGGTTTGTAGGGGTGCGGCTAGTGCTTTTCGCGGTGCCGCTCCGCAATTACCGCAAGTTCCGTGAGCTTGGCTGCCGTGACGCCGATCCGCTCGAAGCATTCCGCCACGATGCTGTTGGGGGTAGTGAATAACGCAATGAGCATGTCGATCGGCATGATCGCGCGGCCATGCTCATTGGCCCGGCAATAAGCCTCTCGTAGCAGCCGGATGACGTTGTCCGACAGGAATTCGCGGTTCAGATTAAGATAAGACTCTGATTCTGCTTCTTCTTGATGGAACAACTCTGCAAACTGTTCCAACAAGCGGGGCAAGTCCGCTCCCAGGCGGTCGCCCCAGCAACTGATGCTTGGGTCCGGCGCGGCGAGCAGGCCCATGAACAGATGCGGGCTGCGAACGCTGTCCCAGCAGGTGGTGCGGGCATAGCGAACCGACTCGCGCAAGACGCACACGGTCGATTCGTCCATTACATTCGGGCGAATCTTCCCATCCGGCAAGAAAATATCTTCGGCGCAGTCTTCGGGCGTTGCCATGATTGGTCCTTGTTGCTTGCCGAGTGGAATATCCTTCGATTATGGCCGCCCCATTTGCTTCCCGCAAGCATTTCGCGATAATTAAAAACTTCGCAGGCGTATCTGTTTGCATCATAGGTTGGCTTTATCCGATAAGCAACACCCCACTCCACAGCCGCTTGCGCCTTAGCAGAGATGAGAACCCCCATGCGATGTCTACCTCTTTTTGCCGCAGTGCTATTCTTGCCATTTTCCCAACTGTTCGCCGACGAACCGTCCAAGCCTTCGGGCGGCGAAGCCGTCGTGGTCGATGCGGCCGGCAAAGAAGTCAAACTCAAGAAATGGCACATCTCCGCCGGAACGCGAAAGCTCGGCTGGCTGGAAAAGGACGGCGTTGCCCCTGAAGCGCTCGCTTTCCGCGAAACCAATTCGACGCTGTTTAAAGACGGCGTGGTCACCCTCATCCCTCTCGACCGGCTCGAATCATTGACCTACGACGTGGAGAAGCAGACCGTTCAGGCCAAGGTGGCCGGATTGAATCAGCCGCTGGAAGGCTCGATCCGTTACAAGGAGATCAATCAGATCACGATTGAAGCCGAGGTCGATAAAGGCGATGCCGGCATAGTGGAGCTGAAATACAAGGGCGGGCAGCTCAAGGGCGGCATCCGCAGTGTGAAGTTCAGCGGGGCAAAAGCCGGGGCGGCGCCAGTGGGCGAAAAGATGTTCATTACGATTGCCGACGCCAAACAGAAACATCCGCCGCAAGCCGTGGTCCAGTTGCAAGCGCTCTACAAGGTCGGCAAGGAGCAGGAAAAGCTGGCGACCACGTTGATGTTCAAGAAGACGTATAAAGTTGAGCTGGCGCAGATTCAGTCGATGAAGGTCCACGACAATGCAGAGACCAAGGAATTGGAATGTGAGGTCACGCTCAAAGACGGCACCACGCAGACGCTCACGCCGCTGACGGCCACGACGCTCGACGGCAAACCCGCGACATTGGAAGGCCTGCTCGGCGCGGTGCCGGCGGGATATCGGTTATTCCCGCTGCATACCGTAGGTGAGCTATCGCGCGAGGAGCCGAAGAAGGAGAAGGACGAATAGCCAGCGCCGCGTTTCAGTTTTCACGCAAACTGAAAGTAACCCCCTGAAATCCGGCGCTTTTCGTGAAATCCGGCGCTTTTTGAAATGACAAGCGGAAGTTTGGATCGTACACTGCGGCTCAATTGCGCGATTACTCGTCCCGCTTCCAATCCAATCTGTTCCCAACGGTGGGATCAAGCTCCATCGCGCGGTCTCGGTCGGCATTCGCCTTGAAGATATCCCCTTTGTTGCGATATGCCGAGCTGCGGGCCAAGAATGATTGGGCATCGGTCGGCCGCAGCTGTATGGCTATATCAAGATCGGTAATGGCTTTGTCAAATCTTAGCTGTTCGGAATACGCAAGCGCACGTCCGTAATATGCGGAAGCTGATTCGGGATTGAGCTGGATTGCTTCCGTGAAGTCGGCGATCGCTTTCCAACCTCGTTCCCAATTACCCTCGTTCCCAAACTCCTGTCTGGGAACGCCTGTGATGCGAAACTCTGTTTCGCGCTCACATCCAATCTGTGACCACCTCAATCAACCCAGGCATGCCGGTATAGTTTCGCGCGCTGGAATAGCGCCAATGCACTGGTTCATCCACGTAGCCGCGCTTCACAGAGTTCATGTGCGTGTATTCCAGTTTCTGCCACATAATCTCAGTGTTGCTAATTTCCTTCGGCTTGCTGCCTTCCTGCCAAACTTGATACTCACTTTCGGTTTTGTACGAAAGCTTGTGCGCGCGCATCTGGTTCAGCAGCACCTGCGCGGAATTGCGTTCGAGTAAATCGATGATCTGCCGAGCCGTATACATTTTGAAGCTCTTCATTGCGTTGCTGAGATCGGGGGCCGAAGCGATCACGTGCAAATGATTTTCCAGAATTACATAGCCGTAAAGTTGGAACTGCATGTTTTTCTGAAGATAGTGCCAAGAATCGAAGACGATCTGTACCGCTTCAGGCCGCGTGAAGCCAGGAAGCCAACCCACGATCGTGCAGGTCATGAAATGCGGTAGCTGGTTATCGAAGATGCGATAACGGGTGCGGGTCATGGGAGGGGCTCGCGAAACAGAGTTTCGAAAATCGGCGTTCCCAAACAGGAGTTTGGGAACGAGGATGTAAACGAGGATGTAAAGATTCAAACGTAATTCTAAATCTGTGTAATCTGCGAAATCTGCGGATGAACTCTCACTTCGTTTTCGCAATCATCCGCAAGCACACCGGCGTGGGCACGGCGATGCGGATACCCGTCGTTTCGAGCTTGCCGCTCATTTGATCGATGCGGAACACCACGACCGAATCTGAATTCTGATTGGCCACGAGCAGGAATTTGCCCGTCGGGTCGATAGCGAAGTTGCGTGGCTCCTTGATTTTGTCGCCCTGGATGCCGACCGGCGTGAGTTTGCCGGTGGATTCATCGATGGAGAACGCGGCAATGCTGTCGTGGCCGCGATTGGAGCCGTACAGGAATTTGCCCGAAGGATGGACCACGACTTCCGCTGTGTAGCTGTTGCCTTTGAAGCCTTCCGGTAACGTGGTGTTCGTCTGGATCGTGTGCAGGATTCCCTTCTCCGCATCGTATTGGAAGGCGACCACGGTATTGGCCAACTCGTTGATCACATAGGCGTACTTGCCGTTCGGGTGGAAAGCGAAGTGCCGGGGACCGGAGCCGGGGGCGATGTCGGCTGCGGGCGGATCATTCGGCGTCAGCTTCCCTTTGGCTCCGTCAAACTTGTACACATACACCTTGTCGGTTCCCAGATCGGCGGCAAAGGCGAAGTGGTTGGCCGGATCCAGGTTGATCGAGTGGGCGTGCGGTTCCTTCTGGCGGCCGGGATTAACGCTGTGCCCTTCGTGCTGGATCGCGCAGGAGGCCTCGGCCAGCGTGCCATCGCTCTTGATGGGAAGCACCGCCACGCTGCCGGCCCCGTAGTTGGCCAGCAGCGCGTTCTTCCCGGCCTTGTCCACGACAATGTGGCATGGGCCAGCGCCTTGCGACGATTGCTGATTCAGCATCTTTAGTTTGCCGGTCGCTGAATCCATGGCGAAGGCATACACGCCGCCGGTCTTTTTGCCCTGAAAGTCGTCAATTTCACCCACGGCATACAGGTATTTCTGGCTTGGATGAATTGCGAGGAACGAGGGACTGGTCGCTTCGCCAGCCAGGCGCAGCGAACTCAACTCGCCGGTTTTCGGATTGAGGTCGAGCAGGTAAATGCCCTTGCTCTTCGGCCCCGTATACGTGCCAACGTAGACGCGAACCTTTTCGATTTCCTTTTCATCCGCTCGAAGCGGAAAAACGATGACGGCGAACAGAGCAGCGACTAAGGAGCAGGAGAGCCAGTTCATGAGTCAACTCCAAGTTTGTAGTGACCCGCTTTAGCGGGTCCGGGGAGGAATTCATGACCCGCTAAAGCGGGTCACTACAAACAATTTCCGCAAACAGGTTAGAACAATCGGTTGTATCCATTGAGCGCCGCCACACGGTAGGCTTCGGCCATGGTGGGGTAGTTGAAGGTCGTGTTGATGAAATACAAAAGCGAGTTTGCCTTGCCAGTCTGGGCCATGATCGCCTGGCCGATGTGGACGATTTCCGAGGCGTTCGCCCCGAAGCAATGAACGCCCAGGATCTCCAGCGTCTCGCGGTGGAACAGCAACTTCAGCATGCCCACGGTCTGCCCCGTGATCTGGGCGCGAGCCAGGTTTTTGAAGGCCGCGTGGCCGATTTCATACGGAGTCTTCTCGGCCGTGAGTTCCTGCTCGGTCTTGCCCACGGAACTGATCTCCGGACTGGTGTAGATACCAGTGGGAATGACGCGAGCCAGCGGATCCTTGACGAAGCCTTCGATGATGTGCCGGGCGGCATAACGACCTTGCACGAAAGCTGCGCTCGCCAGGGCCGGAAAGCCAATCACATCGCCCACCGCGTAAATGTGCGGCAGCGAAGTCTGGAAGTCGTCGTTGACCTTTAATTGACCGCGCTTATCCGGTACAAGGCCGATCTTCTCGAGTCCCATATCGTCGGTGTTGCCCGTGCGGCCATTGGCCCAAAGCAAGACATCAGTCTTGATCTGCTTGCCCGATTTCAGGTTCAAGATGACGCCGTCACTCCGGGCATCCACGCTGGCATATTCCTCATTGTGGCGCAGCAGAACGCCCTGATCGCGCATGTGATAACTCAGCGCGTCGATGATTTCGTCGTCGAGGAATTCCAGCAACTTCGAGCGCGTGTTAATCAGGTTCACTTTCACGTTGAGGTTGCGGAACATCGAGGTGTATTCGCAGCCCACCACGCCGGCGCCGTAGATCGTGACGGAGAGCGGCGTTTGCTCAAGGGAGAGAATCTTGTCGCTGTCGAATATCCGGGGATGAGTGAAATCCACATCGGCTGGGTGGTAGGGCCGGGCGCCAGAGGCGATGATAAACG
>DATGHS010000547.1:0-4349 GCA_035307785.1 Gemmataceae bacterium
TTGCTTGTCGAGATCCCGCCGGCTAAACAGCAGCGACGTGGGTCGGCCATGCGGGCAGTGGTGGTTGTCGTTAGCCAAATGGCGCTGTTCGAGCAAGGCAGCGATTTGTTCGGAATTGAGCCGGTCGCCTGCTTTCACGGCCGCTTTGCAAGCCATCATGCTCATCAGGCCATGCAATAGCTGTTCGTGGTTCGGCGTACGGTCCTGGGCAGTCAAAAAATCGACGACTTCTCGCAGGATGGCCACCGGCGGCCGCTTGCCCAGCACGGCCGGGTAGCTGGACAACAGCACGGTGCCGTTGCCAAAATCCTCCACATCCAGACCCATCTCCGCGAGTTCCTTGCGCGCTTCGAGCAACCGGGTCGCCTGCTCGGCCGTGAGATCTACCGGCTCCGGAATCAGCAACTGCTGTTTTTCCATCTGCCCCCCACGCCAGCGGTTCTTGAGTTGTTCAAAGAGAATTCGCTCATGGAGAGCATGCTGATCGATCACCAACATGCCATCGGGTGTTTCCAGCACGATGTACGAATCGTGCAATTGAAAGACCTTGGTGGCACGGATTTCGGATTTTGGAATTCGGATTTCAGGTTCTAGGGCCCCGACGTCTTCGGCTTCCGATGCTGGGTCCTGGATTTCAGGCTGAATCGCAAACACCTCCGGATCATAACGAACAGGCGCTCGTTCGGTGAACTCTAATGTGCCGGTTGCCGAAGAAGATTGATGTTTGGCGCCCTCAAATCTATTGGTTTCGTTCACTGCTGCTTGCGAATCCGAAATCCGAAATCCGAAATCTGAAATGGGCAGCGGCGCCTGCAGCTTCGGCATCAGGTTGGCCTCGGTGAGCCGGCTGCGAATCGTCGTGAGCACGAGGTGAAAAAGCGATTGGGCATCACGGAAACGAACCTCAGCCTTCGTGGGATGCACGTTGACGTCCACGAGGTCAGGCGGCATTTCCAGAAACAGGAACGACACGGCGTACCGGCCCGTCATAAGTAGGCCACGATAGCCCTCCTGAACGGCGTGGCCAATGCTGCGGTCGCGAATCCACCGGCCGTTCAGGAAGAGATACTGCAACTTGGCGTTGCCGCGGTCGCAGGCGGGATCGGCAATGTAGCCGGCCAAGCGGGCGGAACCGCGTTCCGCGCGCACTTCATACAGCGCTTGCCGCACATCATTGCCGAAGAACAGGCCGATGCGTTCGCTCAAGTCACTCGTGGCTGGCAAGTCGTAGACAATCTTGCCATTATGCTTGAGCGTGAAGTGCAAGGACGGGTAGGCCAGAGCGAGGCGGGTAAGCGCCTCGCTAATGTGGCCAAACTCGGTGCTGGTAGTTCGCAGGAACTTCCGGCGAACCGGGGTATTGAAAAAGAGGTGCCGGACTTCGAAGCGAGTCCCCGGCGCGCCGTTCCACGGCTTGATGGCCGAAAGCTCACCGCCCTGGCATTGAATTTCCGCGCCGCAAGGCAGCGCGGCCGGCCGGGATTGCAGTGTCACCTGCCCGACACCGCCGATGCTGGCCAGCGCTTCGCCCCGGAAGCCGAGCGTGCCCACGCGGAAGAGATCATCGGCATCGCGCAGCTTGCTGGTCGCATGGCTGGCAAAGGCGAGCGGCAGATCCTCCGGCTGGATGCCGCAACCGTTGTCGATGACGGCGATGCGATCCAACCCGCCGTTGTCGATTTCCAGGTCAATGCGCGTGCTACCGGCATCGATGGAATTCTCCAGCAGTTCCTTCACCACGCTGGCCGGCCGCTCGATCACCTCGCCCGCGGCAATCTTGGTGATGACCGACGCTGGTAGCTGCTGAATGCGATTCAAGGCTCCAACCCCTTTCGTGTCAAAACCAATGATCACCGCGAAGACGCGAAGAGCACAAAGCAAAACTTTCTTCGCGTTATTTGCGATCTTTGCGGTGAATTCACTCACCCGCCCGCCTTTAATCCTAGCTTCTTCATCTTGCGTTCCAGCGCCGCCGGCTTGAGCCTCAGGCTCGCCGCCGCGGCATCGAGGTTTCCATTGGTTTCGCCCAGCGCGTGTTTGATGCGATCCTGTAGTTTCCAATCCTGGATCATGCGGTACAGCGTGCGCTCGCCGATGCCCAGAAGCCGCGCGGCCTCGGTGCGGTTCTGATTTGTCAAATCCAGGGTTTTCTCTACATAGTGCCGCTCCACCTCGGAGAGCGGCCGGCCGATCAGCTGATCGGCGCCCATCGTTATGTCGCCGACCACGCCTTTTTTTAGTTGCCGCAGTGGTTCACTCTCATCCATGTCATCGAAGTCCAGTACACCATCGTGATCCTGGACGACCATGCTCTCAATCAGATTTCGCAGTTCCCGCACGTTGCCTGGCCAGCTAAAGGATTTGAACGCGCGCTCGACCTCGGCACTAAAGCGCTGGACGTTCTTTCCGTGCTTGCGGTTGAACTCCTTGCGAAAATGCTCGGCCAAGAGCGGGATGTCGATGCTGCGGTCGCGCAAGGGCGGCATACGGACAATGCCAACCCGCAAGCGGTGATAGAGATCGCGGCGAAATCTTCCCTCGGCCACCATCGATTCGATGTCTTGATTCGTGGCGGAGATCAAGCGAACATCAACCTTGATTGGCTCATTGGAACCGATGCGCATGATTTCACCGTTTTCCAGCACGCGCAGCAATTTGGCCTGAAGGTTCAGCGGCATGTCGCCCACTTCGTCGAGGAAGAGGGTGCCGCCGTGGGCGTGCTCGAAGCGGCCCTGGCGCGGCTTGTCGGCCCCCGTGTAGGCGCCGGGCACATGGCCGAAGAGTTCGTCGTCGAGCAGGTTCTCATTCATGGCCGTGCAATTCATGGCCACGAACGGCTTGTTCTTGCGCGGGCTGTTGAAATGGAGGGCCCGGGCCGCCAGTTCCTTCCCCGTGCCGTTTTCGCCCAGGATCAGCACCGTGGTCGCGGTGGGCGCCAGCTGCTTGAGCCGGTTGATCACTTCCTGCATCTTCGGGCTGTTGCCGATCACGCCTTCGAAGCCAAACTTCTCGTCGAGTTGCCGCCGCAGCTCGCGCACCGCCCGGGCTTGCAGCAGCCCCTGGGCCGACTTGTCCACGATCGTGCGCAAGACATCGAGGTTCACCGGCTTCGGCAAATAATGCGCGGCTCCGAGCTTGATGGCCTCGCCGATGTTATCGTCAAAGCCGGTGATTACAATCACTTCCGCTTCCGGCTGCGTTTGCTTGGCCTTGCGAACAATGGCCAACCCGTCAACGCCCGACATGCGCATGTCGGTAATGATGACGTCGAAGTCCTCCTCGGCAATCATCCCGGCGCCTTGCGTGCCGCTGGTGGCGATGCTGCACACGTAGCCGACGCGCTCGAGCCCTTCGGCCACCACCTCGGCATGGGCCGGGTTGTCGTCGATGACCAGCACGCGCAGCGGTTCGTGATCGGCATTGTCCATGGCAATTGCAAGCATTTTACGTGTGCTCTGCCGAAATGACAGGAGCGAAGGGCGCCTGCGGCTTAGCGGCAGCTGGCAAGGCGAAATGAAGACTTCTGCAACCGCGGCGATGCACGCCGCGATTGCAGGAGTTTTTGAACGACCGGTCGGTTACCGGCTTCGTGCCAGCTTATCTTCGTACTTGCGCGCGTGATCTTCGTCGTTGAATTCCTTGAAGACCTTGATGAGCCGGTCCATCGCTTTGAGGTGCTCGCTCTTGTCCTGGTTGTAAACCACGTCCACCCACAAGTACGACCACATGGCGTCTTTCTTCTGGCCCTTGGCAAACTGCACGTCGCCCCGGGTGTTGTAGGCCAGGGCCTTGAGCGTCGGGTCGGCGGTTTTATCAATGATTTCGTTGAGCTGCGGGACGACCTTGTCGAGTTCCGCCTGTTTCACCTGGCAGCCGATCTGATAGATTTTGAGCCGAGCGACTTGCGGATCGGTCGGCGGCAACTGGCCAATGGCGGAGCTGATCTTCGCCTCGGCCTCCGGGAACTTTTCCGCTTGCATGAGCACATCGATAACAGCGAGTTCCACTTCTTGTTTCACTTCCTTGGACAAATTCGGCACTTTCGCGAGATCGTCGAAGGCCTTAGCGGCCTCTTCCGATTTGCCGTTCTCGATCCAGATAGCCGCGAGTTGCCGGACGACCGAAACCAGTTGCCACGAGTTGGGGTTCGCCTTGCGAAACTTGTCGAGTTCCTCGGCGGCGGCCAATTTGTCTTCTTTGCTCTCGGCCTGACCGGCCACCAACATCGCAATCTTATAATGCAGGTGCCGCTGGAGTTTGTTCGACCTGTCGTCTTTCAGACTCGATAGCACTTTGCGATAGCCGGCCAGGGCATCGACAATTGCTTTCTTGGCATCCGGACCGCTGCG
>DATGHS010000548.1:0-3582 GCA_035307785.1 Gemmataceae bacterium
AAGCAGGCCGGCCTGCTCAAGAAGCCAATGTACGTCGTCCCCAACCACCTGTTGGAACAGTTCGCCCGCGAATTCATGCAGCTTTACCCCAACGCCCGGTTGCTGGTCGCCGCCAAAGAAGACCTAACCCGCGACCGCCGCAAGATGCTGACCGCCAAGATCGCCAGCGGCGATTGGGACGGCATCATCGTCACCCACTCTTCGTTCGAGCGCATCGGCATGAGCCGGGATTACCAGGAAAAGTTCTTAACCGAGCAGATCGCCGAGTACGACCAGCTATTGCGCGAGCACGCCGCCGACCGGGGCGCCAACCGCAACCTCATCAAGACTATCGAAAAGCAGAAGGAGGCAAGAAGCCAACGTTTGAAGGACCTGCTCGCCGAAGACAAGAAGGATGACGGGTTGGTGTTTGATGAGCTCGGCGTCGATCACGTCTTCATCGACGAGGCGCATTATTTCAAGAATCTGGAGACACCGACCAAGATGGAGCGCGTCGCCGGCATCCAGGCCGGAGGCTCGGAGCGGGCTTTCGACGTATACATGAAGGCGCGCTATCTCGACGAGCAGCATGCCGGCCACGGCGTCACTTTCGCCACCGGCACGCCAATTTCCAACACGATGGTGGAGATGTACACCATGCAGCGTTTCCTCGATCCGAGGGGACTCAGCGAACGCGGCCTGGAGCATTTTGACGCCTGGGCCGCCACCTTCGGTGAAGTGGTCGACACGATGGAGATCGCGCCGGACGGTGCGGGACTGCGGCCGCGAAGCCGGTTCGCCCGGTTTACCAACCTGCCGGAGCTTCAGCAAATGTTCCGGCAATTTGCCGACGTGCAGACGGCCGAGATGCTGAACCTGCCGCGCCCGCGCCTGCAAGGCGGCAAACCGATTGTCGTGGCCTGCCCGATGTCCGAGGAGCAACGCGAGCTGCAAAACGAACTCGTCGAACGCTATGAGCAATTGCGGTCGCAAAAAGTGGACCCGCGCGTCGATAACGCCCTTTCCATCACCACCGACGGCCGCAAGCTCGCAACCGACGCCCGCATGCTGTCGCCCACTGCCCCCGACTTCCTGGAATCGAAGGTCAACCGGCTGGTCGAGAATGTCCTCGACATCTGGAAAAAGACCGCACCGATGCGCGGAACGCAGATGATCTTCGCCGACATGGGCGTCAACCCGACCGAATGGGGATACTCACCGTACCAGGAGATCATCGAGAAGCTGGTTGCCAGCGGCATACCGCGTGAGCAGATCGCTACCATCGGCGATGCCGAATCCGACGCTAAGAAGCAGGCGCTGTTCGAGAAAGTCCGGCAAGGTTCTATCCGCGTGCTGCTAGGCAGCACCCAGAAAATGGGCACCGGCACCAACGTCCAGAAACGCCTGGTCGCCCTGCATCACCTCGATGCTCCCTGGAAGCCGGCCGAGGTCGAGCAGCGCGATGGAAGGATACTCCGGCAGGGCAACGAGAATGAGGAAGTGGCCATCTACCGCTACGTCACGGAAGGATCGTTTGACGCTTACATGTGGCAGGCCCTCGAAACCAAGGCCCGGTTTATTTCGCAAGTAATCACGGGCGACAACGCCGCCCGTCGCGCCGAGGACATCGGCAGCCAGGAACTCTCCTACGCCGAGGTCAAGGCCATCGCATCGGGCAACCCGGCTGTGCTGACGCTGGCCGAGGCCGACGCCGAATTGCAACGGCTCAATCTTCTGAAGAAGAACTATCTCGACGAGCAATATGTCGCCCGCCGCAGCGTCCGGGATTTACCGTCAACAATCACCAGCCTAAACGAACGGCTGTCGAAGCTCGACGCCGACGAGGCGACCGCCAGCGCCCATGCCGATGACCCGATTACCATCGGCAAGCGCGCGTGGTCAAAAACGGAGGTAATGGCCGTCCTGGCCGATCAACTCGATCACTTGCCCCGCAACGTCTCCAACACTACCCGCGTTCCGCTGGGCCTCTATCGGGGCCTGCGCTTCGGCCTGGTGTTGCATCCACATTTCCCGCCCGACGTGTATCTCGAAGGCGGGATCGGCCGCCAATCCATGCTTTCACGGGAACACCAGGGGCCGCGTGCCGTCCTCAACGCCGTGGAAAGGCTGGCCAATGGCTATAGCTTTGAATGCGACCGTGTAAGCCAGGACCTCTCCATCGCGAAATCTCAACTTCGCGACTACCAGGCCCGGCTAGGCAAACCCTTCCAGCATGAGGCATACCTGTCCGAACTTATCGACCTGCGTGACCAACTGAAAGCCGGGCTGTCTGCTATCGGCTACGAGCCAGGCACCGAAGCCGGGCCAAGCGCTTCCGAATTAGCCGAGAAGATCAAGGCGCTCAAGGCCGCCAACACCATCGAAGCCACACCGCAGCGCGTCCGGCAGAAGCAATCGTCTGCGGAGGAACCCGTCACCGCGCGTATTCGTAGGCGGCAGGAGGCCATTCACGCTTCCGATCCGGCGCTGCCATTCAATGCCGCATCGGGCACGTCTTCCGGCCCCGCCGAGGCAGCCGTAATGCCCCAGAAATCGTTCCTGGAACGCGTTACGAAGGACCGGCATGGTAAGGACCACGAACCCAGTGTCCCCTAATCTGCACCTCCTAATTGGGAACCAGGAGAGGACGACGCAAATGGTCGAATCGGCATTTTTGGAATCCGACAAGCAGAACGAGACCAGCGATCACCCTAGAGAAATTGTCTGACATGCCCGCAGGTTAAAGTCATTCGTTATGCGGCAGATTGGACAATGTACCCTTCTTCAATCTGGCATCAATCAAATGAGTTGACAACAATTCTTTATTCTGATACAAGTTAGATAATGGCAACAACTTGGTAAATGGGTATGGCTGATATTCGTGTGCGCAATTTAGAAGATTGGGTCGTCGAGGCGTTTCGTAGCCGTGCCCGGCGCCATCACCGTAGTCTCGAAGGCGAAATGCGCGAGTTCCTTCGCGGTGAAGTAACCGGTTCTCGCGACCGCATTGTAGACCGCCTGGAGGACGGGCTGCACCAGATGGAAGCCAGGTACGGCATTTTACCAGACAGTGCCGAAGGCATCCGCGAAGAGCGGGATTCGCGCGGATGATCGTGCTGGATGCCAGTGTATTAGCCAAATGCTTTGTGCTTGAGGAAGGCTCGCACGAAGCGCTCCACCTATTGCGGCAAAACACCAAGATCCTGGCCCCCGGCCTAAGCCGCATCGAAGTCGCCGCCGCCATCTGCCGCCATGCCCGCCAGGGAAAAATCCCGGCCGACGAGGCAAAAGCAAAGTGCCGCGAATGGTTTGACTTTCTTAATACCGACACGATTGAACTAATGCCGGACAACGAGCTGCTCGAACCAGCCATTCATCTTTCCGTAACGCTCAAGCACCCGTTGCAGGACTGCCTGTACCTGGAAGTCATGCGCCGTTCAAACGGCCAGCTCGTTACCGCCGACCGCAAATTCCACCGGCGCGTTTCGCCCATGTATGTCGATGTCCAGCTGCTCCCCGGCCTTTCCGCCGGAAACGGACACGAAGCTGCATGAATAAAGGCCGCAATTGGCGAGCAAAATATCCGAAGCGCAGTTCTACTTC
>DATGHS010000549.1:0-3953 GCA_035307785.1 Gemmataceae bacterium
GAACTTCAACTACGGTTATGATGCCCGCTTGAGCCGCTATTGCGACCTGGTGGATGAAGGCATCATCGACCCGATGAAGGTCGTCCGCTATGCCTTGCAGAATGCGGCCAGCGTCTCCACGCTGCTGTTGACCTCCGACGCGCTGGTCGCCGACATGCCCAAGGAGGAAAAGGGCAAGAAGCCGGCCGGCGGCGGTTACGACGATATGTATTGAAACTCCCTTGGCCGCTTGCGGCGTTGCAACGCCGCAAGCGGCTTCATTGTTTCTTCTCGGTGCTAGCGTCTTCCGGCAATTCGACGGTGACCTTCGGCAATTTGCTCTCTTCCGAAAACTTCCGGCCCTTTTCGACCATCTTCTTTCCTACACGGTTGAGCCGGTCCGGATCCTTGCCATCACAGCCGACAAGAACCACGATGGCCGCGAACGCCAAAAACCAGCGCAAGCATCTCTGCTTGGTCACGGTCGTTCTCCATATCTTCTCTTTGACTTAGCTTGCATTGGCCCCGACTATGTCCGAAATTGGCTATTTTCACAAGATCAATTGCAATCCAGTAGGTCAGGCTTTCAACCTGACTGGATGGCGGGACGGTCAGGCTGGAAAGCCTAACCTACGTCATTAACTGTGAGGAGCGGGAATGCGCTTTCAGGACATGACCTTTCCCTTGCTGCGCCAGGTGCCGCGCGATAAAGTCGTTGTCGTTGCGCCGATCGCGGCCTGTGAACAACATTCGTTGCATTTGCCGGTATTCACCGACACGTTGCTGGTCACGGCGGTGGCAGAAACGGCCGAAAAAAACCTGCCCGAGCAGTTGCTGCTGTTGCCCACACTCTGGTTCGGCGCGAGCCATCATCATCTGCGCTTTGGGGCCACGCTGTCGGCCGGGGTGGCTACGCACATCGACATGCTTTGTGACTTGCTCGTGCCATTGCTCGACGATGGGTACCGGCGGGTTCTGATTCTCAATGGCCACGGTGGCAACATCGACACCATGCAAACAGCATTGCGCCGCTTGCAGCCGAGTTATCGCGAGCGCGTTCTCAGTGCCGCTTCCTACTGGGACCTGGCTCGCGATGAACTCGCGGCCATCGCCGAAGGGCCGCGTAAGGTCATGGGCCACGCTTGCGAATTCGAAACCTCAATGGTATTGGCGCTTCGCCCCGATTTGGTGCGCAAAGATCAGATTCGCAATGACCTGGAGACCACCGACCCAACACTGCGCGGAATCTATTTGGCCGACGACATGCGACAGCGCACCGATCACGGCGCGGTGGGCTACTGCGAATTGGCGACAGCCGAAAAGGGGCGCCGGATGATCGAGGCGGCTGCGACTCGGGTTGGGGAAGTGGTCCAAGGCTTGTTGCGTAAGAATGTGCCGTCTTAATCGATTGCTACAGCTTAGCGAACCTCGCCAGGCCACCCATTTTTCCTCGGGCTCCTCGCCTTCCTTCTTGCATGCATCATCGAATTCGGTAATATAGCCGCAGCAAGAAGCCAGCGGATTGTGCCGCGCTATCGCACGAAGCGAGGCTGGCACAGCACCTATTACCCCAAAGTTTTGGAGGACTCATCTATGTGCAGAAGCGGGTATCTGGGAGCGTTGGCTCTCGGGTCGGCTTTGTTCACCGCGGCATGGGCATCCGCGAGTGATCCCGACCTACAGCGGCTTGATCTGAAGAAATCGGCCCCGATTGGCAGCAACGACCAATTTACCTTGGAAGGCCGAGCCAAGGCCACGGACGACGATGTACAAGATGTGGGCCTTCGCTACTGGCTCGGCTACACCCGTGGCGCAATGGGCGGCACGTACATTCTGCCGCGTTTCTATGCTTTCCGGTCCGGATTCTACGACGGCGCCAGTGGCGCCCCTTATAGCCCGTTCTTCACTCCCTTCCCGGGTCTAGCACGAGCGGCGTATTACAATTGGGGAGGAGTGGACCCTGGTTACGGAGTGCCCGCTTACGGAGGCTACTATAGGCCGTTCTGGTTCCGAGGATTGTTCTACCCGGCGTTGCGGGGTTATTACTACGGTGGGTACGGCGGAGGCTACTACGGGCCGACCTGTTATTACTATCCTCCACCGGTAACTTACTCGACACCGGAGGTACAGTACACCTACAATCTGCCTGCCAGCGCCACGCCTTCCGTGACCTATTCCAGGCCGACGGTGCAACCGACGATCAACCCGGTGCATAGCGAACCGCCATTGGCTCAACCACGCAAGATCGTACCGGCTGCGGATGGCAGCTATCCGTACGATGGCCCACCGCGCCAGCCGATGCCGCCGGTTGATCCGCCCTCGTATCGCTATGATGGTGGTCCCTCCAGTCCAGTCCCCATGCCTGGCGCGGGACCCACCAAAAGCAATCCGAAGTTTGACCCGGCTGAAGGCCGCGTGGTGTCGCTCACCAGCGCCAAAAAACTGAGTTACCCAGCTTATGGCGAACACAAAAAGTCGAAGCCGGAAGAAGGTTTGAGAACCGTAAAAGCTGATTGACCGACTCGCCGCTTGCGGGACCGCAGGTATTGCATCACCGCAAGCGACGTTTCTATTTCCTTTTCAAATTCTCGACCACTACCAGGTCACAAAGTCCCCACGGCGTCTCGCCAGACAGAACGTCGAATAGATCGCCGAGATCATTTTTGCGCCGGAACGAAACTACCTCTGCAATCTTCAAATCTCGTGGCAGCACGTATTTGAGCGCGTCGAGCGAGTGCCGGTGGGTGAACAGCACCACGGTGCGCGGCCGCTCGTAAAGCATGTCCACCAATTCCTGGGAGTTCTTGCTGCGCGTGGTTTTTAGATCGCTACGATTCAAGTAGTACGACACGGAATCGCATGTGCGCGGAAAGCAGATTACTGTCTGTTCGGGCGGGCAATACGTCGCCAGCCTTTCGGGCTCGGCCATCGGCGAACGCTCATGTGCATACCACGGCACCGCCACGTGGTGCACGAACATCAGCAGCGCAAAGCCACCGGCTGCCAACATTGCCGGCACGCGCGGCGAAATCGGCCAACGATTCGCAACATAAGTCCCGAGTGCGAGTGCCAGCGCCGGGAATGCGGGCAAGATATAAGTGGGTAGCTTCGATCCGGAGATCGAAAAGAACAGTACGCACCACAACCCCGCCAGCAGCAAGAAACCCAGTTCCGGATTTCGTGTCTGCGTGCGGTACGGATTGCCGGTGAACAGATATCGGCAAAAACCGATGAGCAAAAACGTGCCGGGCACGAGTCCAATTAGCAAGACCGGAATGTAGAACCACACCGGGCGAATGTGATCGAATGGCTGCACGAACCGAATCACATTCTGGTCCCAGAAAAAATACTTCACGAATGCCGGCTTCCGCAAGGCCATGCCCGCGTACCACGGCATGTTGACCGCTGCCATGACAACGAGGAATTCCGCAAGTCGTTTCCAGCCGATTCGTGAAGTTGAGCCTTGCATCCGCCGGTAGAGCCACACTGGTGGAATGAGCAGCGCCAGCACCACGGGCCCTTTCGTCAGCATCGCCAAGCCCGCAGCGGCCGCCCCTAACAACCACCAATTACGGCGAAACCTTTCTCCGCGAACGGCTTCGAACACGCTGAAAACCGCCACGTTCGTCAAAAACGCCAACAGACCGTCGATAATAAGCAAGCGGCCGATGCTCGTGAAGCCCGGCGCCACGCTCAGCAATAGCGCGCCCCAGAAGGCAGCGCGCTCGCCCACAAACCTTCGGCCCCAGAAGTAGGTCAGCAGGATGCTTCCATGCATCGCCAAGGCCGGCACGAGCCGGGCGGCTACCTCGTTTACACCGAATAGTTTGTAACTGACCATTACGAGCCAGTACAACAGCGGCGGCTTGTCGAGATATGGCTGGCTCTGCAAGTGGGGCACAATCCAGTCGCCGCGCTGAAACATCTCACGCGGTATCTGTGCATACCGGCTTTCATCCGGTTCCAAGAGAAGG
>DATGHS010000550.1:0-26585 GCA_035307785.1 Gemmataceae bacterium
GCCAGGAAAACATGCCGTTCAAACGGATCAGTCTGACCCGTGAACCAATTGACCAGCCCGGAGAGTGAATCAATCCGTTGCGGCAAGGTGACCAGCGGTTCCGCCTCGCCGCCCAAATGCAGCATCGGCTTCAAGAATACCTGGTTGTTCTCGTCATGTGTTTCGTTCAGCGACAGACTGAGGGCGGCCTGAAGCGTTGGCAGGCACCAAACCGCGGCTCCCTGCCGGCTGCGGTTCGGCCCGAGCGCCTTGCCGTCGAGCGAGAAAGCATGGCCATGATCGATAAGAATCTGGCCGTCGGCTTCGGGCAGTGGCGTGTTGGCGCCGGCCAGGCGGCTTGCCTGGTAGCCCTTGTCTGTCCGTTTTAGGACTGCGAAATCAGCCGAGCCTCGGGCCACAATCGATCTGCCATCGGCACTACAAACCAGGCTCGACTTGGCCGGATCGATGATGACATCAGCTTGTGCCGCCGGAGCATCGATTTTCCAATCCCCAGGTTTGAGCGTGTTCGGGTCGAGGAGTGCAAGGCTCGTGGCGGCCCTTGAAGCATAGACGACCAATGGCCCGGCCGAAGCCGAACCCATGGCCAGCGCTTTTGCTTCCGTGCCTAGAGAGCTTGGCGCTTCCGCTTCCTTCTCAAAACTGCTGAGGCTCCAACGCTGGAAGACATTGGCGGTTGGCAAATAGACGATAACGTGATCACGATTGGCCGCGAACAGGACTTTCTCTTCGGTCAGATTTAGCGTGCCCGCGATCTTGGCTTCGCTCAGGTCGAAGACCAGAAGTTGTTTGTCGCCTTGCGTACTCATGATGACAAATCGCCCGGCCCCGCCGATGGCGACGTCGGCGACCTTACCCGGAAGGTTGATGGTGGCATTTGGCTGCGTACTTGCGTTGGCCGCAACAATTGGCCGGTTGCCGGGCACATTGGCGGCAGCAACTGCCGCGTTCTGGCCTATCCGTTGATTCCAGGGCTTGCCGTAATGGACCGTGCCGTCGCGGTGTACATAGCCGACTTGCACCGGCAACCGCCCGGCCTTCAGATCACGCGCGGCTAAAGTCAATCGGCCCGCGAATTGCTTGCCGGTCTTCTTCAGGTTCAGGCTTTTTGCATTCGGCATGGCGGCGAATTCGCCCGTGTTCAGCGCCAACGGGTTTTTTGGCAGGTCAGCACCTGGCGCATAGAGCAGACGCACTTCGTTGACCTCGTTGAGCAAGTCGAAGACGTCAACTTTGAATTCGACCTCCGATTCGTCGCCGTTGTTTTTGATCGTTGTGCAATCGATGTTGGCCTTGGTGCGCTTCAGGAGCGTGTCAAGCAGGGGCGGCGCCAATGCCAGGCCAATCTGTGTGCCTTCGAACGAGCCGACCCAGATGCCCACGAGCCGGCCATCGGCATCCACCACCGGTCCGCCACTGTTCCCCGGATTTCGCCCGGCCTGCAATTGCACCAGCACCGGCATGCCGTTCTTGTTCTTGCGCACCGAGCCAATGGTTGTTTTATTCACCGTGATGGCTGGGTTGCCCTCGACGGCCAGCGCCTCGCCGAGCGGGAAACCCAGCACGTATGCGGTCATCGTCTCGGTCAATTCGGCCCGGTCGGAGAGGTCCATCGGCTTGGGGAGATTTGGGCCTTTCACGCGGATGATGGCCAGATCAAGCTGAGCATTGGCGTCCAGCACGTCGGCCGGTAATGCGCGTTCATTCGCGGTGCCGCTGCCAAAGATGACGGTCAACTTCGCGCGCACTTTGCGCGCAGATTCAGGCTGCTCGAAAATTGGCGGCAGCGGCAGGTTGGGAAGGTCCGGGAAATTCGGCATGCCAGGTAGCTCTGGCATGCGCGGCGGGACGCCCGGCCGCGGCATATTCCGCGGACCAAAGCGCGGACCAAACGGGCTCGCCGGTCGCTCCGGTTCGCTCAACTCGTGATTGACCACATGCTCATTGGTGACGATATAACCCGTGTCACCATCCACCTTGATCAAGAATCCGCTGGCCGAGCCGCGCTCGTGGCCCGCTTCGATCTTGATGTATACGGTGAGGTCCTTCAGATACTCGAGCATCTCCCTGGCGAGCTGACCGTCCTTGCCGGGCGCATTCGGCTTGGTTGGGCGGACCGGCTTCCCGCCCCCATCCGGCGGGTCACTCGCATTTGCTGCCGGCAGTGCATCGTGCGGCGGCTGCCCCGGCTGAGCCGGAGGATTGTCGGTTACGGTCTTTTCTTGCGCCACGGCCTGGGGAACCGGGCCGGCCGGTTTTCGCATTAGCCAAAGCGCAATGCTGCCGGCGATCCCGGCGCCGATCAGCAGCAGTACGACCAGAACGATGCCGACAATCCAGAGGGCGCTCGCGGACGATCGTCGCGGCGAATCTTCGTCACCGGAATAAGCCTGAGCCTTCGGATCGTCGTGTTCGTCCTGATCCTCGGGCGGATCGACCAGGAAGATCTCACCGCACTTGCGGCAGCGAATTCTTCGGCCGACAGCATCTTCGGTCACCGAGAGGCCGAAACCGCAACCGGGACAACGTACGGGCATGCCCATGAGGCACCTTGGGGAAGCGCTATTAGCATTTCGACGGTGGAGTGATGAGATTTAGACTACCCGACCGCGGCGGGGGAATCAAGAACGCCGCTATCATTCAACCTTGCGCCGAATTTGCTTGCAAGTTTGCGGTCGGTTTTGTAGAAGGCACGGCCAGCAATTAACGGGGAGCATACTGCGCGACCTGGGGATCATTGGGGAAGGCTGGGCCAACCGCGGAACGACGTAAGGGGGGCGTCTGATGTCGAAGAAGAAGTTTCGGCTAAATCTGGAGAGGCTGGAAGGACGGGAAACCCCAAGCACGGTGGTCACGACCGTCACTTATGTAGCCGGCATTCCCGTTACGCACGTATCGTATGTGTCCTCGCCCCCCGCCACGACTCCGCCGACTACTTCACATACAACTCCGCCGCCGACTACGACTACACCTGCGCCGCCGACTACGACTTCGACAACACCAGCGCAACAGAGCCATGCTTTGTACGGCAGCGGCACCGGCACGTACATCTGCACTCTGGAATTCATGACCGTGCCATCGGGCTACCACTTCACCGGCAACGGCAGCGTGAAGAGCATGGGGGCCGTGCAAATGCAAATCGACGTGTACGGCAACGGCTTTAACAATAACGGTTCGGCCCACGGCACGATCACGCTGACCAATGCCAAGGGGTCCGTGACCGTTCAAATCACTGGGCCCAGCCAGCCGAAGCTGTCGCCCTTGCCGGAATCGTTTCAGTATAAAATCGTGCAGGCAACCGGCGCCTATCGCGGCATGACGGACACTGGCACACTGCAACTTATCCGGACCCCCGACGCCGTTCCAGTTCGCTTGGGACTGCGCTTTTTCGAGGCCGGATCATTTCGCGTGATCTTGTAACCCTCGATTCCATAGCGGCTCTGTCCACCCAGCGCTGAACTGTGCGAAACGGTTGCAAACCGTAGCAATACCGCACACTTTATGCATTTCGGTTAACCAATGTTGACCCTGGAGCGGCTGCATCTTGGGCGACATGCCTTTCACAATCCACGGCATTGAACTTGCACTGGTTGCTGCATGACGCAGGCCCGCGTGACACGATACGGAAAGGACGGTAGCACATGGACACCTTGACGAATGCGGAACTAAAGTCGCTTTTGAAGCAGCAGAAGTTTCCCTGTGTCTCCTTTACCCTGCCGCTGGATGCCAGCAATTTCGAGCCCAACTTGATTCGCTGGAAAAACTTGCTGGCTCGCAGTGAGGAATTCCTCACGCGCTTGATGCCCCGGGCGGCGGCAGCACGGGAGTTTCTGGTCCCCGCTCAGGAACTGCTGAACCAACCTGTCTTTTGGCAAGATCCGAAACAGGGGCTCGCCGCGTTCCTGATGCCGGGCACGTTTCGTACCTTCGGGTTTCCCGTCGCCTTGCCCGAAGCGGTCGTGGCCGCCCGCCACCTGCACGTGAAGTCGATTTTGCCGCACATGCATGACACGGAGCGGTTCTTCATTTTGACGCTGAGTGAAAACGGCGCCCACCTTTTGAAGGACTCAAACCAGGCTTTAGAGGAACTGCCCCTACGGAATGTGCCGGATAATCTGGCCGAACTTCAAGCGTTCAGTGACAAGCAGGAGCCGCTCGAGTTCCATGGCCGGCGCACCAGTGGTGGCGGGTGGGGCGAAATCTTCTCTGGTCAAGGCGTGGGCATCGACGACGTGAAGGACGACATCTTGCGCTTCTTCCAAATGGTGAATCACGGTGTCCACGAACATTTGCGTCGTGAGCAAGCGCCGCTAGTGCTGGCCGGCGTTGAATTCCTCTGGCCGCTCTATCGCCAGGCGAATTCTTATGCGCAGTTGCTCGAACAAGGCATTCCGGGCAACCCAGCCCGGCTAACCGGGAAGGAATTGCATAACCGGGCCCGGCGGCTTGTTGAACCGATCTTCGAAGCGCCCCGCCGCAAAGCGGCCGACCTTTACGCCCAATTCTCCGGCACCGGTCGAACGACAAACGATCTTGCCGAAGTGGTCTCGGCCGCGTTCCAGGGCAAACTCGAATCCCTGTTCATCGCCGGCAACCAGGAGCGCTGGGGAACCTTCGATCCGGATGGGCCCGCGCTGGCGGTTCACGACCATGAGCAGCCCGGTGACGAAGACCTGCTCAACGTCGCCGCCGTTTATGCCCTTCAACATGGCTCTGCCGTTTATGTGGTCGATACACAGGAGGTACCCGGACAGAATGAGGTCGCCGCGCTGTACTGGCTGCCGATGGACAAGCATCAGGGTAAGCGGAAACGGCAGGCACGCGTCGCTGGGTGAGGCTCGATCTCCGGATCAGATAGGCTTGCTTGCCGCACTCGGCCTATTGGAAGGGCGGTCGCGGCAAGCAAGCTTGCAATACACTTCTCGATTACCCTGAATACGCTAAAGGCTGTCGCTGGCGCTTGCGTGGGCACATTTTCGACGTGCCCATACTCGGCGCATTCCCATTCATGAGGCTCCCCGTGAGCGAAGCGGACGATGACTTGTTGGCCCAGCTCGACGCCGCGGTGCGTGACTATCGCAATGATACCTTCTGCCTCTGCACCGATCTCAAGCACTTGGATCGGGTGCGGCGGGTGCAGGCGCCGGAAGCCATGGTCCTCTATTGTGGCCGAATCCTTGAAGTATTGTCGGGCGGCGCGCTCGTGGCGATTGGCCTGGCGCCGTCGCAACCCTTTGCCAATCTCAGTGACCTGGAGCGAATGAACCTTATCCCACAAGTAACGTTGTTTCTGGCCCACGGCTTGCGCCGTGTAGCCAATAGCGCCCGGCACGTGAACTACCCGCTTACTCCGCATGAGGCCGACGTCGTCCTTATCTACCTGGAGCGGTGGCTGCACTGGTATTTTTGCTCCTATAAATTTGGGCCACGGCGAACGACGTTGGCCCTTGGTTCTGATTCGTTGCACCTTTCTCCAGAAGCCGAGTTGCGGCAGTTTGTCATCCAGCTGGAAGCGCCCGATCTCGACAAGGCCAAATTACAATCATTGGTCGAAAGCGACGGCAAGATTTGGCAACATTCCTCGTCCGTCGCGGCTATATTGGCGGAAGTGCTTATTGAGAGTGGCGAATATCCGCTCGCGACGACGGTCCTCGACAGCGCGCTCCAGACCTTCCCCAACGAACTCCGGCTGACGCAGTTACAGGCGCTGTGGTTTAGCCGGAACAAAAAACCGGAGGAAGCCGTGCGCTTGCTGAAGGATTCGGCGGAAGATGAGGAAACGCTCGGCATTCTCGGAGGCGCCCTGAAGCGCCTTTGGGACCGAGACCAGAAGCGAACGTACCTGGAACAATGTTACAACACTTATCGCAAAGGCTGGGAACGCTCCAAGGGAACGAGCGTCTACCTGGGGATCAACGCTGCCACGACCGCCTTTTGGCTGAAACGGCCACAGAAGGTTATCGATATCGCGCGGCAGATCGCCGAACTGCTGGAAAAGCGCGAAGCTGCCATAGCAGCTTTGCATGGCGAAATACGGTTAGGATTTTGGGACGAGGTGACGCTCGCCGAAGCGCGATTGTTGTTGGGTGAACTTGCCGCTGCCCGTAAGACCTACGACGCGGCGTTCACGCATCATCCGGAAAAAGTTGAGAATATCAAGATTGCCAAGGAACAAGCCGAAAAAATCCTGGTCGAACAGGGCCAATCGATTGAGGAAGCCGCGTCGTTTTTCGCCGGCTCACCTCCGCAAACGGCTATGGCCCATCCGGCGCTGTGACCGCCGGCCGCGCTTCCAAATCCGACAAATCCAGCCGTCCCTCCGCGTGCAAACGTCGGAATTGCTCTAACGTCCGCCGGAGGCCGTCTTCCAAGGGCGTCAGCGGCATAGGGCCCAGGTCACGCTGCAAGGCGGAATCATCGAGATCATACGCGATCGCGATTTGCTGCGCTCCATAGGAGATAAGCTTCTCTGCCTCCGGCGCCACCTGGCTAAGTGCCCGGTGAAACGTTGGCAGATCCACGACGTGGCCGCGCAGGTTATATGACTTCGCGCCGGAGTAAGGTTGCTCCAGGCAGCGCACGAAAATCGCCGCCACGTCTTCGACATACTGCAAATCTTGCCAGCCGCCGAAGGTGATGTGATACTTTCGGCCAATCGCTAACGCCTTAATCGCCTTGGTCGGTTCGCTGGTCATGCCGAAATCGCGGCCGACGCCGTACACCGTCCAGGGCCGCAGGCCGATGCTGGAAAGCCCGTGATCCTGGAAATAGATGCGGGCGTTCCCTTCGTTGCAGCACTTGAAGACACCATAGTGCGTGCTGGGAATCAGCTTGACATCGTCGGCCAACCGGCCCGGCGGGTAGTCCTGCGGCGCGCCGAACACCGCCGCGGAACTGGCGTAAATGAGCCGCTCGATAGGATGCTTTGCCTGCCGGACCGCCTCGAAAACCACGAGCGTGCCAACGACGTTGACCTGTGCCCCAGCAATGGGATTGGCTCGACACACCGGCACTTGCAAGCCCGCCAAATGAATGACGTGTGTGATTTGGGCTTGATCCAGCGCGTGCCGTACGTGATGCAGGTCGGTCACGTCGCCGGCAATGAAATGCACTTGTTTCAATTGCTCGGCGGAAAGAATCAGGCGCAACCGATGCGGATCTTCGCGCAGATCGAAGATCGACACACCATCGCCGCGCTCGAGGAGTTGCTTGGTAATCCAACTGCCAATGCAGCCGTAACCACCGGTAAGTAGTACGCGCATGCGAGCGCTCCCAACTTTGGTAGTGGAATTCTTGCGAATTCCGCTCGCGCGACTGTCGGAATTCTTGCGAATTCCGCTACCAATCGAGCCCCTTATTCCGTCGGCGACTCCGTAGGCGGTGTTTCCGTCGGCGCATCCGCAGCTGCCGGCGGTTCGTCGGCCGGCGGCGTCGCCTCTGCGATGTTGCCGTCAACTTCGTCCTTGGCCACCTTCGCAAACGACGCAATCTTATCGCCTTCGTTCAAGTTCATGATCCGCACGCCCTGGGTATTGCGGCCAATCACGCGAATCTCGGAAATATGCGTGCGGTTCACCATGCCCTGCGCGGTGATGAGCACCACATCGTCGCCTTCGCGCACACTGGCAATGCCGATGACTGGGCCGTTGCGATCCGAAGTGCGAATGTCGCGCAATCCCTTGCCGCCGCGCCGTTGCCGGCGATAGCGCATCGACGAGCGGTCTTTGGGTCCTTCGTCGCCGTCGGCCGACGGTTCCGCTTCCCCAGTCGGTTCCGGCTCGGCCGGTTCTTCCGGTTCCTCCTCGGCCACATTGGCGCCAAAGGGCGTTCGCTTACCGTAGCCATTTTCGCAGACCGTGAGCAGGAAACCTTCCGGATCAACGACGACCATGCCCACCAGTTCATCGCCGTCGCGCAGGTCGATGCCTTTCACGCCCTGGGTATTGCGGCCCATGGCCCGGGCATCGCTCTCGGCAAAGCGAATGGCCATGCCACTGCGCGTGCTGAGCACGACTTCATCACGGGCTTGCGTCATTACCACGTCGATGAGCGTGTCGCCATCTTCAAGGTTGATCCCAATGATGCCACCCGAACGCGGCCGGCTGTATTCGTCCAGGGCCGTCTTTTTAACCTTCCCGCGTTTCGTCGCCATCAGCAGGTAGTGGCTCGCATCGAACTCGCGCACCGGAATCACGCTCGTGATCTTCTCCTCCGGCCGGAGCGAGAGCACATTGGCAATGGATCGACCCGCGCTGGTCCGGCTCGCTTGCGGAACCTCATAGACTTTAAGCCAGTATACCTGCCCGCGCGTGGTGAAGCACAGCAGATAGTCGTGCGTAGAAGCAACGAAGAGATGCTCGATAAAATCATCGTCGCGGGTGCTCCCGCCGGAGACACCCTTGCCGCCGCGGTGCTGCGTGCGATAGGTTTTCGCCGGCAGCCGCTTGAGGTAGCCGTTGTGGCTGATGGTAACAACGGTGGTCTCTTCGGGAATCAGGTCTTCGTAATTGATGTTGGTGTCAACTTCAATAATCTCGGTTCGCCGATCGTCGCCATACTTGTCGCGCATCTCCTCCAGGTCTTGCTTGATCAGCGCGTAAATGTTCCGCTCGTTGCCGAGCAATTCCTCGTAGCCGACGATCTGTTTGCGCAACTCGCCGTATTCCTTCAGGATCTCGTCGCGCTCCAGAGCGGCTAATTGACCAAGTTGCAGCCGCACCACGGCTTCCGCCTGGGCCTCGGTCATATGGTAGTTGTCCATGTGACCGAGTTCGCGTTGGAGGGCAGAGAAGGCCGCGCTGCCGATAGCCCGTTCGAGCACCGTTGCGGCCACGGTCATGTTCTGTAACCGCTCCTTGGCCTCGTTGCGGTTCGGCGAGGTACGGCAAATGCTGATGACTTCGTCGAGCGAAGAAATGGCAATTAACTGGCCTTCGAGCACATGGCCGCGACGCTTCGCTTCGCGGAGCAGGAATTCCGTGCGCCGGCGAATCACGTGCACACGATGGCGCAGGAATTCCTCCATCATCTGCTTGAGCGTGAGGACGCGCGGTCGGCCGTCCACCAGCGCCAGCAAAATGATGCTTACCGTCTTTTGCAGCGGCGAGTATTGGTACAGCTGATTGAGAATCAAATGCGGATCCTCGCCGCGCTTGAGGTCGATGACGATTCGGACGGGTTCACCCTTGCGCGCGGCCGACTCATCGCGCATCGCGGCAATGCCCTTGATGCGCTCGTCCTTTACGAGTTCGCCGATTTTCTCCTGAAGATGCAGGCGGGTTTCCTGGAACGGGACCTCGGTAATAATGATTTTCCGCGGGCTGGAATCCTCATCAATGGTCGCGCGGGCGCGGAGGGTGACTTTGCCGCGGCCGGTGGCGTAGCCCTCCACGATGCCCTGCCGGCCGCAGATGATGCCGCCGGTGGGGAAGTCGGGACCCGGCACGGCTTCCATCAGCTCCATCACGCTAATGTCTGGGTTTTCGACAAGCTTGACGATGGCATTGCAAACCTCCCGCAAGTTGTGCGGAGGAATTTCGGTCGCCATGCCGACCGCGATGCCGTCGGAGCCATTCACGAGCAGATTTGGGAACTTGCACGGCAAGACGATGGGCTCGGTTCGCCGTCCATCGTAGTTCGGGATCATGTCGACGGTGTCGCGCTCGAGGTCTTCGAGCATTTCAGAAGCGACATGCGACAGTCGCGCTTCGGTGTACCGCATGGCCGCCGCAGGCAGCCCGGCCACCGAGCCGAAGTTGCCTTGCTTATCGACGAGCACGTGCCGCAGGTTCCACTCCTGGGCCATGCGCACCAACGTGGGGTAAACGATCGCTTCGCCGTGCGGGTGGTAGTTGCCGCTGGTGTCGCCGCAGATCTTGGCGCACTTGATGCGCCCGGCCGTGGGGCCGAGGTTGAGGTCGTTCATCGCCACGAGAATGCGCCGCTGCGACGGCTTCAGCCCATCGCGCACGTCGGGCAGTGCCCGGCTGACGATCACGCTCATGGCGTAGGTCAAGTAGCTATCTTTCAGCTCTTCGGCAATGTTCAGCGGCTCGAACTGGCCGTCGGCCGAGCCGTTTTCCTGAGGTGGTTGCGGGGGCAACGGGGGGGTGGTTTCATCCGCCAATGCAGGCATCCTCTGCTGCAAAAATGATTGGAAGAAGCGACCCGATGTCGCCTGTTTTTTCGCAATTTTCTGTTCTTATTTTACCAGAATTGATGGGTCAGAACCACCATCGGCGGTGCTTTTTGTCCCACAAATCCCATGTCTTAAGTCCTTGATGCAAAATATGTTGCGGCAACTTTCCCAAATCATCTCTAAAGTTGCAAGCAATCCGCGCAATTAGCTAAGTTTGCAGCGTTTCCATTCGTAATCAAATGCTTTTTTGCGAAACCAAAAACCTCTTCCAAACGCCTAAGTTGATAGGATAATGCGTGCCATTGTTACCATCGTACACGTAAACGAGGAGAAGAATATGCGACGCTGGCTAGGGGGAACCGCGCTGCTGCTTGCCGGCATCCTGACGGTTTGCGGCGCCGAGAAAGACAGCGAAGAAGCCGCCAAGACCCGCGAAGAGCGGCTCAAGGTGAAAATGCCTGACGTTGAATGGAAGAACAAGAATTTGGGCGATGCCTTGGGCGAAGTCGCCTCGGCCATCGACGATGCCGCCAAAGGCAAGATTCAGATTAAGTTCAACACCGGCATCTCCATGAATCAAAAAATAACTTTTACCGCGAAGGGTAAGACCGTGGAAGAAGTTCTCGACGGCATGCTCGGCGAGAATTTGGGCTACGTCATCATCTCCAAGAAAGGCGACAAGACCGATGGCGGCCTGCTTATTGTGGCAGGAAATGCCCGGGGCGACGACAAGGGCGCAAAAATGACCGCCAAAACCAAAGAGAAAGAGCCGGATAAGGGCAAGAATAAGGACAAGGCCGTAGCGAAGGAGCCCACGGAAAAGAAGGACACACCAAAAACGGAGAAGAAAGACGCGCCTAAGACGGAACCAGCCGCCGGCGGCGACGCCGAGAAGGATGCCGCCAGCAAGCTCGAACTCATCCGCATGCTGGTCGACAGCGGCAAGAAGGACAAGGCCAAGGAGCGGCTCGGGGAGCTGATCGAGAAGTACCCCGACACCAAAGCGGCCAAGGAAGCGAAAGAATTGCTGGATAAGCTGAAGTAAAAATCTAGCGCAGGCATAATCCGACCTCCCGCCAACATTCGGCAGTCCCATCCGTTCTCTTCAATAGCGAGGCCACAACTCGCCACGTCCGAGGCGCATCGTTAATCGGCAGGTTTCCATGCTTCTTTCCAGCGGCCGGTGGCTTAGCGCGCTTTGTCTATTGTCAATCACCTCCTGTGCTCTAGCGCAGGAAGAGCAAGCGCCGCCCATTTCCTTATCGCAGCGCAACCGGGAGTGGACTGTCGAAGAAGTAATGCAAAAACTCAGCGTCCGAATCAACGTCGATTACAAAACCGAAATTCCGATTCGGGATCTGCTCAACCAATTACAAGATCATTGCGGCGTCAGTTTTCGCATTTATGAGGATGCGTTCAAGGCTCTGGAACCGCCGCTGGAAAATGTCGAAGAGACGAAGATCCGCCTGCCGCGCATGATGAACACCCGGCTCGATTCGCTGCTGACATTCGCACTTCAGTCGGTCAACGGGACCGTGCTGGTTCGCCGGGATCACCTTGAAATCACCACGCTAAAAGAAGCCTGCCGAGAGTGTGGCGGGCCGTGGCCGGGGTTCGACGTGGATTTGGACTGGCCCGACAGCCCGGAGGCATATGCGGATTTCCGGCTGCCCTTCGTACAAATGGCTTTCACCAACCGGCCGTTGACTTCGGTCTTTGCCGATCTGATAGCCGTGTACAACGACCGAAACGTGGTCTTTGCCCCGCAGGCCACGCAGCGCATGAAGGTGGCCGTCACCGGCCGCCTGACCAACATCCCTTTGAACCAGGCGCTGCAAATCCTTGCCAAGTTGGGCGATCTCGAAGCAGTGACGTGCGGCAACATCACGCTAATCACCACCGCTGAAAAAGCGGAGCCGATGCTGAAAGACCTTGCCGAACGCCGGGCCGTCAGCCGAATTCAGCGCTTGCTCGAGCAAAATGACATTTACGCAAGTAAGGACCAGATTCGGGGGGCATTCCTGCAGCCGTCTGGCAGTGCCAGCAGCAATGCCCGCGGCCGGGCTCGGGTTTCGTGGGACGATTACGCACGGAATGTGCTGGAAAAGCGCTCAGCAGAAACCGAACCTTGAGGTCCGCCTATCAAGACGTGCCATCCCCAAATCCCCGCGGATGCCGCCGGTGCCATTCCCAGGCACTGGCGATAATCGGCCGTAGCTCCGGATACTTCGGCGTCCAGCTGAGTTCGCGGCGAATCTTCGAGCCGTCGGCCACGAGTTCCGGTGGATCTCCGGGACGGCGCGGCGTCTCCTTCACCGGCACTTTCTTGCCCGTGATTCCTTCCGCCGTGCGAATCACCTCGCGCACGCTGTGCGACTTGCCGGTGCCGGCGTTGTAAATGAGCCCCTTGCCGGGTTGCAATTGTTCCAAGGCCAGGCGGTGCGCTTCGGCCAAATCATCGACGTGGATGTAATCGCGCAGGCAAGTGCCGTCGGGGGTCGGGTAATCGGTGCCGAAGATTTCAATGTGCGGCCGCTGGCCGAGGATGGATTGCAGCACCAGCGGAATGAGATGCGTTTCCGGAGTGTGGTCCTCGCCAATGCTGCCGTCCGCCGCGGCGCCAGCGGCATTGAAGTAACGTAAGGCCGCATAGCCCCATTGATAGGCCGTCGCGAAATCGGCCAGAGCGCGCTCCACCGCCAGCTTGGTGTTGCCGTACGGATTGATCGGCCGCTGCGGCATGTCTTCGGTGATCGGCATCCGCTCCGGGACTCCGTAGGTGGCACAAGTGCTGGAGAAGACGAAGCGCGAAATACCATGCCGGCGCATGCGCTCCATCAGATTGAGCGTGTTGACAAGATTATTCTGGTAATACTTTGCGGGTTGAACCACCGACTCGCCTACGTAGGCACTGGCAGCGAAGTGCACCACGGCTTCGATCCGGTTGGCGAGCAGCGCGTGATCGAGAAAATCCGTGTCCTTCAGATCGCCCGCGATGAGTGTCTCGGCCGGAACCGCCCCGCGATGACCCATCGACAGATTGTCGTACACCCAGACGTCATGCCCGTGAGTAAGCAACAGGCGAACGGTGTGGCTGCCAATGTACCCGGCGCCGCCGGTGACGAGAATGCGCATAATATTCTGCTCCGCCGCAAGCGGCGGTCTAGCGGTTATCCTTCAATCCAGTGGCATCGCTGACCGCGGCATGAATTTCCCGCGCGCGCGCCTCGTTCAAACCATGGTGAATCGATAAATCGGCCGAACCGTGGGCGAAAGCTAATGATACGTCCCACTTATCGGGCCGAATGACATAGTACCAAAAGAGAATCCCCGGAATGCAGCCATAGCCGAGGAGAATGAACATCATGCCCCAGCTGAACATGTCGGGCTCGTTGGACTGGACGAGCACCAGACCTTCGTGATCCTTCCAACGGATGGTTTGCGGCTTCTGCGGAATGAATGCGTAACGCCAGGTTTTGGTGATGGTAACTTTGCCCTTCGCATTGCGCGTGAGCTTCAGCGTATCGAACGTGCCCAGCAAGAACGCCTGGAGACCGATTTGCAGAAAGAGCATGATGAACGACACCGCGTAGTCACTCACAATCGTCAGCACAATGGTCAGGACCAGGTTAATTGCCTGAGCAATGAAGAACGCCGTTATCCGCTTTTGCAGCGGCCAGCCATTTTCCCAAACAAGATTCAGCGGCTGAAAGGCGCGTTTCTTCTTTTCGCCGGTCTTCAGGTTAAAGCCGCAGTGAACGCAGAAGTTTTCGCGGTAATCGATGGCTTTGTTGCATTCCGGACAGCGGCGGGTCTTGACGTCACCGGTCACACGATATGGGTTGCGATCGTCCTCTTCCGTGCCTTCGATCAAAACTTCGCGCTCCGGTTCCTCTTCTTGAGCCGTGATCGGCTCTTCTTCGCCAGCAACCACGGGCTCTTCGTCTTCCACCGGGACGATATCGTCGTCGTCCTGGGGCGGCGGAATGGAATTCCGCGCTTTCTGGATCGCCTTTCTCGAAGGAGGGGGTGGAGACGATACTGGCGGCTTGGACGCTGGCCGGGCAGGAGCCGATGGCTCGCCATTTTGATCGAGTGCCGGTGGAGATTCTTCAATCACCTTCCGCTTTGGTGAAGGGGGCGTGGCGGGCTTTGGTTTTTGAGTTTCTGCCGGCTCCAAGAGAAGGTCCGCGGCGGCATCGGCTTCGGTCTGCTTGACACGCGGCTTCGTTCTTGCCGGTTGCACCGGGGCGGGTTTTTCTTCGACAGCGGGAGCATTGCGGGCCAATTCGCGAATGTCGGGCGGAAGCTCGAAGATGACGCCGCACTCGGCGCAGCGGAACTTCGCCTTGCTGTATCCGGCCGGCACCTCCTGCCGCTGCCCGCAACCTGTGCAAAAAGCCATCACCGACATGAGTTAGCCCGCTAAGCCGCAAACCGCCGTCAATTCGTGATCCCTTTCGTGATGCCCATGAACACGTCTTCGAGATCAATTTCTTCTTCCTTCAGCATTTTCAAACGCAGGTTGCTTTTCACCAACAAGTCGGCCACGAAGGTGCCGTCTTTCACGCCGTCTTTGAGGGTAACGCGCAGGTAGTCCTCTTGTTCCTTGAATTCGACTTCTTTCACATCGGGATGGCGCTCCAGATGGCTGCGGGCCGTCGGGTTCAGACCGTTCGCCACCGAAACGAGATACACCAGGCTGTGACGGACCTGGCGAATGGCGGCCTCCACGTCGCCATCGAACAGGAGCTTGCCCCGCTCGATGATTCCAATCTTGTTGCAAATGTCGGCCAGTTCCGGAAGAATGTGGCTCGAAACGAGGATGGTCTTCCCCATGCTGCGCAGTTCTTTGAGCAGGCCGCGCATTTCGATTCGGGCACGCGGGTCGAGACCGCTGGCCGGCTCGTCGAGTAGCAGCACTTGCGGCTCATGCAGCAAAACGCGGGCGAGACCCAGGCGCTGCGTCATGCCGCGCGACAGGCTCGTCACCAGCGCATCGCGCTTGTAGCCAAGGTCGACTAGCTCCAGCACTTGCTCACACTTCTGCTTGCGTTCCGGCCCCTTGATGCGGTAGGCGGCGGCGAAAAACTCCAGATACTCGATCACCTTCATGTCGTCATACACGCCGAAGAAATCGGGCATGTAGCCGATCAGCCGGCGGATTTCTTTCGACCCGTTGTAGATCGAGTAGCCGCAGACCGACGCCTCGCCCCAGGTAGGGTTGAGCAGCGTGGCCAAGATGCGCATCGTCGTGGTTTTGCCAGCGCCGTTGGGGCCAATGAAGCCATACACGTCGCCTTTTTCCAACTTGAGCGTGAGGCGATTGAGCGCATAGAGATCGCCGTACATCTTCGTGAGATCGCGGGTTTCGATCATGGAGTCTTTCTCAAATCAGACATGCCATTTGCGGCTTCGCCGACGAATTCGCAAGCGGCCAATGGGATCATTTTTCCAATTGCACTTTCAAGAACATACGCACATAGGTTTCTTGCCGCATGGTGCCGTCGAGGGGCGTGCCGAGCTTCAGGCGGGATACACAGCTGGGCTTGCCGGCCACGTCTTTCGCCGCCCCGTGTTCCTCGGCGACCTTGGCGACCAGGATGGCTTCTTCACCCGGCGGGTTGTCATCCGTCCGCAATCGCCACGATTGATCGTACTCGCGTACGCTGCCATTAAAGAATGATCCGGACCCAGCCTTCTGCAGCGCCTCGTGGAACATGAGCGAGCGCATGAAATGGCGAGCCGGCTCCGGGTCGGCGAAGTTACCGCTGACGTTGCGATAGTTGTTGCCGTAAGCCGGCGACAAATTCGTAAATCCGGTAGATGAAGTGAGCCAGGTCCTGAGGTCGATAATATCCTTCTTGGCCACGGCGATGCGCGTGCTGTTCCCGGCAGTAAGTGTGCCCAACGGGTACACGTTTTTGCCGTGGATCAAATAGACTTCCTGCAACGTCACCGGAAGTTTGTTGCTGATCTCGCCGTGGACTTCGTTCGCTTCGCGCGAGCCAAGATTCGCCTTGAGCGGCGGATTGGCCAGGTCGATGGGTGCTTGCCATGACGCCTGGAATCCCTTGGTCGACCACACCTGGATGGGCACGTGGTCCATCCCCGCCGCTGCCGGCTCGTAGTCGTAGGAGCGCCGAAAGAGGCTCTGCCGGCCCTTGTTGGCACTTCCCATCCAGCTTACCAGCGGCATTGGCGGCGAATCCTTGCGCAAGCCCCAGCGCTCGGCCGGTTCCACGGTCACCGAGTAATTCTGAATTCGCGGGCTGAAGATGGAAAACCAGGTGTTGCCCTGCACCGTGGAAGTCTCCAGGTCAATGTCCACCAGGTCGAGCTTGTTGATCTTCTGATCGTGGCCTTTCAGCGAGTAGGCGGTGAAATAAGCCGCCGCGCTCACGCTGATCACCACGATCGGGAACGTCACCCACGTTAATTCCAGGCGCTTCACCACCTTCTTGAGCAGGAAGTAATCGAGCGGGCCGACCACCAAGATATACAGGAGAATGAAAAGCGCTACCCACCAGAACGAAATGACCGGCACGTTTTCAAACTCTTCCAGACTGCGCTGCATTTGCGACAGCAGTTCTGGATCGTTGGCGGCATGAGTCGAGCTGAAGAAGTCATCCTTCTGGACATTGGTCGCATAGGCGGGGCCGCTTTCTATCAGCAAGGTATTCCAGAACGCGGGCTGGCCCTTCCATTGCGTAAAGGGCGCTTGGTCGAGATCAAACGCGACGACCGTCACCCGGCCCAATCCGAAATTCGCCTGCGCTACCAATGGATATTTCTTCTGATGCAACAACGGAATGCGGACATTGCGGCCGGGCTTCGGTTCCATCTTCGCTATCAGCACCGGGCTTTTGCCCTTTGTGTCGGCCATTTCTTCGGTCGGTCCCGAGGTTTCCGCCCAGGCCGGCCGGATGGACGGGAAGGTAAGCGTGCCAGTTAGCTCGACGGGCAATACGGCCTTCAGGTCCGGCCGGTTGGCGAGCAACTGCTGATTGCTGCTGACGCTGATCACCAGCTTGCCGCCGCGTTGCACCCACTCAAGCAGCGCTCGCCGCCGCAGTTCGTTATCCAAAAGTCCATTCACAAACTCGGCATTCCCCGTGGTCAGAATCACGAGGTCCACCGTGTTGTAACCGAACCATTGTGTCGGCAACTCCGAGGCGTTGTCGATGGCGGCAATTTCCGATTGGCGAAATACCTTATCTTCCTGACCCGGAATGCGCAATCCGGAAAGACGCCGCCCCAGCGTCAGGTACAAGTAATCCGAAGGTTTCAGGGCCGAAGGCGTGAGTTCATACGGCTGACAAACATCTTTGCCGCCGGTGCGCAAGTACACCGTGACATTGCTATCCGGCTTCCCGGGCCGGGCATAGCTCACGACCTGAACCGTGGGGGCTTCGGCGGAGAATTCCACCGGGGGCAGCTTAATAGTGTAGTTGTTCAAGATGTCGCTGCTGTCGGTCGTTTCCACCACCAACTCGGTCTCGTCGAGCTTGCCCTTGCCTTCGATCTCGACGAGCACCGGCGTCCACATGCCGGCCTTGTACAGCGGGTAACGGCGCAATGGGTCGTCGTTGCCGGGCATCGGCCCCGGCTTGAGACCGACTTGCACGTTTTTTAGTTGCACTTTGAAGCGGCCGTCGCCGCCACCCGTGGGAGCGCGATTGCACGCCGACGCGAACAGGAGCAGGCAGCCGAGACTCGCTGCAAACGTGTAACGAAAGAGGTGACGCATGAATGACAACCGCCCCACGTTGTTTACAACTCACCACTCACCACTCACCAAAACTATGGTTTCTCCGCAGTTCCGCACACACACGGCGATCGACCGCAACCGGGGCAACCCGCACCATATTTCGCAGACATTGCCGCTTCTAAATCGACGTTGGCGATGTTCGCGAGCGTGACCAGCCAGGCCAGTACGTCGGCGAATTCCAGTACTTGCTCTTCCCGAGTTCCGCCACGCAATGCTGCCGACAGCTCGCCCACCTCTTCCATGAACCACATGAACGTGCCTTCCATGCCACGTGCGCCGTCTTTAGCTCCATACATGGTACGAATCATATCCTGAAGTTGGTTCAAGGTCATAGTGCTAAGCCGCAAGCGGCAACAGTTAATCCTGCAACAATTTCTTGATGCGGGCGGCCTCGTCGTCCTTTTTTTGCGCTTTCAGCGCTTTGAAGAGGACGTCTTGCACTTCCTCATCCAGCAAGTCGATTTCCAGCGCGTCCTTGGCGACCTTCTCGGCCTCCGCGTTGCGGCCCTCAGCGAGCAGCATCTGGGCCAGCAACTTACGCTGGTCGAATTCGTCAGCATCCGTGGCCACCAGTTCCGTCAACACAGCGATTCGCTTCGCCTTGTCGTCAGTCTTCTTGTACAGCCGGGCAAGTTCTTCGAGAAAGACCGGGTCATACGGGTCGACCTTCCGGCCCTGTTCGAACAACTCCGCAGCCTTGTCCAGCTTGCTGCCTTCCACATAGAGCCGGCCCAGTGCCAGGATCAAACCGGCATCCGGTTCGACTTTTTTTAGTGCCACCTCGAGGGCTTTGATGGCTTCGTCAGTGCGGCCCGCCTTTGCCTCCAGCTTGGCCAGCACGACCGCCGCCTTCGGGTGATCTTTTTGCTTGGCCAACACCGCCTCGGCTAGTTTGCGTGCCTCGGCCGGCTCACGGCTGAGCAGTCGCTCGGCCAACTTGGCGGCGATTTCGATATCTTCCGGATCCTTCTCGTGGGCCGCTTGCAATTCGCTCACTGTCATCGGTTTGCCGCTGGTTTTTGCAACCTTCATTCCTTTCACGACTTCATTCAGATACGCCCGGTAGCCTTTCTCGAAATCCGCCTTTTCCACCTTGCAGACTTTTTTCAGCATGGCCGCATCATCCAGGCCGTCGATGTACGCGGCCAGCATTTGGCCCACGACCTTGTCGCCGTAAGTTTTCTTGGCGTACTCGACGTAGAGCAAACTCTGGCAATAGGCCAGCGTCCATTCCAATTGATCCTTCGGCCGGACAAAGGCGAGCGTGATATTGTCCAGGTTGAGCAAGTCATTCTTGGCGACGCGCTGGGCGAGCACCTGGTTCCACAGGGGCGGCCGGGGGAAGCCTTCATTGCTCACGGCCAGCCCCTCGGTGAGCCAATGCGGAACTTGCATGTCGGTTTGTTCGAGATTGAAGATGTGCACCAATTCGTGCCGCAGGACCCGGCCCCAGTTGAAAGGCTTGCGGATGCCTCTTCCCTTGGGCGATACCATGGCAAACATGCGGCCGGTGCAGGCGCCGATCGTGTGCAAATCGGGCACGGCGATTACGCGACCGCTGAAAAACTCGTGATTGTTGAACACTTCGACCAGGATTGGCTCATTGGGCGCATAGGTGAATTGCTTGGAATAATTGTCGTAAAGCTGTTCCAGATAGTCAGCCATGTAACGAGCCAACACCGGATCGTTTTTCGGCGAATAGCGCAGCAGGAAGTGCGGCGTTTTGATCGTTTCGTATAGCTTCAGATGCTCGAGCACCTTGCGCGAGTTGGCGACGCGCACATTGAAGCGGTCCGCATTGAAGGCTTCATCCAGAACCTTGCTTGCTTCCGCCTCCTTACCCATCAACATGTACAGCAGGCCGAGTTCATCGCGTGGCCAGGGCATGTTCGGCCGCAGCGCGATCGCCTTCTTGTAATAACCCTCCGCCGTAGTCAGCAATTTGCGATGAGTGAGTGCGTTGCCGCATTCGTGGTACAGCAAGCCCGGCTTGGGATCGTAAGCCGTGACTTCTTTTTCCAGCTTTGCCAGTTCGTCCGCTTTGTGTTGAATGACATAAAGTCCAGCCAGCCGGCCCAGCACGTGCTCGTCGCGCGGGTTAACTTTGAGGGCTTCGTCGAGAAGCTCGCGCACCTTGACGAGATCTCCGGCCAATAACTGCAAATCTGCCTTGACCAGTAATGCGTCTACGAGCTTCGGGTTAATCTTCAGCGCCTGGTTTGCAAAATCCTCGGCTTCTTTCAGATCGAAGCGTTGCGAATGGGCGATCGCTTTGCCGACCAACGCTTCCGCCGCGCGCGGGTTGATCTTCAGCGCCTTATCGAAGGCAGACACCGCTTCGCCACGGTTGTATTTCTCCAGCAGCAGATTGCCAGCATACAGTTCGCCGAACCAGTAATCCTTGTCGGCTTTCAGCACGTCGGAATAGACATCATTCAAGATAAAGTTGAATTGATCCGTGATGCTATGCCAGTTGGCGTTTTCGACACCGGCCAGACCCACGAGGCAAAGTTCTTCCGGGTCCTTGATATCCTTGTCGGCCTCGCTGCGAGCAGAGTAGGTTCGCACAAACCAACGGAATGCCTGATCGGCGTCCTCGAGTTTGCCGCGATCATTGAGCACGCGTGCCTTAATCCAGCGCGCCAGGAATTGCTCCGACTTCTTTTTGATGGCAGCATCAGCCGCGGCCTCGGCTTCGTCCCAGCGCCCGCGCAGATAAAGGAGTTCCGCATTGCGGGCCAGCAGTTCCTCATTGTCGGGCCGGTCCTTCAACGCTTTCTCAACGATTTCGAGCGCCTTATCGTATTCGCCCTGGCTTTGGAATGCCCGGCTCCAGCCCACGAACACTGCCGGCTTCGCATTATCTGCTTTCGCTAGCTCCGCGTATGCGGCACGAGCCTCCTCGTAGTTGCCGTGCAACCAGCGCGCGCGAGCTTCCTGAAGCGTGGCATCCTGGGCCGGCAACGAGGCAGGTAAAGCCAAAAGCAAAACGATAGCAGACCAGCGCATGCCGGGGTTCCTCCGCACAAAAGCCATAGCATCAGGGTAGCGGGGAACATGGGCCGATGCAAGCAGATGGGCTCGCCGCAAACAAAAACGCCACAAGCAACCTTGTCGCTTGCGGCGGCCTGAAGGCGAATTCCCACTTACGGCTTCTTATCCGGCTTTTTCGCCTGGTCCTGGGGATGTGGGGGCGGCTCGGATTCGATGATGATCTTCGAGACGTACAGCTTATTTGCGTCTTCGCCCTTGGCGCCTTTCAACTTGACGAGGTGCAAGCTAACAGTCTGGCCAGTGTGCAGGTCGCTCGGGCTGGCTTCGTATCCCACGCCACCCTTGCCTTTGAGCTTCTGCAACTCTTCGGACGTATACGCGATCTTCTTTCCCTTCTCATCCAGCTTCGGCGGCAGGTGCCGTTGGCGAATGACCACGTCGGAGGTAAAGGTTAGCTCATCGTCTTGTGTGGTAGCTTGTGGGCGCTTGGCGTTGCCCTTGTACCCTTGCACTTTGATCGAGACCGAGTTGCTACTAGCCCCCGAAATGACCACCGTGACGTCGTTTACCGACACGTAGCTGGAAGCCGACGGGCTTTCCTTCGGCTCTTTCGAATCCTTCTTTTCATCAGCCGCAAAGACGTTGAAGGCAAGTCCAAGCGAGACGAGCATGGCACCCAGGAAAGAAACAGACCGCATTGCTTTTGCTCCCAACCTAAAAGAAGAGAGGATATTCCAGGGCCGGTTAGACCTATACCTATTGGACGCGTTCAAAACCCACAAGTTCCGGCAGAAGGCGACGCACGAGGCCTGCGCGAGCGGTGCATCTTAGTCAACAATCCAAGTTTCCGGAACATCTGCTAGAAGGCGCCGCTACAGTTTACTAAGTCCGCAATAGATGGCGAAAACATTAGCAAAAGCAGAAAAAAAGCCTTTTATTTCTTGGGACTGCCAAACCAATCGGGCTTGATGCGTTGGTACACCCATTTGCAGGCATGGCCGAAAATCAAGACCGTCGAAGTCAACACTGCAAGCGCCAACCAGTCGGTCCAATTCAGTCGCTCGACGCGAAAGATTGCTCCACCCAAGGTAGTGATCAAAAACTGGCCAAGCACCGTCAGGCCGGCAATCATCAGGAATGCGCGGTTTTGAAGTAAACCGGCGAAACCGCTACGGCCCGGCGTCAATGAGCGGCAATTCACCAGGTTCCACACCTGAAACCAGACGTAGGTGCTGAAAAAGACGCTTACTTGGCGGACATTCAGCGGCGCAAACTCCCATTGGTCAGGATTCGGCCCGCTGCCGGCTGCGAACCATTGGCCATATTGCATGCCCAATAGCATCCGAATCATCGCCACGACAAAGAATGCCGCAGTTGAAAAGAGCGTGAACGCCATTGCTCGCGTGACAATGTTATCGTTCTTCCGTTTCGGCTTCATTTTCATGAGGCCTGGCTGCGGCGGCTCGGAGCAAAGCGCGATCGAGGCGAAGGTGTCCATTACGACATTGATCCAGAGAAGTTGCAGGACGGTGAACGGCGGGCGGATGTTGAGAAATGGCCCCAAGAAGGCAATCGTAAGAGCGCTCACGTTGATCGTGAGCTGAAATTGCAGAAAGCGCTGAATGTTTTCATACAGCGACCGGCCCCAAAGCACCGCCTTGACGATGGTCGCGAAGGAATCGTCGAGCAAAACGATCTTGCTGGCTTCCTTGGCGACCTCGGTTCCGGTCAGCCCCATCGCTAATCCCACGTCGGCTTTTTTCAACGATGGCGCATCGTTAGCGCCGTCGCCGGTCATCGCGACGACTTCATTCTGTTCCTGCAACAACCGGACCAGGCGCAGTTTATCCAGGGGCAGCGCACGGGCCAGCACGCGGAGTCGTGGGAGCAGTTCCTTCACTTGCTCGTCGGAAAGCGCATTGAATTCCTGGCTGGTAAGCACTACAGGTTCCGCTATATCCAGCAAGCCGATCTCGCCGGCGACGGCGCGCGCGGTGCTCGGGTTGTCGCCCGTGATCATTTTCACGTCGATCCCGGCGTCGCGGCATTGCTGCACCGCTTCCGGCACGTCGTCGCGCAGCGGATCGCGAATTGCAACCAAGCCGACAAAAACGAGACCATGCTCCAGTTGCTGCCGGCGGGAGTGCAGAAGTTTATGCTCCATCGGCGTATCGGCCGGAAGAAGCGAATAGGCGAAAGCCAGTGTACGCATCGCCTGGCCGGCAGCGGCTGAAAGCGCTTCGTCCAGCAAGGCACGCGCTTCGGTCGTCCATCGTTGCGGTGAACCATCGGCATTCAGATAGTGCGTCGATTGCTCGACGACCCGTTCCGGCGCGCCTTTGACCAATACGGCCAATTTCGATCCGTACTGGATGACGGTTATCATCCGCTTGCGCTCCGAGGAAAAATGGACCTGATAAATCGGCGGAAACTGCAGCCGGAGCGCTTGATATTCCAACCCGTTTTCATGCAGCCAGAGCAATAGCGCGCCTTCGGTCGTGTTGCCGAAGGCTGCAGGCTTGCCACTTTCGGTCGCGGTCAAATGCGCGGTGGAATTGACCGCCGCAATCAGTGCGATCCAATCGAGCGGCTCACCGTTTCGCGGCCAGGGTGGGGCACTGTCGAGGACCGGCCAGCCGGGTTGGCCACGATTAGACGTTTGCCCGGCGAAGAAAAGCCGAGTCACTTGCATCTTGTTCTGCGTCAGCGTGCCGGTCTTGTCGGTGCAGATTATGGTGGCCGAGCCGATGGTTTCGCAAGCGATTAGTTGGCGAACCAGCGCGTTGGCACGCGTCATCTTGCGCATGGCCAAGGCGAGCGCTATGGTCACACTCATGGGCAGCCCCTCCGGAACCGCGACCACGATGATGATGACCGTGTACATGATGGCGTCAAGTAATTTGCCGGCCACGTCGAGCAGTTGGATGCGATCAGCCGGGAAAAAAATCTCGTGCTGAAGCAGACCGCGGACAATTAGAGCCAGGAAAATAAGGCCAGCGGCCACGTATCCGACCCTACTAATGAGACGGGCCAAATCTGCGAGTTTTTGTTGCAGCGGCGTGAGCGTTTTGGAGATTGTTAGCTTTTGCTGAACTCGATTCGCGCTGCCCTCCGCCAAGGCTTCATCGGCCGCGAGATGCCGGGCGATCTGGCCAACCATCGTTTTATCGCCGACTTCGGTCACGATCATTTGCCCGACGCCGTCGACGACTTGGGTGCCCCGATACAGACATTCCGGTTCGCCGGGCCCGTCATTCGTATTCTCTTGCACTCTTGGCGCTTTGAGTACCGGTTCGGTCTCGCCGGTGAGCAGCGCTTGATCGATGCTCAGCTCGGAAGCACGCACCACGCGGCCGTCAGCTGGAACTTCGTCACCGGTTTCCAGTGTAACCAGATCGCCGACAACGATTTCCTCGATGGGCATCGTGGTCATCGCGCCCGCTCGCGTGACTTTCACCAGAATCGCTTCTTTGCCGGCATTCAGTGCTTCGAATTCGCGGTCGCTGCGGTATTCGCTGAGAAAGGACACGCCGGTGGCGAGGATCACCGCGACCATCACGGCCAGGCCTTCATACGCCGGATGGCCCAACGCCGCGCTTTGTGCCGCGCAGAGAATGGCCAGCGCGAACATACAGGCTGGCGCCCACGCGCGGAGCCTCGGAACGGCAAAGGCCACGCCCAGCGCAACCGCGACGAGCACCAGCGCGTCGAAGCCGATGATGGAATGGGCGCGAAATAACTCAACGATGATCGAGAGGAGAGCGGCGGCGAGGAGGATCTTGATGATGGGCTCGTCGAGCTTCGCCAGGAACTTGCGCCAGGCCGGCTCACGTGGCAGGGGGATAAGTGCGTTGGCGCCGAAGAGTTGGGCGCTTTGCTGACTCGCTTCATGCGACAACCCGTACTCGAGCGAAATAAATAATTGCTGCGCGAGTTGAGAGATGGAGCGCATTCAGTGGATTCACATGCAAGTCATCACTGGTGGCTCAGCTCCAAGCCTCGCTAAGCGGCAAGGGGCAGCGCCGGTTACTGCTCCACGATCTCCGCCGATTTCTTGTCGGCCAGTTCCTCAACCTTGCCTTCGTAGGTCTTGAGCAGTTTTTGCACCTCTTCCTTGCCCTGGTCGCGCTCGTCTTCGGTCATCTCGCCGTCTTTTTCGGCTTGCTCGAAGTGCTTATTGGCATCGCGGCGGACGTTTCGGCAAGCGACCTTGGCATCTTCGGCCAGTTCCTTTACGCGCTTCACCAGCTTGGTGCGTTGTTCGCCGCTCATGGCAGGTATCTGCAAACGAATGATCTTGCCGTCGTTGTTCGGGGCGAGACCGAGATCGCTGGAGCGGATCGCTTTTTCGATCTCTTTCAGGTCGCCCACATTGAACGGGCGGATCACCAGTTGCTGCGGGTCGGGCGAGCCGATCTGGGCCAACTGCTTAATCGGCGTGGGCGAGCCGTAGTATTCCACGCGAATGTTGTCGAGCATAGCCGGCGTCGCCCGGCCGGTGCGTAGGCCGCGCAACTGGTCGCGAAAGACATTCGTGGCCTTTTCCATGCGCTCTTCGCAATCTAATAGGATTTCGTCGCTGCCCATGGGTGGGGTCTCCGCGATTTACATCGGTGGCTTGGCGAAAGCCTCCGCCGACCAGATCACCGTTCCGATCGTTTGCCCCGCGATGGCCCGCTCGATGTTGCCTTCGCGCTTGAATTCAAAAACCAAAATCGGCAAATGAATCTTCTGGCACATCTCGATGGCCGAAATATCCATTACCTTCAAATTATCTTTGATTACTTGCTCGTATGTCAACTTCTCATAGCGCACGGCGTGCGGATTGATTTCCGGCGGAGCACTGTACACGCCGTCCACCTTCGTCGCTTTCAGCAGAATGGCTGCTTCAATTTCCCGGGCTCGCAGTGCGGCGGCGGTGTCGGTGGTGACGAACGGATTGCCCGTGCCGCCGGCCAGGATGACGATGCGGCCACGTTCCAGATGGCGAACGCAACGGCGCCGAATATACGGCTCGCACACCGTGTTCATCGGGATGGCCGACTGCACGCGCGTTTCGCAATTCAGACTTTCCAGCGCGTCTTGCAGCGTGAGCGCGTTCATAACAGTTGCGAGCATGCCCATGTGGTCGGCCGTCACGTCGCGGATCATCTGGCTGCCGGCCGCGAATTGGGCGCCGCGAATGAGGTTGCCGCCGCCCACCACGATGGCCAATTGCACGCCGCGTTCGACCACCCGCTTGGCTTGGCGGGCAATGCTCAACGTCTCGTCGATGCTGATGCCGATTTTGCCGCTGGGGCCAAAACTTTCGCCGCTGAGCTTCAGCACCACGCGATGATACTTGGGCCGCAGCGAATCAACCGAATGGGAGTCATCCATGCGGAAACACCACTAGGGGAACCGATATGTTGGTATGGCGATTATAGAAATGAGCGGGACGCTGGCCAAGGCATCGATATGGGATCGCGATGAGCGAACATCGCTGAGCATCCGACTCATCGCGCCGTCGCGCCTCGTTGAATCTAACCCGAAATCAGGTATAGTCCATAATAGGAAAACGTTTGTTGGCATATACGAAAGAGTAGTGTCTTTCCGGTTATAAGGCTTGGGCCAATTCGGATGAACGTGACCCTGGAGGCGTTTCATCTTTGGAAGAGCTTCGACCGGCAAGTCGTGCTTTCC